>CAJMOI010000001.1 GCA_905215105.1 uncultured bacterium
GGACTCCCGGTTGAACTTTCTCAACCAATGGTTGATTCGGTTGTAAACCGCTGGTTGTAAAGCCTTTTTTCCCTTTTCCAACCCCTTTATCCATTGGCTCTGTTCCCATATTCCTCCGCAAAATCCAGATCATAGCGGGTACCATGGGAAAACAGCACGCCCCGGGTAAGGCGGATGCACAGAATACAGGTGTTTTCATCCTCAAAATCATTATGCCCGTTGTTAATCCAGGAAGCAAATGCCGCCTTTAATTTTTCTGCAATGCTTTTGTTTTCTTCCTTGCAGAACCATCCCAGATTGATTCCCTGACCGTGAGCGGTAAACCAGTCGCCGCATACGGCCACATTGGGGTTCTTGCGAAGCTGGGCTATTTTATTGGACAGACCATAGGTGATGACATAAAAGGCCCCGTCTTCATACCAGGCATTCACGGTACGGACATAGGGCATATCCCCGTCAACGGTAGCCACTGACAACAGCGTATCATGGCCAAAACGTTCCTGCATAATCTCTTTTGCTTCCTGCGGAAAACTGCTTTTCATATACCTCTCCTCCTTTTACGGCCATTGTATCACGCAAAAAAGAAAAGCACAAGCAAAGGAACCATTCCTTCGCCTGTGCTCAAAAATTCAAAAGGGATATCTGAAACTCATTTTTTAACCTCTGACAGAATCAGATTCAAACTGGGAAGATCCAGCGCTATTGCCACCAGAATCCAAATCCAGTCCAGAGACAGAATGCCAACCAGTTTTCCGATCACAAACAGAATCGTAGCCCCCATGGGCACAAAGAAAATCAGAATGCAGCTGACCACCACCAGCCAGATCTCCATGGTCAGAATCCCCTGCACCTTCAAAACGATGCACAGAATCAGTTTGGCAAGCCCCGTCAAGGTCACTTTTAAATCACTGACAAAAGTATCTTTCATATCCGCTCTTCCTTCCCTGTTTTCAATTTCCTCAAGCTTTCCCGTTTTCAAACAATAAAAAAATTCCGGAATACCGACGTACTCCGGAATTTTTTATTTGGCAACAAACGCAATTTACGATACGGGTTGCAAGCGGTTGCAAAGTTGCATTTTGTGCAACCAACAGAAAATCAGAAACAGATTCTTATAAATCTTTCCAAAATTAAAATATGTTGGTCAACAGTGGAATTCGTTCCGGTAGAAAAGCCACCAAATCCGCCGCTGGTACTGTTGTGTCCTAACTCATTAGCATAAGCGAAGACCAATCGCCATCCATCTAATGCATAATCATTTAAAAGTCGAGTTACTTGTGTGGTTGTAAGTCCACCACCATCATCGTCAACCAAACTTAATGTGGTATATTCATAATACCCTTCATAGCCTTTCGATTTTAGTGAATTGATCCGGTTTTCGAAAGCTTGTTTCTGACATTGGATTTGCCGTTCTCTCTCTGCTTGACGTGCGGCTTCCTCCTCTATTCTTTCTTTTCTTTCTCGTTCTTTAGCCTCCAACTCGAGTGCGTTTTCAGGGCGTGATGCGAGTTCGTCTCTTAATATTTTCAATTCCTCTTCCGAGTATAAATCGACCTGGTCTTCCAGAATCAACAATAAATCTTCTGTAGATAATTCTTTGGCTTCATTTTTGAAATTGTCCACAACGATTTCCTCCGTTTTTTATTTGATTATACCATAAACATATTGAATTTTCAATGACAATGATACTATTCTTTGACACGATGAAACTTTTCTCCCACAATGAAACTAATCTCATTCACAATGAAATTATTCTATTGAGAATAGTTTCATTGTGGATTTCCGTTGTGCTGCAATGGATCAAATCATCCCTAAAAAGCACCGAAGGGAGTGCCAGAGAATGGCACAATGAAATTACTCTTTTTCGTCCCGTAGCCGAAAAGCCTTGTAGGACAAGGGTTTTTACAAAAAGAAAAAGAACGAAAGTTGCAATCCCAATGGTATCATAACTTTCGTTCTTATTTGGTGGACACGAGGGGACTCGAACCCATGACCTCTCGCGTGTGAGGCGAGCGCTCTAACCAGCTGAGCTACGCGTCCTTATTTTGAAACCTCCGAGAAATTTCTCGGAGGTTTCTATTGGTGACCCGGACGAGATTCGAACTCGTGAACCCGCCGTGAAAGGGCGGTGTCTTAACCGCTTGACGACCGGGCCATTTGGTAGCGGCAAATGGATTCGAACCATCGACACTTCGGGTATGAACCGAATGCTCTAGCCAACTGAGCTATGCCGCCATAATTGCGCTTCGTTTTCGGTACGGAGCGTTATTGATTATACATGATGCATGTCCCATTTGTCAATAGGAAAACGAAAAATTTTTCAAAAAAATTCTGCCGCAGGGGATTTCCTGCGGCAGAAACTCAATTTTCTCAGAAAGAATAGGAATAGTTGGGGGATTCCTTGGTGATCTGGATGTCGTGGGGATGGCTTTCCTTCAGGCCAGCGCCGGTAATCCGGATGAACTGTGCCTTCTCATGCAGCTCCGGAATGTTGGCGCATCCGGTATAGCCCATACCGGCACGCAGGCCGCCCAGCATCTGATAAATAGTGTCGGCCAGGGGGCCCTTGAAGGGCACGCGGCCTTCCACGCCTTCGGGAACCAGCTTGCGGGCGTCCGCCTGGAAGTACCGGTCGGAGCTGCCCTTGCCCATAGCGGCCAGGCTGCCCATACCACGGTACACCTTGAACTGACGTCCCTGATACAGCTCGTACTCTCCGGGAGACTCCTTGCAGCCTGCAACCAGAGAACCAACCATAACAACGTTTGCACCGGCAGCCAGTGCCTTGACAATGTCGCCGGAATACTTGATGCCGCCATCAGCAATCACCGGGATGCCATACTTGGCAGCCACACAGGCAGCGTCATAAATAGCGGTAATCTGAGGCACACCAATACCAGCCACAATACGGGTGGTGCAGATGGAGCCGGGGCCGATGCCCACTTTGACACAGTCAGCACCTGCGTTAATCAGGGCCTCTGCGCCGGAACCGGTAGCGATATTGCCTGCGATCACGGGCAGGTTGGGATATGCCTTCTTAATCTTGGTAACGGCTTCCAGAACGCCGTTGTTGTGACCATGGGCGGAGTCCAGCGTGACCACGTCCACCTGGGCCTTTACCAGCTCTGCCACACGCTCCAGCACGTCGGGAGTAGCACCCACAGCAGCGCCAGCCAGCAGACGGCCGCCTGCATCTCTTGCGGAGTTGGGGTACTGAACAGCCTTCTCGATATCCTTAATGGTAATCAGGCCCTTCAGGTTGCCCTGCTCGTCCACGATGGGGAGCTTCTCAATGCGGTGCTGGCGCAGGATCTCCTGTGCCTGCTCCAGCGTGGTGCCCACGGGAGCGGTCACCAGATGCTCTTTGGTCATGACAGCGGAAATGGGCTGAGAGAAGTCCTTCTCCGTCATAAACCGCAGGTCGCGGTTGGTGATGATACCCACCAGCTTGCCCTGCTCGTCCACAATGGGCACACCGGAAATCTTGTAGCGGGCCATGATGGCGTTGGCGTCTGCCACCAGATGCTCAGGGGACAGGAAGAACGGGTTGACAATGACGCCGTTTTCAGAGCGCTTGACCCGGTCGATCTGGTCGGCCTGCTTCTCAATGGACATGTTCTTGTGGATAATACCAATGCCGCCTTCCCGGGCGATGGCGATGGCCATGTCGGCTTCCGTAACCGTATCCATGGCGGAGGTCATGATGGGAGTGTTCAGCTTGATGGTCTTGGTCAGCCAGGTAGACAGGTCCACCTGCTTGGGCAGTACGTGGGATTCCGCGGGAATCAGCAGCACGTCGTCAAAGGTGAGGCCTTCTTTTACGAATTTTTCGCTGTAATTGGTGTTTACCATTCCTAATTCTCTCCCTTTCTTTCTGATTTCTTCTGTGAAAAAACGTGGTATATAGTAGTTAATTATACCATGTACTTATGGAGAATACAACCGGGCGCATCGAAAGCCGGCACGAAGTTTTTTCGTTTTTTCGGCGGTTTTTCGGGTATTTTCTTCAAAATCCGCGAACACGGTCGCTTTTTGCGGAAAAACTTGCAATTCTTCCCGTTTTCTTTCGTTTTCTCCTGCTATCTCTTTAACGTGTTGATGTGATAACTCTATGCATTCCAGGGTATCAATCCTGCTGCTCCCGCTGTGTCAGCTCCGCCGAAGCCTCAAAGGCTCTTCCCCGGCTGTTCTCACCGTACAGCAGCACCTGCCCGTCCTTTTCCGCACCAAAAATCCGGATCACTTCTCCCAGCAGGCTCTCGTTGACAAAGTTGATCTGTACCCGGCTGAGCTTTTTTCCCATGATGCCGCCGGGAGCGAAATCATAGAAAATATCCCCGTAAATGGCGTTGTTCAAATGGCCGTTGTAATCCAGATCAGAATACCGGATGACCCGTTCCCCCAGAAAGGGCAGCCCTTCGATTTTGATACGGGAAAGCACATGATCCGTCACGCCGTTTGCGGAAGCGTCCAGCCCATAGGCCGCAAACTTTCTCGGATGCAGAATCCGGTGGGTCTGGGTATTGGCCGCCACACTGCACTGCATCACATAGGCGATGGATTCCTCCCCCACAAAAAACTCATAGTCCCGATAGAACTCCGCACCGCGCACGCCCTGGGGTTTTGTCACCACCCGCAGCTCTTCCGTATGGGCGGGCATTCTTTTAATGGTGCTTTCGCTTTTGGTAATGAGAAAGACCATCCCGTCTTCCTTCAATTTTTCATAGCCTACCCCCAGCGCTGCCAGGTGCTTTTCGCTGGTTTCCTGACAAATGCGCAGCATGGTGGAGAGCTTCATTTCACTCTGGGCATCCACTTCAAAGGTAGCTACCCGCCAGTGGTTTTCATATTGCCGGATATCGGCCATGGCTTTCTCCCCTTTTTTGAAAATGAAAAGCAGGGACGCCCGGAGTATTTCCGGCGTCCCTGTTTGTTTGTACAATCAGCGAATGACGTCAATTCCCATATACGGGCGCAGCACCTCAGGCACAGTCACGCTGCCGTCGGCGTTCTGATACTGCTCTACGATGGCGGGCATCACGCGGCTGGTGGCCAGACCGGAAGCATTCAGGGTGTGGACAAACTGCAGCTTCTTGTCCTCTCCGCGGAACTTCACATTGCCGCGGCGTGCCTGATAGTCCCGTGCATTGGAAGCGGAGCTGACCTCCTTGTAAATGCCCATGCTGGGAATCCACACTTCGATATCATAGGTGCGGGCCATGGAGAAGGAGCAGTCACCGGCTGCCAGCTTGCTCAGGCGGTAATGGAGGCCCAGTTCCTGTACCAGACGCTCTGCCTTCATCACCAGCTCGTCAAAAGCAGCGTCGGACTGGTCGGGGCGGGTGTACTGCACCATTTCCACCTTGTTGAACTGGTGGCCGCGGATCATGCCGCGCTCTTCGGAGCGGTAGCTGCCTGCTTCACGGCGATAGCAGGGGGTGTACGCAATATACTTGCGGGGCAGATCCTCGTCGGTGAGAATCTCATCCCGATGCAGGTTGACCAGTGCGGTTTCAGCAGTGGGCAGCAGGAACTTTTTGTCTGCGCTGGTGGGGTTCTGAATCCAGTAAACCTCTTCGCTGAACTTGGGGAACTGACCGGCCACATAGCCGCATTCATAGTTGAGCATGTGAGGGGGCAGAATCAGCTCATAGCCGTCCTTCAGGTGCTCGTTGATGAAGAAGTTGAGCAGTGCCCACTCCATCCGTGCGCCTGCGCCGCGATAAATCCAGGCGCCGTTGCCGCCCAGCTTTGCGCCGCGCTGATAATCGATCATGCCCAGGCTCTCGCACAGGTCCACATGGTTCTTGGCTTCGAAATCAAACTTGGGCTGCTCGCCGAAATAGTGCAGGGGCACGTTCTGCTCCTTGCCGCCGGCCACCACGTTCTCGTCGGGCATATTGGGCAGAGACAGCATCAGATCCTGCTGCTTCTCTTCCAGCTGTCCCAGCTGTGCGTCGGCTTCCTTAATCTGGTCAGCCAATGCCTTCATTCTGGCCATCAGTTCGGTGGTGTCCTCGCCGGCCTTCTTCATCTGGGGAATTTTCTTGGTGTCGGCGTTGCGCTCGGCCTTCATGGCTTCCACCGTACCGGTGAGCTCGCGGCGCTTGGCGTCGATGTCCAGAATCTCATCCACAATGTGGTCCAGGTTCATTTCTCTCTTCTTGATGTTGGCTTTCACCAGATCAGGATTGGTGCGAATCAGCTTAATGTCCAGCATGTTCCTATTCCTCTCTTTTTGTTAGCGTATATTCTATATTGATCTGAAATACTCAGATTTCATCAGGTTCTTTGAATTCAATAGAAGCCATCAGCCGCTGCAAATCCTCTTCTCCATAGAATTCAATTTGCAGAACGCCTTTTTTCCCATTGCCTGCCACCCGGACTTTCCGGCCCAGATGCTCATGCAGGGAAAGCTCCACTTCATCAAAGTAGGTACACCGGCTGACAACAGGCGTCTCTTTTCCGGAAGACTCCTGAGCGGCCTTTTTGGCCAGCTTTTCCAGCTGACGGACAGAAAGGCCTTCCGCCGCTGCTTTCCGGGCCACTGCCACCATCAGCTCTTCATCGGCAAAGGCCAGCAGCGCTCTGCCGTGACCGGCGGAAAGTTCTCCCCTCTCCACCATGTCCTGAATCTCCTGTGGCAGTCCCAGCAGCCGCATGGCGTTGGTCACCGCCGGGCGGGACTTGCCCACGGTTTTGGCCACTTCTTCCTGTGTCAGTTCATATTTTTCCAACAGGGTCTGATACCCCCTGGCTTCTTCCAGCGGCGTTAAGTCCTCCCGCTGTAAGTTTTCAATCAGCGCCAGCTCCATCACTTCGCCGTCGTTCATTTCCCGAACCATAGCCGGAACTTCCGAAAGCCCCGCCATCCGGGCTGCACGCCAGCGGCGTTCACCGGCGACGATCTGATAGCCGCCGCCGAAAATCGGCCGTACCAGCAGCGGCTGTAACACGCCGTGCTGACTGATGGAGTCTGCCAGCTCTGCCATGGCCTTTTCGTCAAAATCTTTTCGGGGCTGCTCCCGGTTGGGTTCCAGCTCGCTGATCCGAAGCATCACGGCTCCGCTGCCGGACTCCTGGGTGTTCTCCGCGAAGATGGCGTCCAGCCCTCTTCCCAGTCCCCCTTTTTTCACACTCACGCTCGCCCCTCCTTATCGATGATTTTGTTCCACTTCTTTTGCCAGCTCCCGATAGGCCTTTGCGCCCTTGGAAGAACGGTCAAAATAGAGGATGGGCTTTCCAAAGCTGGGGGCTTCCGAAAGCCGGACCGTTCTGGGAATGGTGGTGGCAAATACCTTTCTGGGGAAGTACTTCTTTACTTCCTCCACCACCTGCTGGGTCAGGTTCAGCCGTCCGTCGTACATGGTCAGCAGCACGCCCTCCAGATCCAGCTGCTCATTATACTGACGCTTGACCCGGCGCACACTGTTCATCAGCTGGGACAGTCCCTCCAGCGCGTAATACTCGCACTGAATGGGCACCAGCAGCGTGTCCGCTGCGCACAGCGCGTTGGTGGTGATGATGCCCAGAGACGGCGGACAGTCGATGATGATATAGTCATACACTTCCCGCAGTGTCAGCAGGGCTTTTTTCAAAAGCGCCTCCCGGTGCTCCTGAGAAATCAGTTCCAGCTCCGCCGCCGCCAGATTCATGCTGGAGGGCAGGATATCCAGATTCTGATAATCCGTATGAACCAGAATCTCCTCTACGCCGCATTCTCCGATGAGCAGCTCATACACCGTTTTCCGGCTGTGTTTCCGGTCAATGCCCACGCCGCTGGAGGAGTTTCCCTGGGGGTCGGAATCCACCAGCAGGGTCTTTTTTCCCATCTCTCCCAATGCCGCGGAAAGGTTCACCGCCGTGGTGGTTTTACCCACGCCGCCTTTCTGATTGGCAACCGCAATGATTGTTCCCATGGAAACGCCCCTTTCTTACTGTAAACCATGTGATAACGATTTTCATTATAGCACGTTTCCCCCATAAGAAAAAGGGATTTTTCCCGGAAATTCCCGAAACTCCGCTTTTTTTGCCTGTTTTTTTAGAGGATATCTGGAATGTTTCACGTGAAACGCTCTCTTTCTTCCTTTGCTGTCCCGATGTTTCACGTGAAACATGGAAAAAAGCCAGCCCGGAAGCACTTGGCTTTGCCCGGCTGGCTTTTTCCAACAGGAAATGAATAAGGGAATGTTATGAACTTGTACTCGTTTTCAGCAGCCTGTTTATGCGCCCTTTTGGCCCGGCTGTCGGCCGTCTGGTTCCTTAGGTTTTTTGGGCGCTGCGGTTTTGGGAATGGTGACGGTATACTCGAAATAATCGCCCATATCCCGGCGGTTGGCGCTGGCCTTGATGCCTGCGTTTTTCATGGTCTCAATGGCGTGGTCGATGGTGTTGATAAAAATCCGGATATCCTTTGCAATGAAGGTCCGGCAAGGCCGTTTGGGCTTCTGGGCCTGGGAAAGGAACTCCTCCACCAGCTGTTCTGTCTGGCGCACATTCAGGTTCTTTTCAATGGCCTGTTTCAGAATCTTCTGCCGCGGCTCCGCTTCCGTTACCCGAATCAACGCCCGGGCGTGGCGCTCGGAAAGGCCGCTTTCGGTGATCTGTGCCCGTTCCTCCGGCGTCAGCCGCAGCAGCCGCAGCTTGTTGGCAATGGCCGACTGACTCTTCCCCAAACGGCGGGCAGCCTCCTCCTGGGTCACGCCCCAATCCTCAATCAGGCGGCGAATGCCCTCGGCTTCCTCAAAGATCTGTAAGTCCTGCCGCTGCAAGTTTTCCAGAATGGCCAACACCGCCGACTGTGCGTCGCTGCACTCGTGAACAAGGCAGGGGACCGATTTCAGCCCGGCCAGCATACAGGCACGCCAACGGCGTTCCCCGGCAATGATTTCAAAATCCTCACCGCTTTTCCGTACCGAGATAGGCTGGAGAAGACCGTTCACCGCGATGCTGCGGGCCAGTCCCTCCAGCTCTTCCCGAGAGAAAACCTTGCGGGGCTGATGAGGATTGGGAACCAGCCGGGTTACGGGCAGCTGAATGATCTTTCTCTTTTCCTGCTGTGTAAAAATCAAGGCCTGTCCTCCTCTCGCTGGTTCTGCAAAGAGTATAGCACAGGCCCTGTGTATGATTTTGTTGAAACCCGACGGGTGAAAAATTTTCTTTTCGGGCTTTCTACATGTTGGTTTTAAGGCCTTCCACGTGGAAGGATTCCCCTGAGTCTTACAGCGGTTTTTTGGAAATCTTCGACCCATGACGGGGATAAGCCGCCGGCGTTTCCCGCACCTTCCGAACCACAATAATGCACCGCTGGCTTCCGTCGGGAAGGGTGAAATGAGCTGGCTTTTCCGGCTTGCCGCCCAGCGTCCCGATGCCGCAGGCCGCCTGTTTCAATTCCTCTTCCCCGTCCGGCCCTTTCATGGCCACAAAGGCGCCGCCCTTTTTCACAAAGGGCACACAGTACTCGCTGAGCACATTCATGCCCGCCACTGCTCTGGCTGTGGCAAAATCAAACTGCTCCCGCAGCTCCTTCTGCCGTCCGCCTTCTTCCGCCCGGGCGTGACGGATTTCCGCCGAAATGCCCAGCTCCCGGCAAACTTCCGCCAAAAACACCAGCCGTTTATTCAGGCTGTCCAACAGGGTCAATTTCACATCCGGCCGGGCGATAGCCACCGGAATTCCCGGAAATCCCGCGCCGGTTCCCACATCAATGAGGCTGGCGCCTTCCGGAAGCTCTACCGCTTTCAGCAGCAGCAGGCTGTCATAAAAATGCTTCACCGTCACGCCCTCCGGGTCGGTGATGGCGGTCAGGTTCATTTTCCGGTTCCACTCCACCAGCAGTTCCATATACCGCTGGAATTGGCCGAGCTGTTTTTCGGAAAGGGAAATCCCCTCCTGTTCGCACAGCTGGGACAGCCGATTTTTAATATCCTCCATGAATGGGTTCGCCTCCTTCTTTTGCCAGCCAGATCAGCAGCACGGAAATATCCGCCGGGCTCACGCCGGAAATCCGGCTGGCCTGTCCGATATTGGCCGGACGCACTTTGTTCAGCTTTTCTCTCGCTTCCATCCGCAGCCCTTCAATGGTTTCATAGTCGGTATGCTTGGGCAGCAGCTTCTTTTCCAGCCGCCGCATTTCCGCAATATCCGCCTTTTGCCGCCGGATATACCCCTCATATTTCAGCTCGATTTCCACATTTTCGAACACTGCCGCCGGATAATCGGGACGGTCTTTGTCCACCGGCGCCAAGGCTGCATAGTTCAGCTGGGGACGTTTCAGCAGCTCCGACAAATGCACGCCGCTGGTCACCGGGGATGTTTCACGTGAAACCAACAGGTCGTTCAGCTCCTGGGTGGGGGAAAGCACCAGCTTTTCCACCCGTTTCCGCTCGGCTTCCTTCATGGCCTGCTTTTCACAGAACTTTTCCCACCGGCTTTCGGAAATCAACCCGATTTCGTGACCAATGGGGGTCAGCCGCTCGTCGGCGTTGTCCTGCCGCAATACCAGCCGGTATTCCGAACGGGACGTCATCATCCGATAGGGGTCGCTGATGCCTTTGGTAATCAGGTCATCCACCAGCGTTCCAATATAGGAGCTGGCCCGGTCGAGAATCATGGGCGAAAGGCCCCGCACTTTCCGGGCTGCGTTAATGCCTGCAACCAGACCCTGTGCCGCGGCTTCCTCATAGCCGGAGCTTCCGTTGAACTGTCCCGCGCCGTACAGGCCGGGCAGGTCGGCAAATTCCAGCGTCGCTTCCATCTGGGTGGGGTCTACACAGTCATACTCAATGGCGTAGGCGCTGCGCATAATCTGCACGTTTTCCAGTCCCTTGATGGTGTGGTAAAAAGCAATCTGCACCTCTTCCGGCAAAGAAGAGGACATGCCCTGCAAATACATTTCCTCGGTATTCTCTCCACAGGGCTCAATAAACAGCTGATGGCGGGGCTTATCGGCAAACCGCACCACCTTGTCCTCAATGCTGGGGCAGTACCGGGGACCCACGCCCTCAATCATGCCGCTGTACAGGGGAGAGCGGTGGATATTGTCCATGATGACTTTTTTGGTCCGGTCGTTGGTCCAGCTCACATAACAGACCTCTTTGTTTTGCAGCTCGCCCTCGGTTTCATAGGAGAAAGGCGTCACCCGCCTGTACTTCCAGATCGGTAAAATCAATACTGGAACGCAGCACACGGGCAGGGGTTCCGGTTTTAAAACGCCGGAGCCGCAGGCCCAGTTTGTTCAGCGACTCCGACAGGAACGTTGCCGGGAACAATCCATCCGGGCCGCTCTCATAGGACACTTCCCCGATGAAAATGCGTCCGCCCAAAAAAGTGCCGGTGGCCAGAATCACCGTATCCGCCAGATACTCCGCGTTCATCCGGGTGGTCACTTTCCAGCGGCCGTCGGCGGTCTGCTCCAATCCGGTGACTTCCGCCTGCTTCATTTGCAGATGCTCCTGCAATTCCAGCTTGTGCTTCATAATCTCCGAATACTTCCGCCGGTCAATCTGCGCCCGCAGAGAATGAACCGCCGGACCCTTGCCCAGATTCAGCATCCGGCTCTGCAAAAAGCATTCGTCCGTTGTTTTTCCCATCTCGCCTCCCAGTGCGTCGATTTCCCGCACCAAATGTCCTTTGGCCGTGCCGCCAATACTGGGATTACAAGGGCAGTTGCCCACCGCATCCATGTTAATGGTAAAAATCACCGTTTTACAGCCCAGCCGTGCCGCCGCCAGCGCCGCTTCAATACCCGCATGTCCGGCGCCGATGACCGCCACCTGAAAAGACCCTGCATCATATCCCATAAACAAACCCCCTTTTTGTGGTTTACATAATATATTATCCGTTGTTCAAGCCTGCATCAGGTTTACATAACACAAGTCGAAAATGTTCTGTTTCCGGTGGAAAACCCATTATTTTCCCACACAGAACTGTGCAAACACCGAATCCACCACGGCTTCCGTGGCCCGTTCACCAGTTAACTCCAACAATGCGGAAACCGCACCTTCCACCGAAACCGTCACCGCATCCAGCGTCATGCCCATTTCCATGGCGGAAATCGCCTCCTCCACACAGGAAAGCGCCTGTTTTGCGTCATCCCGCTGACGCTCGGTATAGAGCATTCCCTCGGAAGGATTCAGCGCGCCGGTTTCCAATACCTGGGCGCAGGCCTGCTCCAGCTGTTCCAGCCCTTCCCCGTTTCTGGCGGAAATGGAAACCACCTGGGAAAATACGCGCTGTATATACGCCATATCAATCCGGGACTCCAGATCGGTCTTGTTGACAATGGCCACTGTGGGAATCCCCTCCAGCTCCGCGATTAATTTTTTATCCTCTTCTTCCAGCGGAACCGATGCATCAAACACCGCCAGCACCAGCTGGGCGTTTTGCAGCCGGTTTTTGGCGATAGTCACGCCGATACTCTCCACCGGGTCGTCCGTGGTGCGGATTCCGGCGGTATCCGCCAGCCGCAGCAAAATATCCCCCAGAATCACCGTATCCTCCACCACATCCCGGGTGGTGCCCGCATACTGGGTGACAATAGACCGCTCACAGCCTGCCAGCAGGTTCATCAGCGTGGATTTTCCCACATTGGGACGGCCCACAATGACCGTATCCACCCCTTCCCGGATGGCTCTTCCCGCGTCAAACTGCCGCAGCAGCCGGTCCAGTGCCTGTTTTGCATCCCCCAGTGCCTGAAACAGCTCTTCCTCGTTGACCTGAGGCACGTCATCGTCGGGATAATCTGCCCAGGCCGCCAGATGAGCCGCCGCATCAATGAGACGCTCCCGGATTCCGGCAATCTTTTTCTCCAAAGCGCCTTCTTTTCCGGCCCGTGCCGCCCGGGCAGACTGGGCCCCCTGTGCGGAAATCACCTGCATAACGGCTTCCGCTTCCGTCAGTCCCAGTTTTCCGTTGACAAATGCCCGGCGGGTAAACTCTCCCGGCCCGGCCGGAGCTGCACCGGCCGCCAGCACCGCTTCCAATACCCGGCGCATAATGAATACGCCGCCGTGGCAGGAAAGCTCCACCACGTCCTCTCCGGTAAAGCTGGCCGGGGCGGCAAATACCAGCGCCACCGCTTCGTCCAGCTTTTCCTCCCCGTCAAATACCCAGCCGTACAGGGCCGTGTACCCCGCCGCGTCCGCCACTTTTTTCCCCTTGGGAGAGCGGAATACCCGGTCGGCAACTTCTCTAGCCCCGGGGCCGGAAATCCGCACAATGCCGATTCCGCCCGGCGCCTGCGCCGTGGAAATGGCGGCGATGGTGGACCGGTCTTTTCTTTCCGAAAGAATCATCATTTCACCTTCCATCAATCCATACAAACAAAAAGGCGGCTCTTTCCAGAACCGCCTCAAACTGTCAAACTCTGCTTTTCCGCTTCACAAGCCAACTCCCGGCCTGTCCGCTCAGCCCTTCCGGTCAATCCGGCCGTACAGAGGAGCGTCTCCGCTGTCACGGCGGGGAGCAGTTCCGGCAGGACCCGTGGCTTCATTCCGGGGCTTGCCGCCGTTATGGTTCCGACGGTTTCCGCCCTTCTGGCCGCCGCGGGAACGGTTTCCGCCGCGATAATTGTTGTGGCTGCGGCGCTGGGGACGTTCGCCCTCTTCGGGTCCGATGACCACATGACGGGCCATATCCTCGCCCTCACTCCAGGACTTGGCGCCCTCCACTTCCTGCACCGCCGTATGAATGATCCGGCGCTCATAGGGATTCATGGGCTCCAAAGAGCAGTTCCGCCCGGTTTTCAGGGCCTTAGCCGCCATCTTGCGGCCCAGCACCTCCAGGGTTTCCTTGCGCTTTTCCCGATAATTTCCAATATCCAGGGTAATCCGGTAATAGCTGTTGTCCACATGGTTGGCCACCAGACCGGTCAGATACTGAAGGGCGTCCAGGGTTTCGCCTCTGTGGCCGATAATAAAGCCGATATCTTCACCGGTGAGGGACAGCAGCGCGCCGTTTTCCTCTTCCTGAATGGTCACTTCAATATCCGTCAGGCCCATGGCGCGGACCACGGTTTTCAGATATTCCGCAGCGCTCTCCGCGGGAGAGGAACGGACAAAGGCACGCACCTTTGCCGGGCTGCCGCCGAACAGACCAAAGGTCTTTTTGACCGGCATTTCCAGAATTTCAAACTCTGCTTCATGGGATTCCACACCCAGCTCTGCACAGGCCTTTTCAAAAGCCTGCTCTACGGTATCGCCGGTTGCAATTGCTTCTCTAATCATGACTCCTGCACCTCCAACAAACGCCGCAGGCTGCGGCATTATTTTTTCGTCCCCAAATACGCATCATTGCCGGATTTTCCCTGCTTTTTGGCCTTGGACTTTCCGGATTTTCTGCTCTGCGTCTCCTGCTTGTTCGATTCCACATGGTTCTGGGCAGGAAGCAGCTTTTCCGCCAGCTGCGCCTGTACGCCCGCAGGAAGTTCCTTGGCTGCGCTCTCTTCCTGATACCGCAGCGCCGCACGCCGCGCCTCTCCCTTTGCGGAAAGCTGGGCCGGGCTGTAAAAATGGTTCATGGCCAGCGTGGAAGCAAAGCTCACCAGCGTGGAAATAATCCAGTAGAAGCCGATAGCGCCGGGCATAATATAGGAGAAATACACGCTGATCAGGGGCATACCATACATCATGACCTTCATGCAGCCCTGCTGTTGCTGCATGGTGGGCTGGGTCTTCATCATAATAAACTGGGAAACCCAGGAGGACACCAGACACAGTACGGGAATCAGCCACATCATGGACATGAAGTCGCTGGTCTGAGGGGTCTGCAGCAGGTCCAGTCCGAAGAACTGGAAGCCGTGGGACAGGGATTCAATCTGATTCAGTTCATCTCCGGTAAAAATGCCGGTCAGATGATCCCGCAGCACATCAAAGTGCTTTACAATCTCAATCTCATTATAAAAGCTGTTGGCGGCAAAATTGCTGCCGATACCGGGAACGGTATTCAGCAGATTCAGCGCCTTGTCCACCGCCTCTGCGGGCAGATGCAGCACATTTTTCAGGGGGAAGACAACGGAATAATACAGGCCCAGCATGATGGGGAAAGGAAGCAGCGTCGTCAGACAGCCGCCCATGGGGCTGACGCCTTCCTTTTCATAGAGCTTCTGAAGCTCTTCCTGATATTTCATCTTGTCGTTTGCATATTTGGCCTGCAGTTCCTTCTGCTTGGCTGCCATCTTACTCTGAGCAGCCATGGATTTCTGCTGTTTGATGGACATGGGGAACATCAGCAGCTTCACCACGATGGTGAACAGGATAATGGCGACGCCGTAATTCCGGACGATCATGTAGAAGAACCACAGAATATAGCCGAGCAGACCGCCAAAGAAGTTAAAAATTTGCATCATAAGCCTGGGCACCTCAATTTATCAGTCATTTTTCTTTTTTCTCGGGAACCGGGTCATATCCGCCCCGGCTGAAAGGATTGCACCGGAGAACCCGCCAGACCGCCAGCGCCGTTCCCTTCACCGCGCCGAAACGCTCCAGCGCTTCCAGCGCATACTGGGAACAGGTGGGGATATACTTGCAGCAGGGAGGCTTTCTGGGGGAAATGGCCTGCTGATAAAAGCGGACCAGCCAGATCAGTGCCTTTTTCATAACAGAAGCCCTGCCTTGCCCAACTGCTGCTCCAGCGTCTCCTGCACCTGTGTGCTTTTGACAAAGGGCGTTTTCCCTCTGGCCACCAGGACCAGGTCATAACCATCCCGGATTCGGGGAGCAAGGGCTCTCACTGCTTCCCGGATCACCCTGCGGGAGCGGCTTCGTTTCACCGCGTTTCCCGTCTTTTTGCTGGTGGTAATCCCGACCCGCAGCCCCCGGCCGCGATTTTTCATCACATAGACCACCAGCACCGGCGTCACAAAAGATCTGCCTCTGGCATAGATCCTTCTGAAATCCCGATTTTCACAAATTGGAACAAAGCGATCCATCTGACACCCATCCATAACTGCCGGACTTTTTCCGGCAAAGATTCCTGCACCGTGTGCAGGTCATAACCGTCCCGGAGCCGGTGCGGTTATCATGATAAAAGAAAAGGCCACGCTGAAAGGGAATCCTTCTGACCCCCATTTTCCGGAGCATCAAAACAGGACTCTTCCGGCAGATCCATCTTCCTGCCAGACTTCCCTTCTATCGGTGGCCCTTACAGCGGCAACTGCCGCCGCGCTGTTTGTTTGGAACAGACATTCAAAGAATCAGTAGGACAGGCGAGCTCTTCCCTTTGCTCTGCGGCGAGCCAGGACTTTGCGGCCGTTTCTGTCGGACATTCTCTTTCTGAAGCCGTGCTCCTTCTTTCTGTGAAGCTTCTTCGGCTGATAGGTTCTCAGCATACAGACACCCTCCTTTCGGGCATAAAGGTATAAGCCTTGCAAGTTAGCATTATACCCCACCGGATTACCGGATGTCAATAAAAATCTCGCAAAAAAGGGCGCTCTCGGGCCGTTTTTCACGTTTTTTTCAGGGCAAAAACCATCATATGCAGGCTTTTCCTTTATTATATCACAAAATTTTGCTGTGAACAGCCCCTTTTTTCTCTTTTTCCAAAAGGGCCCTCCCGCCCCGGTCAAACGCGGGTTTTTCAGATTCTTACATTTTACACAAACTCAACTGTTGAAAACAGTGGGATTTTTCAACCGAAAAAATTGATTTAAAGTTGAAAATATGTTAAGATATCTATGATTGCCTGAATTGAATCGACGACAGGAACGACATTATTTTCCGGATTTAGCCGGATGGAAGGGATGATAAAATCATGGAATCTTTTCTGGAAGCATGGGGCCTGATTTGTGATTATTGCAAAAAACACATCACAGAAGTGGCCTATAATTCCTGGATCAGCCGGATCAAGCCCGTGTCTCTGGACTTCTCCAAGGGTGTGGCTACGCTGGAAGTTCCCAACGAATTCCACAGACAGACGCTGAACCGCTGCTATTACGACTTATTAACAGAAGCTTTTGGACAGGTATTTGGCTCCGGCATTCAAATTGACCTGCGCACCCCCGACGAACTGAACGAAGGAAAGGAAACCGCCGCCCCCGAGGGAAAGAGCGATGACTACGAGTTTACCTTCGATACCTTTATTGTGGGCCCCTCCAACAAATTTGCCCACGCCGCTTCTCTGGCTGTGGCCACCAAGCCCGCAGCTCTCTACAATCCCCTGTTTATTTACGGCAATTCCGGTCTGGGAAAAACCCATCTGCTGTACGCCATCTGCAATGAGATTTCCCGCACCTATCCCGACATGAACATCATCTATATCAAGGGCGATGACTTCACCAACGAGATTATCGAAGCCATCCGCAAGGGCACGACCCCCGAATTCCGCCAGAAATACCGTCAGGCCGACGCGCTGCTGGTGGACGATATCCAGTTTATCGCAGGCAAGGAGTCCACGCAGGAGGAGTTCTTCCACACCTTCAATACCCTCTACGAGTCCAAAAAGCAGATTGTCCTCACCTCCGACCGTCCGCCCAAGGACATCGCCACCCTGGAAGACCGGCTGAAGACCCGTTTCGAGTGGGGTCTGACCGCCGACATCCAGCCCCCGGATTTCGAGACCCGCATTGCCATTATCAAGCGCAAAGCCGAGCTGCTGGACATTGTGGTGCCGGACAACGTCAGCGAATATATCGCCAACAAGCTCAAGAGCAACATCCGTCAGCTGGAAGGCGCCGTCAAGAAGCTGAAGGCCTACTATCTGCTGGAAGGCAAGGCCCCCAACATCAACACCGCGCAGGCCGCCATCAGCGACATCATCAATAACGATCAGCCTGCGCCGGTCACCATCGAAAAGATCATCGAAGAAGTGGGCCGCACCTTCGGCGTCTCCCCCGACGACATCCGTTCCGCCAAGCGCAACGCAGCGGTTTCCAACGCCCGTCAGATCGCCATGTATGTAGTCCGGGACATCACCCAGCTTCCTATGGCATCCATCGGCGAGGAATTCGGCGGCCGCGACCACTCCACGGTCGTGTACGCCACCCAGCAGGTAGAGAAGAATATGGTCAAGGATCCCCGTACCAAGGCAACCATTGAAGATATCATCAAAAATATCCGCGACCGCTGATTTTTTGACTGATTTTAATTCTTTTATAGAAAGTTGAAACCCTTTTCACTTGTCAACATTTTGGTGGAAAACCGGCATTTTGGCGCTATTTCCACCCTCAACAAGTTTTCAACTTTCCCCACAGAGTTTTCAACTCTTTCAACGCTACTTTTTTACTCTCTGTTTTACCAACACGTTTCTCACATTTTCTCAACGCATAAAAATACACTCTGTTTATAGAGCTGGCGGGCCTTTTGCCAACTTTCCAACTTTTCCAAGCCCTCTACTACTAATTCTAAATTATACAGAGACAAACCATTCCTACAGAAGAGAAAGGCAACCTCTATGAAATGTACACTTGTTCAAAAAGAACTGGCGGATGCCGTGTTGAATATTCAGCGGGCTGTTTCCGCCAAATCCACTACGCCGGCACTGGAAGGCATTTTATTGGATGCCAGCTCCGGAAAGCTGACCCTATCCGCTTATGACATGGAGCTGGGCATGACCACAGAGCTCAACGCTTCTATAGAAGAAGAAGGACGCATTGTCCTCAGCGCCCGGCTGTTCGGCGACATTGTCCGCCGTTTGCCCACCGATACCCTGGAAATTTCAGTGGATGAAAAAAATATCGCCATTCTTCACAGCGGCGCCAGCGAATTCACTATTATTGGCATTCCTGCCGAAGAATTCCCGGAGTTCCCCTCTGTTTCCGATGGAGCTCGGATGACCATTTCCCAGCCTTTGCTGAAAAGCATGATCCGTCAGACTCTCTTTGCAGTGGCGGATACCGACAATAAACCGGTTCACACCGGCAGTCTCTTCGAACTTTCCGGCGGTCAGCTGCGGGTGGTTTCCGTGGACGGATACCGTCTGGCCATGCGCACGGAGCCGGTGATTTCTCAGGAAGAGCTGCGCTTTGTGGTTCCCGGAAAGACCCTTTCTGAATTGTTGAAACTGCTGAAAGACGACGAGGAAGAAATGGAGTTCTTTGTGGGAAGACGCCATATTATTTTCCGAATTGGAAATTACACCGTGATTTCCAGCCTGCTGGAGGGCGAATTCCTGGATTATCGGGCAGCCATTCCTGCATCTGGAGCTACGGAAGTCACGGTTCAGACCCGTGCTTTCATCAGCAGTGTGGAGCGCGTTTCTCTGCTGATTACCGACCGGCTGAAAAGCCCCATCCGCACGATTATGGAAGAAAACGAAATCAAATTGTTCTGCTCCACTCCCATCGGCCGGGCCAACGATCAGCTTCCCTGTGAAATGACCGGCGATCGGGTGGAAATCGGATTCAACAACCGCTATCTGCTGGATGCGCTCCGGAATGCAGATGGGGACGAAGTAAAGCTTTCCCTCAACGGAGCGCTGTCCCCCATGAAAGTGCTGCCCAGAGAAGGGGACTCCTTCCTGTTCCTGGTGCTGCCGGTGCGGATGAAGTCCGAAGAATTCTAATTATACTTTGAGTATAAAAATAAATTTATACTCTCTGTAAAACTGCTCTTTGCAGGAAACAGGAAAGGAAGCTGCAAATGGAACAGATCATTGCCATTGATACGGAGTTCATCCGGCTGGACGCACTGCTGAAGCTGGCCGGCGCCTTTGACACCGGCGGACAGGCCAAATTCGCCATTCAGAACGGTGAAGTGCTGGTCAACGGTGAGGTGTGCGAAATGCGGGGCAAAAAAATGCGCCCGGGCGATGCCGCCACCTTTGCCGGTGTGACCTATCGGGTGACCTCCGAGTGAGAATCATCAAACTGGAATTTGAAAAATACCGGAATCTGCACACCGGCTCCTTCTGCCCCGCCCCCGGGGTCAACATCATCTGTGGCAGCAATGCTCAGGGAAAGACCAACCTGCTGGAGAGCATCTGGCTCTTTACCGGTGGCCATTCCTTCCGGGGATCCCGGGACGCGGAGCTGGTGCGGATGGAGGAAAAGGGCCTTTCTCAGGAAACGGCCTCTCTTTCCATGACCTTTTTTGCCGCGGGACGGGAGCAGACCGCCCGGCTGAAAATCGCCGCAGGACGGCGCAGCGCTCTGCTTAACGGCATCAGCAAGCGGAGCGCTTCCTCTCTGGTGGGGACTTTCTGCGCGGTGGTGTTTTCTCCGGAGCACCTTTCTCTGGTAAAAGACGGCCCCAAGGAGCGCCGCCTGTTTCTGGACAGCGCCATCTGTCAGGTGCGCCCCTCCTATGCCGGGCTGCTCTCCCAGTACAACCGGGCCCTTCAGCAGCGCAATACCCTTCTCAAGGACATTGCCCGCCACCGGGAGCTGCTGGACACCCTGGAAATCTGGGATGAACGGCTGGCAGGCTTCGGAGAAGCCGTCATGGACGAGCGGCTGCGCTATGTCCGGACGCTGCGGCCCACAGCCGGGGAAATCTATCAGGGGATTTCCCAGCAGCGGGAAACCCTGGAGCTGTCCTACTCCATGACCGTGTCTTCCGGAAGTGAGGAGAAAAAGCGCTCCATGCTGGAAGTGCTGTCTGCCCGCCGGGACATGGATCTGGCCATGGGCGCCACCTCTTCCGGCCCTCACCGGGACGACCTGAAACTGTCCATTAACGGTACGGACGCCCGTTCCTTCGGTTCTCAGGGGCAGCAGCGCTCTGTGGTGCTGGCGCTGAAGCTGGCGGAGGCTTCGGTGCTGGAATCCGTCATTGGAGAACCGCCGGCGGTACTGCTGGACGATGTGATGAGTGAGCTGGACGTCAGCCGTCAGGGCTATCTGCTCAACCAGCTGGAGGGCCGCCAGATTTTCATTACCTGCTGTGATCCGGAGGCTGTGCGCCTGCTGGAAAAGGGCAAGGTTTTCCGGGTACAGGAGGGCGCAGTCCGGGAGGACTGCCGCTGAAAAGGAGGACGACTGTGTATCTTCATCTGGGACAGGATACGGTGATCAAAATGGACGAGATCATCGGCATCTTCGATATGGAAAACTCCACCATTTCCCGCATCACGCGGGAGTATCTGGCAGCGGCGGAAAAGGCCGGGCGGGTCATCAATGTGTCCATGGAAATGCCCAAGTCCTTTGTCCTCTGCCGGGATGAAACGGGAAAAACCACCGTTTATATTTCACAGATCTCCACCGCCACGCTGCGCAAGCGCACGGGCTTTGTGGAGGGTCTGTCCAATCTCTGAAAGGAAGGCTGACCCATATGGAACCGAAACAACTGGGACGGGCCAGATGCCCGTACTGTGAGAAAAAAGTCAATCTGATGGTGGCCTGGGGCCTGCGCCGCCGGGGAGAGTACCGCTGCCCCCGGTGCAATGGCATTTCCAACGTGATCCACAGCCGCCTGCTGCTGCCGCTGGCTTTGTGCGCCATCGGTGTCAGCGGCCTGATTCTGCTGCTGACCCTGTTCCTGCTGGAACCGGCCACCGGCTGGTCGGTGCTGCTGGTGCTTGCGCCGTTTCTGGTGTTCTATATTTTCAGCCTCTTTTGTGTTCAGCTGAAAAAACCGGTGATCCGTCGGGGAAATGCTTCTCCGGAGCCTTCTGCGGAAGAGCCCCGTCGCCCCGAAACCCGGGAAGAGATGGACCAGACCCGGATTCTGTAAGGGCGAATCGGAACCCTTTCCCCAAAATGGGCCCGGACGATTTGCAAAGGGGCAAAATTGTCCCTGAAAAACGCGGATAAACCCTCGGAAAGACGGCAAAAACAGCCGTCTTTTCTTGTACTTTCCCGGGTTTTGTGCTATAATAAATATCTATCGTGCAGCGCACAGCGCGGGATTTTGGGAATCGGATGGCCCATGCCGCGCCAATGGGTTCCCATCCGGCCGCGCCGGGGTGTCCGGCGCCTATTCCCCGTTTTTCCGGCCTGTCAAATACCGGAAAAGCCCAATGGGTCCGCATCAGGCGGAGACCAACTGTTTTGGAGGGTTATGTTTTGGATTTCAGCGATATGACGCAAACCAATCAGAATTACGACGAAAGCCAGATTCAGGTGCTGGAAGGACTGGAAGCGGTCCGCAAGCGCCCGGGTATGTACATCGGCTCCACCGGTCCCAGAGGACTGCACCATCTGGTCTATGAGATCGTGGATAACGCCATCGACGAAGCGCTGGCCGGCTTCTGTGACAAAATCGAGGTCAAGATCCTGCCCGGCGAGGTCATCAGCGTGTCCGATAACGGCCGCGGCATCCCCGTGGGCATCCAGCAGCAGACCGGCCTGCCGGCTGTCACGGTGGTGTACACCATTCTGCACGCCGGCGGCAAGTTTGGCGGCGGCGGCTACAAAGTGTCCGGCGGTCTTCACGGCGTGGGTGCTTCTGTGGTAAACGCCCTTTCCGTCTGGCTGGAAGTAGAGGTCTGCACCGGCGGTCATCAATATTTCCAGCGGTTTGAACGGGGCAATCAGGTCACCGAGCTTCAGGATCTGGGCCCTCTGGAGGACCCGACCCGCACCGGAACCACCGTCCGTTTCCTGGCGGACCCGGAAATCTTCAAAGAGACCACCGTTTACAACTATGAAACCCTGCAAACCCGCCTGCGGGAACAGGCTTTCCTCAACGCCGGCGTTCACATTGAGCTGACCGACCTGCGGGGCGAGGAGCCGATTCAGAACAATTTCTGCTATCAGGGCGGCGTTTCCAGCTTTGTGGAGTTCATCAACAGGAAAAAGGCTGTGGAAGTCATTCACCCCGACGTGATGCACTTCACCGCCGTGGCGCCCGATGATTCCGCCACCGTGGAAGTGGCCATGCAGTACAACGACAGCTATAACGAGCTGCTGCTGTCCTTTGCCAACAACATCCACACCACCGACGGCGGTACCCATGAGGACGGCTTCAAGCGCGCCCTGACCCGGGTGATGAACGATTATGCCCGCAAATACAACATCCTCAAGGAAAACGACAAAAACCTCTCCGGCGACGACGTCCGGGAGGGCCTGACCGCCATTATCAGCGTCAAGCTCAAGGAGGCCCAGTTTGAGGGCCAGACCAAAGCCAAGCTGGGCAATATGGAAATCCTGTCTCTGGTGAGCAACCTGATTTCCGACAAATACGCCACCTATCTGGAAGAGCATCCCGCCACTGCCAAGGCCATTTTCGAAAAATCTCTGGCCGCCTCCCGTGCCCGGGAAGCAGCCCGCAAGGCCCGGGAAATGGTTCGGCGGAAAAACGCTCTGGAAAATGCCGCGCTCCCCGGAAAACTGGCAGACTGCCAGTCCCGCAACCCCGATGAAACCGAAATCTACATCGTCGAGGGTGACTCCGCAGGCGGCTCCGCAAAGGGCGGACGGGACCGGAAATTCCAGGCCATCCTTCCCCTGTGGGGCAAGATGCTCAACGTGGAGAAGGCCCGTCTGGATAAGGTCTACGGCAACGAAAAGCTGATGCCTGTGGTCACAGCGCTGGGCTGTGGTCTGGGCGACGAATTCGATATCACCAAGCTCCGGTACGGCAAAATCATCATTATGGCCGATGCCGATGTGGACGGTTCCCATATCCGCACTCTGCTCCTCACCTTCTTCTTCCGCTTCATGCGGCCGCTGGTGGAGGAGGGCCACATCTATCTGGCACAGCCGCCCCTGTACCGCATTACCAAGGGCAAAAAGCACCGCTACGCTTTCTCCGATGAACAGCGGGACGCCATTATGGCGGAGCTGGGCAATGGCTATGAAATCCAGCGGTATAAAGGTCTTGGTGAAATGGACTCCGAACAGCTGTGGGAAACCACCATGGACCCGGAGCGCCGGACCATGCTGCGGGTAGAGGTGGAGGATGCCGCTACCGCCGATGAGATCTTCACCGTGCTTATGGGCGACAAGGTGGAACCCCGCCGGGAATTCATTGAACAAAACGCTCAGTATGTGAAAAATCTGGATGTGTAACATACAGATTGTATAGTAAAACATAATCATTACAAATTGTAATTGCATATAAGGAGGGAAAGCGCCATCTGGCGCGTCTGATACCGATGGATCATGACCGAGATTTGGAAAAACGCAACCTGGAGGTTCCCGAAGAGGAACCGGAAATCGACGAGGAAGAAGAGGGCTGGGACGGCTCGGAGGCCGAGCTGGTGGCGGATGACGATGCCGCCGTCTATGAGGATGTTCTCACCGGCATCCGGCTGAACTACACCCTGCGCTGGCGGGAAATTTACCGCTGTCTGAAACAGGTGGGCGCCGTCAAGACGACCGGTGCCCGGGCCATTGTGGAAACAGTGCTGCTGGCCGCTGCGGGAGCCTATTCTCTGTACAACTGGTTCCTTCTGCACAATGTGGCATCGCTGGTACTGTCCATCCTGTGCCTGCTGCTGATTGTGGTGGTGTGGGTCATTCCGGAGCTGGGGCTTCGTCATCAGGCCCGCCGGATGGCCGACGGCAAGGAATTTGCCCTGGAGGTTTTCCCCGACGCCATTACGGTGGAGCACAACGGCTCCGAATGGGAAATTCCCCTGGACGGGGAAGCCACCGACAGCGCTCAGTATGGAAATCTGCTGGTGCTGTTCCACCAGAAAAAAATGGTGATTCTGCCTCTGCGGTGTGTGGAACCGGCGGTGCTGCCGGAGATTCAGGCGATGATTGTCGCCGGAACCAACCCCAGAGACGACGACTGACCGGGGATTTGGAGACAAGAGGTCCGCTTCCGGGACCATGGAGGCTGCGTATGGAGAGCGAAAAGACGTATATTCTGGACAGCTATCTGATTACGGGAGACGATTATGCCGACTTTCAGCTTGCAGCCCGCAAGCTGAAAACCGGTCGGACAGAGCTGTTCCTTTTCCGCCTGCTGGGGATGGCGCTGATTTTGACAGCGCTGCTGGGGCGGGTATATTTTGATTCTCCCGACAACTACAACAGCATGGTGTATTTTCTCCTCATCTGTCTGGGGGTGGGGATTTGTCTGTATTATGATTTCTGTATGCCCTATGTTGTGCGCCGTCATGCCCGCCGGTATTTTGCCGCTCATGTCAAGCGCATGGTGGCCAGTCATACGGAATTTGATGATAACGGCATCCGGTTTGTCACCGATCACGGATGCGAGCGGATTTCCTATGAGGAACTCCGGTGCGTATATGAAGATAAGCGGGTCATCCTGCTGGACGAGGGCCGGGGAATGCGGTTTTTGCCCAAGCGTGTGTTGACCATGGATGAATATAAAGGGGTCCGGGCGTTCCTGAAACGGGCTCTGAGAGAAAAATATTTGCAGGAAGGTGTCTGCTAAATGGATGAAATGCGAGAAGATCTGCAGGAGCAGCAGGAAAATCATATTATACCGGTGGATCTGGAAAAGGAAATGAAGGACTCCTTCCTGGCCTATTCCATGTCCGTCATTATTTCCCGCGCTCTGCCCGATGTGCGGGACGGACTCAAGCCGGTGCACAGAAGAATCCTGTACACCATGTACGAGAATACCCTGTGGCCGGAAAAGGCCTACCGCAAGTGCGCCGATACCGTCGGCGCCGTGCTGGGCCGGTACCATCCCCACGGTGACGCGTCGGTTTATGACGCGCTGGTGCGTCTGGCACAGGATTTTTCCATGCGGTATGTGCTGGTAGACGGTCACGGCAACTTCGGTTCCGTGGACGGCGACCCGCCTGCTGCCTATCGTTACACCGAGGCCCGTATGTGCAAGCTGTCGGTGGATATGCTGGGGGATATCGACAAGGATACGGTAGATTTCGGCCCCAACTATGACGACCGGTTGAAGGAACCTCAGGTGTTGCCCTGCCACTTCCCCAACCTGCTGGTCAACGGTTCTACCGGTATCGCCGTGGGTATGGCCACCAATATTCCGCCCCACAACATGGGAGAAGTCATCGACGGTATGTGCTGCCTGATCGACAACCCCGACGCCACCCTGGACGAGGTGATGGAATCCATCAAGGGGCCGGACTTCCCCACCGGCGGCATTATCATGGGCCGCACCGGTATCCGCGCTGCCTATGGCACCGGCCGGGGACGGATTACCGTCCGCGCCCGTGCGGAAATTGAGGAAGAGAAAAACGGCCGGTTCAAGATTGTGGTGACGGAAATCCCCTATCAGGTGAACAAAGCCCGCCTCATTGAGAGCATTGCCGACCTGGTGAAGGAAAAGCGTGTGGACGGCATTTCCAACGTGGAGGACCACTCCGACCGCAACGGTATGCACATCGTCATTGATGTGAAGCGGGATGCTTCTCCCCAGATTGTGCTGAACCAGCTGTACTCCTATACCCAGATGCAGACCACTTTCGGCGTCATCATGCTGGCCATTGTGGACGGCAAGCCCCGCACCCTGACGCTGATTGAAATGCTGAAGGAATATATCCGCTTCCAGGAAGAGGTTGTCACCCGCCGCACCCGTTTTGAGCTGCGGAAGGCACAGGAACGGGAACACATTCTGGAAGGCCTGAAAATCGCCGTGGACTTCATCGACGAGGTGATTTCCATTATTCGCACTTCCCCGGACCAGCCCACCGCAAAAGCCCGTCTGTGCGAGCGTTTCGGTCTGGATGACGTACAGGCCCAGGCAATTGTCCAGATGCGTCTGGGACAGCTCACCGGTCTGGAGCGCCAGAAAATCGAGGACGAGTTGGAAGCCCTGAAGGTGAAAATCGCCGATTATCTGGACATTCTGGCCCACGAAGAGCGGATTCTGGCCATTGTCAAGGAAGAAGCCCTGACCATGAAGAAGAAATACGCCGATGAGCGCCGCACCGAGATTGCAGCCATCAGCGGCGAAGTGGATATTGAAGACCTGATTCCCAACGAGGAATGTGTCCTGACCCTGACGGAAGCCGGATATGTAAAGCGCCAGAAAATGGACACTTACCGGACCCAGCGCCGCGGCGGCCGTGGAATCAGCGGCATGACCCGCCGGGAAGAGGACGTGGCCACCGAAATGTTTGTCCTCAACAACCACGACTATGTGATGTACTTTACCAATCTGGGACGGGTGTACCGGCTGAAAGCCTATGAAGTGCCGGAGGGTTCCCGTACCAGCAAGGGAATGAATATTGCCAACCTGCTGCCCCTGTCCGCCGATGAAAAGGTCACCTCCATGATTCGTGTCCAGAGCATGGAAGAGGACAAATATCTGGTCATGGTTACCCGCAGCGGTATCATCAAGCGTACCAGCCTCAGCGCATTCAACACCGCCAGAAAGGGCGGCGTCATCGCCATTGATCTGGATGAAGGTGATGCTTTGAGCTGGGTGCGGCTGACCAGCGGCAACGACGAGCTGCTGGCCGCTACCCGCAAGGGTATGGCCATCCGCTTCAACGAAAGCGACGTCCGCGCCATGGGCCGTACCGCAAGAGGCGTGAAGGCCATCACCCTCAATGAGGGCGACTGTGTGGTGGGTATGTCCATCCTGCGGGAAAACGGACTGGTGCTCACCGTTTCCGAAACCGGTTATGGCCGTCTCTCCCCCATTTCCGATTACCGTCTGCAAAGCCGCGGCGGCAAGGGCCTGATTAACTATCATGTGGAGAAATACGGCGATGTGGCCGCCATCAAGGTGGTGGATCTGGATGATGACATTATCCTGATCTCTGCCGACGGCATCATCATCCGCATTCAGGCCAGCTCCATCCGCATCTGTGCCCGTCCCAGCAAGGGTGTCCGCGTCATGAAGATCACCGGCGAGAACAACAAGGTGGTGACGCTGGCCCGTACGCCTCACGAAGACGACGAGGAGGACGAAGCGGAAGCCGTGGAAGAAGCAGAAGAAGGAGTAGAAACATCCGAAAGCGTTGACGGCTCTACAGAGAGCGTTTCCGGAGAAGAAGCCGTACAGGAATAATCGATCTGGAGGCGCAGTCTTTTGAATTCGCGAAAAAAACAGCTGGCCGCGGCGGCAGTTGCCGTGGCAGCTGTCTGTCTCAGTATCATTTTTGTGTGGATGTTCGGTAGCCTTGAGCAGCAGAAAACTCCGCCGGAACCGACCCCTTCCCCTGTTGTGGAAGTAACACCGGCGCCAACTGCGGTACCTTCTCCAAAAGTGACGGAGTCGCCCACACCTTCCCCCAGTCCCAGCCTTTCTCCGTCTCCCACTCCCACCCCGGAACCCACACAGGAGCCGGTGTATGAGCCGGAAACGGACCCGGAGATTCTGGAAATGTATCAACAGAATACGCAGGAAAAAGAAGAGCTGGAAGCCCAGAAAAAACCCGCCGAAACCATGACGGAAGAGGACCGTGAGGAAGCGGAAAAGCCCAAACAGACCCCAAAACCCGGTTCCACCCCGAAACCGGCCAAGTCTGTGTGGCTGTCCGATGTGCCCATGATCGACCAGCGGAAGAATTACCCCACGGGCTGTGAAAGCGTCAGCACGGTTATGGCCTGTCAGTATGCGGGGATTTCCATTACGCCGGATACGTTCATTGACCGTTATCTGCCCCGGGCGTCCTTTACCTATGAGAACGGAAAGGCGATTGGCTATCATCCCAATGATTATTTCATGGGAAATCCCTATACCAACAACGGGTTCGGCTGTTACGCTCCCTGTATTGAAAAGGCGGTCAATAAATTTCTCCCCGCCGGATATACTATGGTCAACACCACCGGAAAGAGCCTTTCTTCCCTGTGCAAAACCTATCTGGACAAGGGAATTCCCGTGGTGGCCTGGGCAACGATGTACATGGTGGCTCCGGGAAAAGGAGCTTCCTGGATTCTGCGGGATTCGGGCAAAACCTATCAGTGGAAGTCCCACGAGCATTGTCTGGTGCTTACCGGATATGACAGCCGGTATTACTTCTTCAACGATCCCCTTCAGGGAAAGGTGAAGTATGAAAAATCTCTGGTGGAAACCCGGTATCAGCAGATGGGAAGTCAGTCGCTGGTGATTTATCAGGACCCGGAGTCTGTACCGACGCCCAGTCCTACACCGACACCTTCTCCTACGCCCACTCCCACACCATCGCCAAGTCCAACCCCTTCCCCCACCTCGTCTCCGGAGCAGTCTCCGTCCCCGACGCCGGTGGAAAGCGGACGGGAGGAAGAAAGCGGCGTTTCGACCCAATCCTGAACCTGTGACCCCCTCTGTTTTCCCAGGAAGCAGAGGGGGTTTTGACATGGGGAATGGCTTTCTGGTATAATAAATAAAATATGCCCTTCTTTAGGAACTATCTGAAAAAAACGCTCCGGCCCCTCCGGAGCCAGGACCGAATCCAGAAAACAGGAGAGGTTT
The DNA here is from genome assembly GCA_905215105.1 of uncultured bacterium. GTDB lineage: Bacteria > Bacillota > Clostridia > Oscillospirales > Acutalibacteraceae > Heritagella_A. The sequence goes on from CAJMOI010000001.1 coordinate 29,172, forward strand.
GCCATGAATATTGCACTGATTATCGCAGGCGGAAGCGGCCAGCGGATGCACCAGCAGATTCCCAAACAGTTTATCAACGTCAACGACAAGCCCGTCATTGTCTATACCATGCAGGCGTTTCAGAAACACCCGGATATCGACGCCATCTGCGTTGTCTGCATCCGGGGCTGGCACGATATTCTGAAAGCCTATGCCCGCCAGTTCGGCATTACCAAGCTCCGCTGGGTCATCGAAGGCGGAGAAAACGGACAGGGCTCCATCCGCAACGGCGTGTATGAGCTGGAAAAGACCTTTGACCCGGAGGATATCATTCTGGTTCACGATGCCATCCGTCCTATGGTGTCTCAGGACATTATTTCCGACTGCATTATCACCGCCCGGGAAAAGGGTTCTGCCATTTCCTGCGTGCCCTGCACCACAGCGGTGCTGGAACGGAATACCGAGGAATCCTCTCACAATGTGATTTCCCGGGATACTCTGGGCATGACCCAGACCCCCCAGGGCTTCCCCCTGAAAAAGCTCAGCTGGGCCCACCGGGAAGCGCTGGAACGGGGTATTACCAATTCGGTGGCCAGCTGTACCATGATGGTGGAGCTTGGAGAAACGGTCTATTTCTCCATCGGCTCCGAAACCAACGTGAAGCTGACCACACCGGCGGACCTGAAAATCTTCAAAGCCCTGCTGGCCATTGAAGAAAACCGGCTGTAAACGGGAGGCGCGGACCATGTATTTTTCCAGTCCCTTGTATCAGGAAGACATCCGGCGGGCGGCCCGGGTCTCTTTTCTCCCCTGGGAAAGCCTTCAGGGGAAATCGGTGCTGATTACCGGCGCCACCGGGCTTATCGGTACCTGTCTTATCGATATCCTCATGGAGCGCAGCCGGCTTTGTCCGGAATCGCCCATTGAGATTTACGCCCTGGGCAGAAGCCGGGAGCGGCTGGAAGCCCGCTTTCCCGACTATCTGGACGACCCTCATTTTCATTTGCTGGTGCAGGACATCCGCAGCCCGCTGCCGGAATCGTTGTCCTTCACCTATATGATTAACGGCGCCAGCAATGCCCACCCGGCCGCCTATGCCCGGGACCCGGTGGGCACCATTTTCATCAATATCGAGGGGCTTCACTCCCTTCTTTCCCACGCAGCGAACCACGGAACCCGCCGGGTGCTGGAAGTGACCTCCATTGAAGTGTACGGCCAGAACCGGGGCGACGCGGAAGCCTTTACCGAGGACTATTGCGGCGATCTGGACTGCAATACGGTTCGGGCCGGTTATCCGGAGAGCAAGCGGGTGTGCGAGGCCCTCTGTCAGGCCTATCGGGCACAGTACGGCCTTTCCGTGACCATTGCCCGGCCCAGCCGGGTGTATGGTCCCACCATGCTGGCAGAGGATAACAAGGCCATTGCCCAGTTCATCCACAATGTGGTGCAGGGCGAGGACATCGTATTGAAAAGCCACGGGAAACAGCGGTATTCCTACACCTATATGCTGGATGTGGCCACGGCTTTTCTGACGGTGCTGCTTTGCGGAAAAGACGGGGAAGCCTATAACGTAGCGGACGAGCACTCGGTGGTGACACTGGGCGGCCTTGCGAAAGTCATGGCCCGGGAAAACGGCTGTCAGGTGGTCTATGACCTGTCGGCGGATACCGGCGCGGCGGGCTATTCCAACCTGCTCAACGGCGTCATGGATGCGGAAAAGCTCCGGGCGCTGGGCTGGCAGGCTATGGTTCCGCTGGAAGAGGGCGTGAAAAAGACCATCGGCATTCTGAAAGCGTCCCAATAAAAAGCTGGCTGCCGGTGCAGCGCAAAAAGAAAGGAGCCCGTTTCGGATGGAATACAATGAATGGATTCTCAGCACCTTTGTCAGCGTCAGCCGCAAGCTGGCGGCATTGGAGCTGGAAAAGCCGCTGGAAGCGGTCCGGGACGTGGTGTTTGTCTGTCCGGAACACCCGGCCGCCTGGCTGATGATGGGCGCCATGGCTCATTTCTGCAAAAAACACCCTGCTGTCACCCTTCATGTGGTGGCGGAACAGGAAACCCCCTGGCCCGATTATCTGAAACAGGAAGCGTTCCGGTGGTGGGAGTCCCCCGACGAAATGGAGTCCGGCGGCGTGATGATGGCCCGAAACCTGCTGGTGTACTATTTTGCCGACCTGCGTTCGGATAAATACCGGGACCCGGCACAGCAGCAGGCCAAAAAAGCCCATTTGCAGGGCTGTCTGGAACGGTTTACCCGTTCCCGGGACAATGTGTTTGTGCTGACCACTTTTGTGCCTCCGGTGGGGCCTTTGCCGGAAACCTGTACCGCTGCGGCGGAGCGGGAGCTTCAGGCTCTGTGGTCGGATGCGCCCGAGGGTTCCCGGGAGCGGCTGACGCTGGAACTGGAGGATATTTGCCGCCGTCATGTGGGAAAAAGCGCCGGAGACGGCCTTTTCGACATGGGCGATACCCGCGTGAAGGCGCTGCGGGTGGACTGCTGTTTCGGCCCGGGCATTTCCGGGGAGGACGGCTGTCCCGTGGTTCCCTGTGTCCGGGAAATGCTGGAACAGGGCCAGATGACCTTTGGCTGCAATGACCCGAGAACCTGGTTTTCCGCCGTTTATTCCGAGGATGCGGTGGTGTCCATGGTGCTGGCGGGCATCCGGGGAAAACGGGGAAATCTGTACCAGATCAGCTCCTTTGCCTGTACCCTGACGGAAATGAAAGCCGCTTTGCTGGAAGCCGCTTCCCATCGGGAAATTACGCCGGTGGCCGGGCCCAAGGAAGAAGCCCGGACGGTTTTCCGTGCCCTCAATGCCGGGAAATTTTCTCTGGTGTATTCGGAAAAGCGGGAACCGCTGCTCCATACAGATAAAAAAGAAGCCTTCCGAAACGCCTTCCGATGGTTGGAACAGGGGCCGCCCTTTGTGCCCCGGGACCCCATGGACGTGTACTGCGGCCGGATGGACCGGATTCGGGCGCTGGAACTGGAAGAGCTGGACGAAATCGACCGGATTTGCCGGGAAAACGGCATCCGGTATATTCTGGCGGGCGGCAGTATGCTGGGTGCCGTGCGCCACGGGGGATTTATCCCCTGGGACGATGATGTGGACATCGCCATGCTGCCCGAGGACTATGAAAAATTTCTCCGGGTCTGCCCCGGCCTGCTTTCACCGGACTATGTGTATCAGAACTACACCACAGACCGGGAAAGCCACTATATCCACGATAAAATCCGCATCCGGGATACCTGGTTTTCCACCCGGTATTCCAGCCGCTACCGGATGGCCAACGGCGTGTATGTGGACGTGTTTGTGTACTATAAAACCAGCGACCGTCCCGCCATGCAGAAGCTCCACCTGCGGATGATTGAGATGGGACGGCTGCTGCTGTCTGCCCGGTGGGTCAAGCGGATGCCTCAGGGATTCAAGCGCCTGCCGGTGCGTCTGGCACTGCGGTGCATGAAGGTGATTCCCTTTTCCTGGTATCACCGGCTGTATGTGGGGATTCTCAACCTGTATCAGAAGCGGAATACCCACCACCGGATTGACAGCGGGTTCAACCTGATGAAGTGCGGCGCTTTCCCCGCCGAATGGTTTGACGAAACCGTGGACAAGGAGTTCTGCGGCCGGAAATACCCCATTCCCGCCCGGTATGATGACTATCTCCGCCACTGGTATGGAGAGCATTATATGGAATGGCTGCCCATCTGCGACCGGACTTCCGTCCACGACGTGGTGCGGATTGATCTGGGCCGCCACCTGACAGAGGAAACGGAGTGTAAGCCCCTGTCCCCCAACGACCTGCGGGGCGAACTCTATGAAAAGCCCATGGATTGATAAAAGAAGCAAAAGGAAACGCCTGTCTTTTCCCAAAACGGGAAAGACAGGCGTTTTTTGCATGAGGGGTTATTTTTAAAGGGGAAGCTCTATCGGAAAATACCGACCCTTATTCCTCGATGTGCCACTTCACACCCTGAGGGGTATCCTCCAGCACCACATGGCGGGCTTTCAGCTCGTCGCGGATGGCGTCGGCGGTGGCCCAGTCACGGTTCTTTCTGGCCTGGGTGCGCTTTTCAATAAGGGCTTCAATTTCAGCGTCCAGAGAATTGTCCTTCTCTACATACAGCAGGCCCAGCACGTTGGCCAGCTCCATATACAGGTCCAGCGCCTTCTGGCACAGCTCTTTGGAGGAGTCGCCGTTCACGCTGGAGTTGATTTCTCTTGCCAGTCCAAACAGGGCGGCAAGGCCGTCGGCGGTGTTCAGGTCGTCGTCCATAGCTGCGATAAACTGGTCACGGTATTGGGTCATGCGGGCAAATACTTCTTCTTCGCCCTCTCTCTGGCCCTCTGCGGCGTTTTCCAGCAGGAAGCGAAGATTATCACGGCAGTTATAAAGACGCTCCAGAGAGGCCTTGCACTGCTCAATAATGTCCACGCTGTAGTTGATGGGCATCCGATAGTGGGAGGAAACCATCAGATAGCGGATGGGCTCATAGCCGTATTTTTCCGCCACATCCCGGACGGTGAAGAAGTTCCCCAGGGATTTGCTCATCTTCTTGTTGTCCACGTTGATATAGCCGTTGTGCATCCAGTACCGGGCAAAGGGGACGCCGTTGCAGCACTCGCTCTGGGCGATTTCGTTTTCGTGGTGGGGGAAAATCAAATCCTGCCCGCCGCAGTGCAGGTCAATGGTCTCGCCCAGATAGCGGCGCACCATGGCAGAGCACTCAATATGCCAGCCGGGACGGCCGTGGCCCCAGGGGGATTCCCAGTAGGGCTCGCCGGGCTTGGCAGCCTTCCAGACCGCGAAGTCCATGGGGTCTTCCTTCACGTCACCCACACTGATGCGGGCACCGGCCTGAAGCTCTTCCAACGGCTGATGGGACAGCTTGCCATACTCGCTGAACCTGTTGGTGCGGAAGTATACATCGCCGCCCACAGCATAGGCAAAGCCCTTTTCTTCCAGCTTGGAGATAATGGCGATGATCTCGTCGATGTTCTCGGTGGCCAACGGATGGATGGTAGCCGGGCGGACATTCAAACCGGCGGCGTCCTTTTTGTATTCCTCCATGTACCGGCGGGAAACGGTCAGGTAATCGCTGTTTTCCTCGTTGGCCTTGTTGATGATTTTGTCGTCGATGTCGGTGAAGTTCTGGACATAGGTGACTTTCATGCCCCGGTATTCCAGATAGCGGCGCAGTACGTCAAACACGCAGATGGGACGGGCGTTGCCGATGTGGATGTAGTTGTACACGGTGGGGCCGCAGGCGTAAATTTTCAGCTCGCCCGGCGTCATGGGCACAAGCTCTTCTTTTTGGCGTGACATGGTGTTGTAAATTCTCATGACGATTCTCCTTTATGTGTAATTTGAACGTAGTCTGTTTTGTAATGGGAGGTAATATAGGGTTTGGTGATTTTGCAGGGGCGGCCAATGGCCGTCCGTGGATTTGCGCCGGGTTTACGGATAAACCGGGAAATTCGCTGGGATTGTAGGGGCGGTTATCAGCCGCCCGCAGGTTTGCATCAATCCAATCACAACGGACGCGCAATGCGCGCCTCTACACCCTTTCCCCCATGTTTCACATGAAACATTCTCAAGCCGACTGGTTTTTGCACCGTTCCTCGATTTCCTTCATGCGCTCTTCCAGACGCTGGGTTTCCTCCTGTACCTTGCTCAGGCACTGGCACAGCGGGTCGGTCACATGGATCTGGTCCAGATTCTCGGAAGGATGGGTGACCTTTTCCCCGTTGACCCGGACAATCCGGGCGGGAACGCCCACAGCGGTGGCGTTGTCGGGCACTTCTTCCAGTACCACGGCGCCCGCAGCTACCCGGGCGTTATCCCCCACCCGGAAAGGTCCCAGCACCTTTGCGCCGGAACCAATCAGCACGTTGTCGCCCAGGGTGGGATGACGCTTGCCGTGCTCTTTGCCGGTGCCGCCCAGGGTCACGTTCTGATAAATGGTGCAGTTGTCTCCGATTTCGGTGGTTTCACCGATGACCACACCCATGCCGTGGTCGATAAACAGTCCCTTGCCGATGGTGGCGCCGGGATGGATTTCAATGCCGGTTTTGTGGCGGGCCCGCTGGCTGATCCACCGGGCAATGAATTTGTGATTGTGGCGGTAAAACCAGTTGGCTTTTCGATAGGCGCGCACCGCCTTGAATCCGGAATAGAGGAAGTACACCTCCAGACGGCTTCTGGCGGCCGGGTCACGGGCCATAATGGAGTCCAGTTCCTCCTTCAATGCCTTGAACATAATATGCTCCTTTCTCTCCGGGAAATCCGCAAACAAAACGCCTCCATCCCCAAAAGGGGACAGAGGCGGTGTTTCCGCGGTTCCACTCCGTTTTATCGCTCAGACAGCCGGTAACGGGGCTGAATCGGACCGGAATTTCCTCCGGCCGGCATGGCATTTTGCCCACACAGGCGCATTTCGCCGGTCTTTTGCTAAGAGCGCTTGCAGCCGGTGACGCTCTCTCTCTGGTGCATCCGGGTCCGGGTACTTTTCCTGTGTATTGCCGTTATTCTATCAATTCATTGTATGCGGCAGGGCACAGCCCTGTGTCTTTCAGTATAGCCAGAAACCATCGTTTTGTAAAGGGCTTATTTCGCGTTCTTCACGATATCCCAGTTCTGCTTGAGATAAATCAGGCCGGATAACACGGCAAAAAGGGTTGCTATCGCCAAAAATACTTCTCCGATGCACCAAAACAGCACTGCCATCTCTTCCGTGACAAAACCAACCAGCCCAAGGCCGCCCAGTTCCCCTATGTATTGCAGCAGCAAAATCACACAGATCGCGACAATCTGGCTGACGGTTTTGGCCTTGCCCCAATTGTTGGCGGCAATTACCGAACCTTTTCCCGCCGCTACCAGCCGAATGGAGGTGACCATAAATTCCCGGGCAATAATCAGCAGCACCAGCCAAACGTCACACAGTCCCAGGCTGACAAAACACACCAGCGCAGAAATGACCAGGATTTTGTCCGCCAGCGGATCCATGAATTTTCCAAAATCGGTAATCTGATTATTTTTTCGTGCCAGCATACCGTCCAGATGGTCGGTATAAGAAGCCGCACCAAAGAGCACCAGTGCAGCCAGATAATGATGGGGGAAGGGCCACAAAATGGCCAATACGAAGAACGGCACCAGTATCATACGCAGCACCGTTAATTTGTTGGGCAGATTCATGAAGCGGATACCTCCTGCAAATGGTCGCGGCTTAAATTCGTTCGCCGGTCAGGTCACAGTCCATGCAATCGTCGATGCGAACCTTGACAAACTGGCCGAAATAGGGCTTGTTCCCCTGTGCGGTAAAGAAAACCTTTCCGTCAATGTCGGGGGAGTCGGCGGCGGTACGTCCAAAGTAGCACTCGGCGTACCGGTCAAAGCCCTCGGTGAGCACGGTGACGGCCTTGCCGACCATTTCCTCGCCTTTCTGCTGCATGATTTCCATCTGTTGTTCCATGATGATTTCAGCGCGGCGGTTCTTGGTTTCCTCGTCGATCTGGTCAGGCAGCAGCGCGGCGGGGGTGTCCTCTTCCTGAGAATAGGCAAAGCAGCCCAGACGGTCAAAGCGGATTTCCTGCACGAATTCGGAAAGCTCGGTGAAGTCCTCTTCGGTTTCGCCGGGGAAGCCGGTAATCAGGGTGGTGCGCAGCACCAAGCCCGGCACCTTTTCCCGCATATGGGCGATCAGTTTGGTCAGGGACTCCTTGTCGCCCCGGCGGTTCATGGCCTTCAGCACCTTTCCGGAAGCGTGCTGCAAGGGCAAATCGATGTATTTCAGAACCTTCGGCTCATTGGCCATCACATCCAGCAGTTCGTCGGTGACGGTATCGGGATAGCAGTACAGCAGGCGCACCCAGCGGAGCTTTTCAATCTGGCACAACCGGCGCAGCAGCTCTGGCAGTTTCAGTTCGCCGTACAGGTCCAGACCATAACGGCTGGTATCCTGGGCAATGACAATGAGCTCTTTTGCGCCGTCGTCCACCAGCTTCTGGGCCTCTTCCACAATGCTCTCCATGGTACGGCTGCGGTAGCCGCCGCGGATGAGGGGAATGGCGCAGTAGGTGCAGCGGTTGTCACAGCCCTCCGCGATTTTCAGATAGGCAAAGTAGCTGGGGGTAGACAGTTCACGGTCGCCGCACAGGGGCATTTTCTCCTTTTCGGGGAACACCTCCTGAATCTCGCCTTCCATGATTTTGCCGATAATGTCGGCAATTTCGCCGTTGGCGCCGATGCCCACCACAGCGTCCACCTCGGGAATCTCCTTGCGGATTTCCTGCTGATAGCGCTGGGAAAGACATCCGGTGACCACGATTTTTTTGATGCGGCCCTCTTTTTTCAGGGTTACCAGCTCGAGGATTTCCTCGATGGATTCGGCTTTTGCGCTCTCAATAAAGCCGCAGGTGTTGATAATGGCCACATCGGCCAGCGCTGCGTCGTCGCTGAGCTCATAGCCTGCGTTTTTCAGGGAAGCCATCAGCATTTCCCCGTCTACCTGATTTTTGGCACAGCCTAAGCTGACCATTCCCACTCGTACTGCCATATCGTCCATCCTTATCGTAAATTTATGTTGTAAATGTTCTGGTTATGCGGGTTTACTCCCGACCCCTCTCTGAAAAAGAAAGGTTCCGGGAGTGTGTAAGGGCGCGTCCTATGCGCCCGGATATTTTCCTGTTTGCTGGTAGTTTGAAGCTGTGAGCCATCTCCCTGCGATTCCGATTTCCCCGCGAAATCGCCTGCGGAGGCTACTCCGCCTGAAACTCCGCCAGCACGGTTTTGATGTCCTCCCAGCCGTACCCCAGCCGCTGCAAGGCTGCTACCGTGCGCCGGTATCCCTTTTCGTCGCCCAGCTGGTTCCGGTATTTCCGCTCCACGATTTCCCGCAGCTTTTCCTCCGGGTCCGGGGCCAGTTCTTCCAGCAGCTCTTCCACCAGTTCCCGGTCGATGCCCTTTTGCAGCAGCTCCTGCCGGGCACGGCGCAGACCGTACCCCTTTTTTTCCAGCAGAGTGCCCGCCAGCTGGCGGGCATAGGCTTCGTCATTCATCAGCCCCAGCTCTTCCATTTTCTCCACGGCAGCCTCTGCCGCTTCCCGGCTGGTGGTGCGGCTGATTTTGTCCGCCAGCTCCTTTTTGGAATGGCTCCGGTATTCCAGCAGGTACAGGGCCTTTTCCTTTGCCCGCCGGGTTTCCGATTCCTGCAAAAGCCTGTGGAGCTCTTCGTCGCTGATTTCCATGCCCACCTTCCAGCGGGCTTTCAGCAGCGTTTCCGTGTCCACCTTCACAGCGGGTTCCCCGTCCAGATACAGCTGGGAAAGCCGCTTGCGGCGGGGCTCAATGGCTGTAATCTCCATTATTCGTCGTCATCCACCAGAATGTCGATGTCTGCTTTTGCCGCGCTGCGGGACTTGCCCTCTGCAGCCTCCGGCGTCGGCGGCTCCACCGGCACTTCCACCGGTTTTGCACCGCTGGCCTTTCCGGCCTTGGGCTTGCCGAACAGTTTACCCACGTTGGCTTTCACGCCGGCTTCGATTTCGTCGGCAATCTCCTTGTGGGTGCCCAGAAATTCCCGAACATTGTCCCGGCCCTGTCCCAGACGGTTGCCGTTATAGGAGAACCATGCGCCGCTCTTCTGAACGATGTCCAGTTTTACGGCCATATCCAGCAGTTCGCCGGTGCGGGAAATGCCCTTGCCGTATACCACGTCAAATTCCGCTTCCCGGAAGGGCGGGGCCATCTTGTTTTTGACCACCTTGGCCCGGGTACGGGAACCGATGCGCTCGCTGCCTTCCTTCAGGGCGTCGCCTTTGCGCACGTCAATGCGGACCGTGGCGTAGAACTTCAAAGCACGGCCGCCGGGGGTCACTTCCGGGTTGCCGTACATTACGCCCACCTTTTCACGGAGCTGGTTGATGAAGATTGCCACACAGTTGGACTTGGAAATGGCGCCGGTGAGCTTCCGCAGTGCCTGAGACATGAGGCGGGCCTGCAGGCCCACATGGGAGTCGCCCATTTCGCCCTCGATTTCGGCTTTGGGGACCAGTGCGGCTACCGAGTCCACAACGATGATATCAATGGCGCCGGAACGCACCAGCGCTTCGGTGATTTCCAGTGCCTGCTCGCCGGTGTCCGGCTGGGAAACCAGCAGAGAGTCCACATCTACGCCCAGGGCTGCGGCATAAACCGGGTCCAGTGCGTGTTCCACGTCGATAAAAGCGGCATAGCCGCCCAGCTTCTGGGCTTCTGCCACACAGTGCAGGGCCAGGGTGGTTTTACCGGAAGATTCCGGGCCGTAGATTTCTACCACACGGCCTCTGGGCAATCCGCCGATTCCCAGTGCCAGATCCAGCGACAGGGAGCCGGTGGGAATCACGTCCACCTGCATGGCCTCATTCTGTCCCAAACGCATGACCGCGCCCTTACCGAACTGCTTTTCAATCTGTGCCAGCGCGGTTTCCAGCGCTTTTTCCTTATCAATTGCCATCTATCATCATCCTTCCCGATAAAATTCAGAGGGATTGAGAAAAATCCCGGTTCAGAAGAAGAAAAGCGGACAAAACCGCCTTTCGGATGGTTTCTATTATACCGGAAAACCCCGGGAAAAGCAATGGATTTCCGGTAAAAAATCGAACTTATGTTTGATATCGTTGGTTTTGAAAAATGCCTGTAGGGGCGCGCATTGCGCGTCCGTTATGGATAACCCAGTGCAAACCCACGGACGGCCAATGGCCGCCCCTACATTTTCGCCATGTTTCCGGAATCCTGTAGGGGCGCACCTATGTGTGCGCCCGCTGCCTGATCTGTCTTTCAGCTGCCCGCCGGGGGTTACGGTGGCCCTTTCTTCTGCGAGAAGAAAGGGCCGCAAAGAAGCGGCAGGTGAACCGCTTTGGTTCCCCTGCACCCCTCCACAAAGTTCCGGCGATTTGCAGCCGGGACGGAACCGCCGCGCTGGAAATTCCCCTTTCGGGAAATTTGTGCGCACCGGTTCAATCAGCTGCAACCCTGTAGGGGCGCGCATTGCGCGTCCGTTATGGATAACCCGGTGCAAACCCACGGACGGCCAATGGCCGCCCCTACATTTTCGCCATGTTTCCGAAATCCTGTAGGGGCGCATAGTATGCGCCCGTTGTTTTTTGCTGGATGCAATTTTGCGGGCGGTTGATAACCGCCCCTACAAACGGAATCAGATTCCCGATTCTTTGTAGGGGCGCGCATTGCGCGTCCATTACGGGAACCCCGCCGCAACTCCCGTCACTGCCCGGTCCAGCTGGGCAAAATCCCTGTGGACGGAAAGCCCGGTGACACCGGCTGCGGCAAACAGTTCACAAACCGCTTCCGCCTGCTCTTCCCCGATTTCCACCGCTACTACGCCGCCGGGCTTGACCCGGGGAATCCAGTAGTCCGCAATGGCCCGGTAAAAGTCCAGACCGTCTCCTCCGCCGTCCAGCGCCGTCACCGGTTCCTGTTGGACTTCTTCCTGCAAACCGGCGATTTCTTCTGCCCGGATATAAGGGGGATTGGAGATCAGCACGTCGATTTTTTCCGGCACAAGGCGCAGAGCTTCCGAAGGGTCCAGTACGTTCCCCCGTACCGGACGCACCCGGCCTTCCTGAAACCGGCGGGTGTTGGTTTCCAGAAAAGCAAAGGCCTCTTCCATCCATTCCACACTGTCCATGCGCAGTCCCGGAACCAGTGAGCACAGCCCCAGCGCCACCGCGCCGGTACCGCCGCACAGATCCACGCCGTATAAAGGGGTCGGGCGGTGTTTCAAAAGAGCCGCTGCTGCCCGCACCACTACTTCCGTGTCCTCCCGGGGAGTGAGAACGCCTTCCCCCACGGTCAGCTCCATGTCCATAAAGGGCCAGCTTCCCAAAATGTACTGCAAGGGCCGGTGTGCTGCCCGCTGTGCGGTCATTTCCAGAAAACGGCGGGATTCCTCCTCCCCTGCTTCCCGGTTTCCGTGGAGCAGCAGCCCCTGCCGGTCCAGTCCCCACACCGCTTCTGCCAGACAGGCGGCGTCAAATTCCGGGCTGTCACATCCGGCTTCTTCCAACCGGCGGGTTTCCTGCCGGTACAGCTGTCTGATGGTCATAGGACAATCCGGTCCTCTCCGTTTTCGGGAATGACCTTTTCCATGGCGGCAATGGCCACTTCAATCATGCCGTCGTCCGGTTCCTTGGTGGTAATGCGCTGCACCCACAGGCCCGGGGCGGCGATGATCCGGGTCAGCCGGTTGTCCTTCTTTCCGCAAAGGCGAATCAGCTCATAGCCCAGCCCCATTACCAGCGGGATGCAGAGAATCTTCACCGCTGTCCGGAGGAAGGGATTGGTGAAGGGGATGAAAAAGCCCACCACAATGCCCAGTCCCAGCATGATGACCATGAAGCTGGTGCCGCACCGGGGATGGAAGCGGCTGTGATGGCGCACGTTTTCCACGGTCAGTTCCTCGTTGTTTTCGTAACAGAAAATGGTCTTATGTTCCGCGCCGTGATACTGGAACGTCCGGCGCAAATCCGGCTGCAAGCCGCACAGGGCTACATAGCCAATGAAAATGGCAATGCGCATGACGCCCTCGATGATGGAGCGCCAGCCTTCAATGCTCTCTCCGGTGCCCAGCTTCATCAGGTTGACCAGCCAGGTGGGCAGCACGAAAAACAGCAGGATGGCCAGCGCCATTCCCAGTACCATGGCAATTCCCATGATGACATTCATGATTTTTTCGCCGAATACCCGATCCAGCCACTTTTCAAACCGGGAAGGTTCCTCTTCCTCCAGCCCTTCCACGCTCTTTTCCGCCGATTCGTTCAGGGCACTGAAGCCGATTTTCATGGAATCAATCATGGCGGCGGTGCCGCGGATGATGGGCCAGCCCAGAATGGGATATTTGTCCTTCAGGTTTTCCGTGGGACGTTCGCTGACGTCGATGGTTTTGTCGGGCTTGCGCACGCCCACTGCGGTGATTTTGGGTCCCCGCATCATAATGCCCTCCACCAGCGCCTGACCGCCGATGGAGGTGATGGTCTTGGTTTTTTCTGCCATAGTCAAATTCCTTTCTATACCCCCTGCCGGAATTTTTTCCGGTCAGACCCCGTCTTCTTCTTCCAGAACGGGAATGGTGATGGTCACGGCGGTACCCACATTTTCATGACTTTCAATATCCAGCTGCCCGCCGTGGAGCTTCATGATTTCATCTGCCAGCGCCAGACCGATACCGGAGCCCCGGACCGTCTGGTTGGCCTTGTAGAACTTTTTCTTCACATTGGGCAGGTGTTCCGCAGGAATGCCGCAGCCGTTATCGCTGATGACCACCCGGATAAACCCGGTCTGTTCCTTGGCGGTAATTTCCACGGTCCCGCCCTCTGCCGTGTATTTCAGGGCGTTGTCGATGATGTTGACAAATACCTGCCGCAGCCGGTTGATGTCTCCCAGCACAGGGGACAGCATGGCCGGTTCCTCATAAAGGAGAAATTTGTGCTCTGCTTCCGCCCGGTCGCTGAACATATACACGGCTTCTCCCAGCTCTGCCAGCAAATCGATTTTTTCCATCATCAGCGTCATGCGGCCGTTCTGCATCCGGGAAAAGTCCAGCAGCTCCTCCACCAATCCGGAAAGCCGTTCCGACTCCCGGATGATGACGTTCATGCCTTTTTCATAGGTGCCGGAATCCATGCCGCCGCCCTGTAAGGTTTCCGCCCAGCCCTTGATGGCTGTCAGCGGGGTGCGCAGTTCGTGGGAAACCGAGGAAATAAACTCGTTTTTCAGCTTTTCCGCAGCCCCAAGCTCTACCGCCATGTCATTGATGTTGTCGCACAGCTGTCCGATTTCATCGTCGTTGGATTTCTGAATCCGGGCATTGAAATCTCCCTGGGCAATGCGCTTGGCGGTTGCGCCGATTTGCCGGACAGGCGTGACAATGGACTTCATGAAATACAGGTTGGAAAACACAATGAAAGAAATAATGAGGATACATCCAAGAGCCAGAAGCCCGATAATCAGCAGCACCTGCCGGTCGGCTTTTTCCATGGACACCACATATCGAAGGGCGCCCACGACCCCGTCATTGTCGCCAAAAATGACCTTGGTGACGGCCATGGCCTTTTCGCCTGTGTTGAGATGGCCCACCCATACCCCCATCCCGTTTTCATCCTGCAAAGCAGCCGTATAGTCCGGCATCTCCTGCTCATTGTCCGGTGCAAATCCGGTGGAAGTGATAAACACCTGACCGTTCTGATCTACGGCCATGGCTTCCATTTCATTTTTGGCTGTGAAATTTTCGATGTAGGATCTGGCGCTGGTATAAAAATACTGGGATGTCTGCTCCGTGTGTCCGGAGGAAAACAGGCTGACAACCTCTTCGCTTCGGCCTTTCAGCTGGGATAAAATGGAGTTATACACATACTGCTGCATCATCACAGATAATATGGTCACCAGTGTTACCAGCACCAGCACAATCACTGTCAGGCTGTTCACAATCCACCTGCGGGTGATTCCCCTGACTGCCATGTTCATGCCCCCCTGCCGTTATTTCTGGTCCCAGCGATATCCGAGACCCCAGACCGTGACAATATACTGAGGATTGGAGGGCTTTTCTTCAATCTTCATCCGCAGACGGCGGATATTTACGTCCACGATTTTTTCTTCTCCCACATAGTTGGCGCCCCAGACATGCTTGAGGATGTTGGAGCGGTCCAGCGCCACACCCGGGTTGGAGAAAAAGTATTCCATAATCTGGAATTCCACCTGGGTCAGCTCGATGGGTTTGTCCCCCTTCATCAGGGTGCGGTTGCGCAGGTTCAGGGTGAATTCCCCGGATACCAGCTGTTCTTTGAAGTTGTTTTCCGTGCGCACCGCTGCCAGTGCCACCCGGCGGTAAATGGCGTCTACCCGGGCCACCAGCTCCGAAGGGCTGAAAGGCTTGGTCACATAGTCGTCTGCGCCCATCATCAGGCCGGTGACCTTGTCCATTTCCTGTGTCCGCGCCGTCAGCAGAATAATGCCGATGTTGCCGCTTTTCTGGCGCAGGGTTTTGCACACGGCCAGACCGTCATATTTTCCCGGCATCATGATGTCCAGTACCGCTACGTCAAAGTCGCCCTTTTCCCGTTCATAAATCTCCAGGGCCTCTTCCCCGTTGGAAGCCTCATAGGCGTCATAACCCGCCCGTTTCAGGTTGATAACCACAAATTCGCGGATGGCCTGTTCGTCCTCCGCAACCAGTATTTTTTTCATCGCGTTTTCCCCCGAACTTTATTTACAATTTGTATTTTCTGTTATTCAGGATACCAATAGTTGAAAGATTCCTGCACTTCCTCAATGGAGGGAGCCAGCTGATTATAGGAGTCCATAATCATGGCGCCATAGATCAGGCCGCCCCGTTCTCCAATCTGGACAAAATCCTTTCCGGACTGGGCCCATTCCTCCTCATTGAATACCTGAATTTTCAGCAGGCCGGAGCCAATGGTCAGGGTTCCGTCAATATCCAGACATTCATAGAAGGTGGTGGAATGGTCGGTCAGATCGCTTTTACAGGTGACGGTTCCCCGCCAGGAATCCGGGAACAGGAACCAGAACCCGTCATTGCTGTTGATGACAGTACTCATTACCCGCAAAGGTGCCTTACTGCTCAAATCAAACTGACACCAGTTCACCAGATAGGCAGCCGGGTCGGTGGTTCCTTCGGTGTTGCCGGGCAGCAGGTTGACAATGGGAAATTCCAGAATGCTGTTGCCGTCCATATCCCGGGAGGTATAGGCCGCCGCAGGACTGCGGCTGGTGATATTCATTTTCTGAGAAGCGTCGTCGGAATAAGGCGCTTTCAGCTGTTCCTTTTCGCTGTTCCAGTAAATCATCTGGGTGACCATGGTGCTGTCAGCTCGGATGCCGTCCAGCAGGATTCCCTGCTGATTGGTGGAAATCAGCCCTTCGGACACTTTGGAGTACTGCACTACCGTGGGGTCCAGGGTTACGGCTTCCACAATCTGAAGGCTTCCGTTTTTCAGCCGGATCAGCTGTGCCACGGCGGAGGAAGAATCGCCGGAAAGGGTGGCCACAAACAGCTCGTCCTGAACGTCGTCCACCAGATTGGTGACGGCCATTTCGCCGTATCCCTGTTCCATGGGAATTTCCAGAACACCACCGGCGGAATAGTCATAAACGCAGGCGGTGCTGCTGTTGGTGGTGGAGCTGCCCCAGCCCACAATGACCTCGGTGGAGCCGTCGTCGTCCAGATCCGCAAAACACACCCGGTCCACCTGAATGGCGGCGTTGGTAAAGCTGCGGATAATGGACCACTCTCCGTCCTGACGGGAAATAAAGGAGACGGTACTGCCGCTGCCGTCCTCCGATTCATACAGGGCAATGGCGTCGTCTTCCCGGTCGCCGGTCAGGTCTTTCATGATAATCGCAGAGCGGTATTCCCCTTTCTGAGGATAGCGGAAGTTGACAGTTTCGTTTTTGCTGAGGAGCAGGTCGTGGATTTCTCCCCGGTCGCCTGCTTCTCTGGGGGGACTCATCAGCGCTTTGGAGTCCAGTCCGATGACCGAACAGCCGGACAGCATCCACATGAGCACCAGCGCCAGAATTCCACAGGCCACAGCCCGATAGCCTTTCATCGGCTGACCATCCTTTCTCTTGGAAATGTTACGGTGATTTTTACTAAGGGCTATCTGAAAAGTCGAAATGATAGACTTTTCCGACAATCAACGCCAGCTACTGCGTTAAAAATACTCGGAATCCAGTAAGGATTCCTGCGTTTTTTGCCTTGTATCTGTTCGTTGCTCGTGGAAAATTCGTCGATTTCTTTGTTTTCAGAAACGTCCTGGCTATTTTAAATTCAGCAAGGAGGTGCTGTCTGTGACAGGCCTTGACACCATATTGGAATCCATACGCAAGGACGGCCGGGAAAACGCCGATGCCATTCTGGCAAAAGCCCGGCAGGAGGCAGATGAAATTTCCGCACAGGGCAGGGAAGAAGCCCAGCTTCGCCGGGAAGAGCTCCTCCGGGATGCACCCCAACAGGCACAGGATGCCGCCGACCGGGTGCTTTCCTCGGCACACCGTGAACAGCGGAGAATCCTGCTCGTTGCCCGGCAGGAAATCATTCAGGAAACGCTGGAAGCGGCGGAAAAATCCCTGTTCGAGTTATCCGATGAGGACTATTTCACCGTGCTGCTGGGCTTTGCGGCAAAGCGGGCGCTGCCCCAAAAGGGCGAACTGGTGCTGGGGAGCCGGGACTTTGCCCGGAAGCCCGCCGACTTTGAAAAAAAATTGCAGACTGTCCTGCCGAAAGGCGCAGAGCTGACGGTTGCACCAAAACCCAATCCTGCTATTGACGGCGGCTTCCTGCTGCTGTATGGCGGCATTGAGGAAAACTGCACCTTCCGTGCCCTGTTTGATGACAAGCGGGAGGAATTGCAGGACTTAACCAATCAAATTCTCTTCGCCGACTGACGGCGTGAGAAAGCGTGATGAAAGAAAGGAGGAAAGCCATGCCGGAGTTATACCCTTACGCCGCAGCGCGGATTCATGCCCGGGAGCTTTCCCTTCTCAGCCGTCAGAACCTGGAACAGCTTTTGGCGGCGAAAAACTATGATGAATGCTTACACAGCCTTCACGGCATGGGCTGGGACGAAGGCGACACGGCCGAGGAGATTCTGGCGGCAGAAACGGAAAAGACCTGGCAGCTCATGGGAGAGCTTCTCCCGGAGCTGGAGGTATTCCAGATTTTCCGCCTGCCGGTGGATTTCAACAATGCAAAAGCAGCGGTAAAATCGGTGGTCACCAACGTGCAGGCGCAGCATGTGTTCCTGTCTGGCGGCTCCATAGAGCCGGAAGCCCTTGTCAAAGCCCTCAAGGACAATGATTTTTCCCAAATACCGGAATGGATGGCAAAGCCCTTGCAGGAAGCCCAGCAGCTTTTGCTGAAAACCCGGGACGGGCAGCTGTGTGACGTACTGCTGGACAAAACGGCGCTGGATGCCATTTTGCAGGCCGGAAAGAATTCTGACTGTGCCCTGCTCAAAGAATACGCCGAGCTGTTTGTGGCGGCGGCGGATTTAAAAATTGCTCAGCGGGCGATTCTTACCGGACGCCCGGCGGCTTTTTTGAAAGAAGCGCTGGCGGAGTGTGACACCCTGAATCTTTCCCGGCTGGAAGCAGCCGCACTGGAGGGCATGGACGGGCTGGAAAGCTATCTTTCCCTCACGCCCTATGCCGACGCCATTCCTGCCCTGAAAGCCGGGGCTTCCGCCTTTGATAAATGGCGGGATGACTGGATTATGGCGTTGATTCAGGGAGAAAAAGCCAATCCCTTCACCTTGGGGCCGGTGGCGGCGTATTTTCTCGCCCGGCAGAATGAAATTGCCATGGTGCGCATTATCCTCTCCGCCAAGCGAAACGGGCTGGATGTGGAGGATGTGCAGGAAAGGCTGCGGGTGATGTATGTATAAGGTAGCAGTTTTGGGAGACCGGGACAGCATTTACGGATTTGCTGCTCTGGGCCTTGAGATTTACCCGGTAGAGGATGCGGTGGACGGCGCTCATACCCTTCGTCGGTTGGCAGAAGGGGAGTACGCGGTGGTGTATATTACCGAAGCCCTTGCCGGACAGATAGAGGAAGAGCTGGACAAGTGGCGCAGCCGCCCGCTTCCTGCTATTATCCCCATTCCCGGGGTTTCGGGGAACACGGGCCTTGGAATGCGGATGGTGAAAAAATCCGTAGAGCAGGCAGTGGGCTCCGATATTATTTAACAGATTCAAAGCGGTTTTGTGTCCCTCCGGGCATAAAACCCGGAAAGGATAGAGGACTATGAGCAAAGGTGTTATCCGAAAGGTCGCCGGGCCTTTGGTCATCGCCGAAGGAATGCGCGACGCCAACATGTTCGACGTGGTGCGCGTCAGCGAGCAGCGACTGATCGGCGAAATCATCGAGATTCACGGGGGCGACGCCTCCATTCAGGTATATGAGGAAACCTCCGGCCTTGGCCCCGGCGAACCGGTGGAGTCTACCGGCGAACCTCTGAGCGTGGAGCTTGGCCCCGGTCTGATCAGCAGTATCTATGACGGTATCCAGCGTCCTCTGGATGCCATTATGGCCGTTTCCGGCAACAGCCTCCAGCGAGGCGTGGAAGTGCCCTCTTTGAAGCGGGATGTTTTGTGGCACTTTGTTCCCACCGCAAAATCCGGTGATTCCGTCACCGGCGGCGATGTGCTGGGTACTGTGCAGGAAACGGAAGTAGTACTCCACAAAATCATGGTGCCCCCTGGAATCGTGGGTAAGGTGAAGTCCATCACCGAGGGCGACTATCACGTTACCGACACCGTGGCAATTGTAGAGGACGAAAACGGCGCGGAAATTTCCGTCACGCTGATGCAGAAATGGCCTGTGCGCCGTGGCCGTCCCTATCAGAAAAAACTTTCTCCCGACCGTCCCCTGATTACCGGACAGCGGGTCATTGATACCCTGTTCCCCATTGCCAAGGGAGGCGTGGCGGCAGTGCCCGGCCCCTTCGGCAGCGGCAAAACCGTGGTACAGCATCAGTTGGCCAAGTGGGCGGATGCGGACATTGTGGTGTATATCGGCTGCGGCGAACGGGGTAACGAGATGACCGACGTTTTAAACGAGTTCCCCGAGCTGGTAGACCCCAAAACCGGGTATTCTCTCATGAAGCGCACCGTTCTCATCGCCAATACCTCCGATATGCCCGTGGCGGCTCGTGAAGCTTCCATTTATACCGGCATCACCATTGCCGAATACTTCCGAGACATGGGTTACTCCGTGGCATTGATGGCCGACTCCACCTCCCGCTGGGCCGAGGCGCTCCGCGAAATGTCCGGCCGACTGGAAGAAATGCCCGGTGAAGAAGGTTATCCGGCTTATCTGGGAAGCCGTCTGGCACAGTTCTATGAAAGAGCCGGGCGCGTCACCGCTTTGGGCCACGAAGACCGTGAAGGCGCCTTATCGGTTATTGGTGCGGTTTCCCCTCCCGGCGGCGATATTTCCGAGCCTGTGTCTCAGGCTACTTTGCGTATCGTCAAGGTGTTCTGGAGTTTGGATTCCGCTCTTGCTTATAAGCGTCATTTCCCCGCCGTGAACTGGCTGACCAGCTATTCCCTGTATGTGGACACCATGGTGGACTGGTTCAATCAGACTGCTGGTGGCGACTGGATGGAGCTGCGCTCCCGCCTGATGCGGCTGTTGCAGGAAGAAGCCGAACTGGAAGAAATCGTGAAGCTGGTGGGCATGGACGCCCTTTCCGCCCCCGACCGGTTAAAGCTGGAAGCGGCCCGCTCCATCCGCGAGGACTTCCTCCATCAGGATGCCTTCCACGAGGTGGACACCTACACGCCTTTGATGAAACAGCGGCTCATGATGCTGCTGGTGCTGGGCTTCTATGACCGGTGCGTCAAGGCGTTGGAACAGGGTGCTTCCATTGATGAGCTGGTAAAATTGCCGATCCGTGAGCGGATTGGACGCTTTAAATATACCCACGACGAGGCAGTCGAGGATGAGTTTGCCCAGATTGCCGCGGAAATTGACGCGGAGATCACCGCCGCCCAGCAAAAGGAGGAATTCTGATGCCAAAGGAATATCGCACCATACAGGAAGTGGCCGGCCCTCTGATGCTGGTAAAGGGTGTAGAAAACGTCACCTATAACGAACTGGGAGAAATCGAGCTGCAAAACGGCGAGCGCCGCCGGTGCAAGGTGCTGGAAATCGACGGCGGTAATGCGCTGGTGCAGCTGTTTGAAAGCTCCACCGGTATCAACCTGAGCAACAGCCGGGTGCGCTTTTTGGGCCGCACCATGGAGTTGGGCGTTTCGGAAGATATGCTGGGCCGGGTGTTTGACGGCCTGGGTCAGCCCATCGACGGCGGCCCGGAGATTCTGCCCGAGCGCCGGGACGACATCAACGGCCTGCCCATGAACCCCGCCGCCCGGAACTACCCGCAGGAATTCATTCAGACCGGTGTTTCTGCCATTGACGGTCTAAACACACTGGTTCGCGGCCAAAAGCTGCCCATCTTTTCGGCCAGCGGTCTGCCCCATGCCAATCTGGCGGCACAGATTGCACGTCAGGCCAAGGTGCGGGGCACCAAAGATCCCTTTGTGGTGGTGTTCGCCGCCATGGGTATTACCTTTGAGGAATCCAACTTCTTTATTGAAGATTTTAAGCGCACCGGAGCCATCGACCGCACGGTGCTGTTTATCAACTTAGCCAACGACCCGGCTATTGAGCGTATCGCAACCCCTCGTATGGCTCTGACCGCCGCCGAGTATCTGGCCTTTGAAAAAAATATGCACGTGCTGGTCATTCTCACCGATATTACCAACTACGCCGATGCTTTGCGTGAAGTCTCCGCCGCCCGGAAGGAGGTTCCCGGTCGCCGCGGTTATCCCGGTTATATGTATACCGACCTTGCTTCTCTCTATGAGCGTGCCGGACGGCAGAAGGGCAAAAACGGCAGTATCACTCTGATTCCCATTCTCACCATGCCTGAGGACGATAAGACCCACCCCATCCCCGACCTGACCGGCTATATCACCGAGGGACAGATTATTCTGAGCCGTGAGCTGTACCGCAAAGGTGTCACGCCGCCTATTGATGTGCTGCCCTCTTTGTCCCGTTTGAAGGATAAGGGTATCGGCGAGGGCAAGACCCGTGCTGACCACGCCAACACCATGAACCAGCTGTTTGCCGCCTATGCAAGAGGTAAGGATGCAAAAGAGCTGATGGTGATTCTGGGCGAAGCGGCATTGACGGACATCGACAAGCTGTACGCCAAGTTTGCCGACGCTTTTGAAAATGAGTATGTTTCCCAAGGCTACAACACCAACCGGGACATTGAGGAAACGTTGTCCATTGGCTGGAAGCTGCTGTCGATTTTGCCCAGAAGCGAGCTCAAGCGCATCAAGGACGAATTCCTTGACAAGTATTATACCGGCGAAACGGTGTAAGGGAAGGGGTGACGGCTTTTGGCAACGACCCATGTAAACCCCACCCGCATGGAACTGACCCGGCTGAAGAAAAAGCTGGTCACCGCCCTGCGCGGGCACAAGCTGCTCAAGGATAAGCGGGATGAACTCATGCGGCAGTTCCTTGATCTGGTGCGGGAAAATAAAGCCCTGCGGCAAAAGGTGGAAGCGGCGCTGGAAAGCTCCAACCGGCGGTTTATGCTGGCCCGAGCGGCCATGCAGGACGAGGCGCTGAATACTGCCCTGCTGGCCCCAAAGCAGGAGGTCTTTCTGGACTGTGACACGCGAAACGTGATGAGCGTGGAAATTCCCCAGTTCACCTATAAGACCCGCACGCCCAATCAGGGGGATATTTTCTCCTATGGCTTTGCCTTTACCTCCGGCGAACTGGATGAGGCGGTGGAGTCCCTCTCGGGGATTTTGCCTGACCTTCTGCGGCTGGCGGAAACCGAGAAATCCTGCCAGCTGATGGCGGCGGAAATTGAAAAGACTCGCCGGCGTGTGAATGCGCTGGAGCACGTGATGATTCCCGAACTACAGGAAAACATCAAGTATATCACCATGAAGCTGGATGAAAACGAGCGCAGCACCCAGATCCGGCTGATGAAGGTGAAGGACATGATGCTCAAGCAGGCCCACGGGTATCCAGATTTGTAAATGAATTGGAAATGAAAAAACAGCGGACAATCCCCAAATGGGTTGTCCGCTGTTTTGCATTTTTTTCGGGAAAATCCTGCAAAATCCCGTCCCGGTGATTGACACAATCCGACAGGCGGGATACAATAAAACAGACCGGAGCAGGACTTTGGCCATTCCATATAAAGGAGTTCGATCATCATGATGCACACCATACAGGAAGCCGCTATGGGCATGGCTTCTCTCTCCATATATAAGGGGATTCTGGACCGCACGGTCCCCGGCGCTTTTTACCGTTTGCTGAAAGCGGGATGTAAATGCGCCGCTTCCGGAAAGGAAAAACACCGGCTGGCCTTTTTGGAAGCCTGGGGCAGCTTTTTTGCAGTTCTCTGTCGGCGGGGTTTCAGCGACAGCTTTGCCCGATGCCTGACCCAGACAGCCCTTTTTGATCAGAATGCATTTTCTCTGGCTGCTGCCGGCGCACAGGAAACCATGGAGGAATCCATGAAACAGGGCATTCTGCGGGATATTTCCGTGATTTCCCAACTGGCCCAGATTACACCGGAATTCCTGCTGGAACAGTGCGGAATGGCTGATTCCGGTCTGTCGCTGCCTTTCTGGAAAACCGGCGAGCCGGTGGAGCTGTTTCAGGGAGAGCCGGAAAGCTGTCTCCATAACCTGTGGGAATACTACCGCTGCAACGGCTGCGGCATGTACGCCCGGTACAGGGCTTTTATCTGGCGGGATAAGAAAATTTTGCCGGTGGCCCATCCCGACCCCCAGCGTCTGTGTGAGCTGAAAGGCTATGACGCGCCCAGAGCCATGGCGGTGGACAATACGGTGGCGTTCCTGAAAGGCCTGCCCGCCAATAACTGTCTGCTTTACGGCGACCGGGGTACCGGCAAATCCTCCACGGTGAAGGCGCTGCTCAATGAATACTATACTCAGGGCCTGCGGGTGATTGAAATGCCCAAGGAATACCTGATGGATTTCCCCTATCTGGTGGATCAGATTGCTTCCATCCCCATGAAATTCATCATCTTTATTGATGACCTGTCTTTCTCCCAGCAGGACGGCACTTATGCAGCTTTGAAATCGGTGTTGCAGGGTGGTTTGGCCGCCAAGCCTGCCAATTCCCTGATTTACGCCACCTCTAACCGGCGTCACCTGCTGCGGGAAAATTTTGCAGACCGGAACGGCGACGACCTGCACCGGAACGATACCATTCAGGAAAGCCTGTCTCTGGCCGACCGCTTTGGACTGACCATCAACTTCATGCTGCCGGACAAGGCCCGTTTTCTGGAAATTGTGGCCCAGCTGGCCCGTCAGCGGAATATCGAAGAGTACCTGCCCCAGCTGGAACTGGGTGCGGAACAGTGGGCCATGGTACACGGCGGACGTTCTCCCCGTGCGGCACAGCAGTATATTTCTTTTGCCGAAGCCGCCATCCGACAGGGAAAGCCGCTGGCCTGATTTTTCCGGGTTTTGGAAAGAAAAAGCCAGATTTTTCGATTCTTTCCGAAAAAAATCCGACCGTTTCCGACGAATTTACGTTTCGTTTATGGGATTTTCAAAAAAATTATGGTATACTGTGCAGGATAGAGCCCTGAAAGGCGTTTTATCACACTTTTTCGAATGCAGGGATGACACCGACTGGCGGATGGACCACCGTCAGGAATCCATGACAGGTGTTGTCCAATCCTTTATGATTTCAAAAATAATGAGTAAGAAAGGAGCAATCAACATGAAAAAGCGCATTCTGGCAGCCTTTCTCAGCCTGTGCATGACTGCGGCGGCGCTTACCGGCTGCGGACAGCCTGCTGATATTGAGTCCGGCGCAGCCGAACAGGATTTTCCCGTTTCTGTGGAAGATGTAACCATTCAGTCTCAGCCCGAAGGAGTTGCCGTGCTTTCTTCCAACATTGCAGATGTGATTCTGGCTCTTGGCTATGAAGGCACCTTGAAAGCCCGCAGTGCGGACTGCACCCAGCCGGATCTGGCGGTTCTTCCGGAAGTGACGGTGGATGATGGAGAAAAAATGAAGGAACTGGGGGTTACCCTCCTGTTTTCCGATATGGACCTGACGCTGGCTCAGTGCAATGAACTGGAAAAACAGGGAATCACCGTGCTGGCTTTGTCCCCGGCTTCCAGCCGTGCTGAGTTTACCACTCTGTATACACAGGTAGCTTCCGCTATGGCTGGCGGGAATACCGGCTATGAAAAGGGCGAAAAAACCGCCCAGAATATCTTTACCACTCTGGATGATATCACCCGCATTATTCCCGATTCCGACACGCCCGCCACGGCTGTATACATGACCGATCTGGAAGGCTCTGCTGCTACCGGCGACACCTTTGGTGAGGTGCTGCTGTCTGCTGCCGGATTCATCAATGGTCTGAAAGGCGAAACCGGCGGAAAGGTGGA
>CAJMOI010000002.1 GCA_905215105.1 uncultured bacterium
CAATCAGTTTTTCCAGCTCAGCGGCGGTGTAATTCTTATCCGGGTCTTGCTTCAAGATTCGGAGTAAGTCATACGCCATAGCCTTTTGAACGTCCTTGCGTTCGTTTTCAGTAGGCATTTACTCGCCTCCTTTCTGATTATAGTATAACATAGGTATATACCTATGTCAAGAACTTTTTCAAATATTTTTAGTAAGACCCGCACCTGCGGATTTTATACAACTTCCCTCTTGGCGTGGAGGTTTAACTACGCCCGTTCCCCATATCGGTGTGGGCGCACCGGATTTATAAATCAAAGTCCTTTAGGGAGCGGAAAGGAACAACATGGATTTTACCAGCATTTTCAACGGAGAGGCTTTGACCCTGGCACAGTTCAACGAAAAGACAAAGGGCATGAAACTGGCGGATTTGTCCACTGGCGAATATGTGGAGAAGGGGAAAGACGATAAGCAAAAGAAAGAGATTGAATCCTTAAAGCAACAGATTGCCGAAAAGGATGAAACTATCGCCAATCTGGAAAAAGCAAAAGGCGATGCCGATTCCATGCAGAAGGAATTGGACCGTTACAAACAGGCGGAAGCAGACCGGGAAAAAGCAGAAAAGGAGGCACAGATGGACGCCATCCTCACGCAGACCGCAGAGAGCGCCCTGGAGGGTCGGGAGTTTGTCAATGAGTACACACGCTCGCACTTCTTGTCCGAGTTGAAAAAAGCGATTCAAGACCCCGCCAACAAGGGTAAAAAGCCCGCCGATCTGTTTGCCGACATGACAAAGGATGTGGACGGCGTGTTTAAGAACCCCCAGCACGAGCCGTTGAAGATCGCCGGAGTTACCAAAACCGACACCAGCGGCAACATGACCAAAGATCAGATTATGAGCATCAAGGATGCCTCTGAACGTCAGGCCGCGATTGCCGCGCATCTTGATCTATTTGGAAAGGAATAAATAACATGGCTGCAAAAGAAAACTTGACAAAAACCGCAGATATTCAATCCACCGCGCGGGTGATTGACTTTGTAACCCGCTTTGCCCGCAACTGGGAACACCTGCGTGAAATTTTGGGTATTATGCGCCCCATCCGCAAGGAGCCCGGTTCTGTCCTGAAAAGCAAGACCGCCACTGTGGTTCTTCAGAGCGGCACTGTTGGAGAGGGTGAGGAAATCCCCTATTCCAAAGCGACAGTAACCGAAACCCCTTATGAGGAGATGACCGTTGAGAAATATGCAAAGGCCGTCTCCATCGAGGCCATCAAGACCTATGGCTATGATGTGGCCGTTGGCATGACGGACGATGCTTTCCTGTACGAACTGCAAGACAATGTAACCCGTCGTTTCTATACATACCTGAACACCGGAACCCTGACCAGCTCCGAAACCACTTGGCAGCGGGCTTTGGCTATGGCAAAAGGCCGGGTAATCAACAAGTTCAAGCAGATTCACCGTACAGTCACTAACGTGGTCGGCTTTGCGAACGTTCTGGATTTGTATGATTATCTTGGCGACAAGGATATTACGGTTCAGACCGCGTTCGGCTTCCAGTATGTTCAGAACTTCATGGGATTTTCCACGGTGTTCCTGCTGTCTGATGAGGAAATTCAGCGGGGCCGCGTGATTGCAACCCCCGTTGAGAATATCGTTCTCTATTACGTCGACCCGTCTACCAGTGACTTTGCACGAGCGGGTCTCCAGTACACCACAGACGGTGAGACGAATTTGATCGGCTTCCATGTGGAGGGCAACTACCACACCGCCGTGTCTGAGAGCTTCGCCATTATGGGTATGACCCTCTTTGCGGAGTACAAGGATGCTATTGCGGTCATTGACGTGGACGATACTCCCACGCTTGGGACCCTGACCGTCAGCTCCGCCGCTGGAACTGAGCCTGGCACCACAAAGCTGACTGTGACCCCCGGCAAGGAGTCTACCGGAAACGTCTACAAGTACAAGACGGACCCCACCACAGCGCCCACGGTTGCATATGGCCAAAATGTGCGTACCTGGACTAGCTGGGACGGGACTTCTGACATCACCGCCACCACCGGCCACAAGATCACTGTGGTAGAGGCGGACGGCACCTATAAGGCGCAGAACGCCGGGAATGCCACTGTGACCGCTCAGACCTAATGGAAAGGGGGGAAGGCTTGATGTGCGGTTATATCACCTATGAGCAATACAAAGCCCTGGGGGGAACGGCCAGCGCGTCGGCCTTCCCCCGGCTGGAATTGCAGGCGCGTAAAAAGCTGGACTACTGGACGCAGGGGCGCATCACAGAGGTAGACGACGACATACGGCTTTGTATGCTGCTTATCATTGATGCTATGGGGAAAATCAAGAGCGGCTTTGTGAATGTAGCAAGTACCAACAACGATGGCCTGACTGTCAACTATGCCTCTGCCCAAACGGAAGAGCAGTTGATAGGCTCCGTGTATGAACAGGTTGTTGAAATTCTCCCTGTAGAGTTGATCAGTCTGGAGGTGGGGCTATGACGCTGCTGTTTCGTGAGACTGTGACGCTCCTGAACCGTCGAGTGGCGGAGGACGGGGACGGACTGGATGTATGGAAGAAAACCGTTCTGACCGGCTGCGTGTTTGTGAAAACCACTGTCCGCAGCGTATCAGGTTCCGACGTATCGCTGGGCCAGACAGTAACGGTTCGCATTCCGGAATCCCCTGATTATCATCCGTATCAGGAATGGAAAGGCAGCATGATAGGATTTACGGCTTCCGTTGGCGACATTGTAGTGCATGGCAAAGTGAAGGAGGCCGTGACGCCGGATAATGTACGGGCGGTAGCAGACAAGTACGAGTCTATGACTGTCCGCTCCGTCCGGGACAACACAAGGCTTCCGCTAGGGCACATTCATCTGGAGGGCGTATGAGAATTGAAGTTCAGATTTTTGACCCAAATCGCACGGCCAGAAGAATTTTCTCGGATGATGTTCGCAAATATGCCAACACAAGGCTACATGCATACTGTTCCCCATATGTACCTATGGACAGCGGTCAATTAGACCAAAATGTAAATATTACAGCAGAGTATGTCCACTACAAATCGCCTTATGCTCATTTCCAGTGGGAAGGTAAGGTGTTTGTGGATGATCGCGGAAGCACATATGCAAAGCGAAGTACCAGCAAACACGCAACAGGTAGAAAGTTGAGGTACTCAACGGACAAGCACCCTTTGGCAACATCACACTGGGAGCAGGCTGCTATGGCGGCAAAGAAAGAACAGCTTGCGGCAGATATTGAGGCATATATCAGGAGGTGACTTCTTGTCGGACAAAAATAAAGAAATTCTAGCGTTTTTAGAGCAGTGTCCGGCGGTGCAGTCCTTCCTTTTTTTTAATTCTGCGGCAGAGAAGTCCGGAAGGATTAGCGTCCAGACGGTCTACAGCGAGGCTTGGCTGGAACGCCATATTCGCGGGCACGGCATCAAACAATACGATTTTGCGGTAGTGCAGATGCTTCCGCAGGACGAAGGAACCAGCGAAAACAATGCGATTCAGGCGCAGTCCGTACAAAACTTTATGGACTGGATTGATGAACAAAACCAAAAGCGAAATTTTCCACAGTTTGAGGGCTGCAAGGTCCTTTCGATTGAAAACCTACAAAATATGCCGAACTTGGCGGATGTGAACGAGGCGGGGACCATTGCCCGCTATATGTTCCAGGTTAGGGTTCGGTACTACCTGTAAAGGAGAGAACTTATGAAAGTATCTGAATTGATGGCGGGGTATACTCCAAGCCCGGAATTTGCTGGACTTGCTACAAATGACGATTGGGTACTTGCTGTTGGAATTGGAGAAGAAGTCACAGATGAGAATGACTATACCGTTGTTCAGCAAGGTGTGTCTGGACTGGACCCTCAGTTAAATCCTGTTACGCAGGACAGCCAATATATCAGAACAGGCCTGTCTACTTCTAAGACTGGCACACAGCGCACTTTTGCGATTACCGGAGACCGTTATATCGGCGATGCTTTTCAGGATTATTGTTTTGGCCTGGATATTGCGCATGGTGTTGGTCAAAAGGTGGTTGTTCCGTATGTATACTTTTCTATCTTAACTGGAAAAGGTGAGAAGGGCACCGCGTCCATCATCGTGAACTCTGACGGCGGCGGAAATGCAGGCGAGAACTCTGCAATTTCCATTGATCTGCGCAGCGTTGGAACAGCGCCCACAGCTTACACATATTCTGCGGGGATTTAAGGAGGCTTTATGGGTTACAAGGTTATGATTCTTGGGAAGTCCTATGACTTGCCTGCTCGGACTCTGAACGTTGACGATATGATTCAATCTATTTCTGAGACGGACCGGCTTTATCAAGCTGATGAAATTACGAGAAGGGAAGCTGTAACGAGGCTGCATGGCTTTGTAGAGGAACTAACGCCTGGCGCACTCCCAACATTAGAAGAAGTTGATACTAACGATTTGATGAAAGCCTGCTTGGATATCATCGCCGCATATGATGAGCCGAACAGAAAGGACAGAATGAACGTGCGGCTGGCAGAAGTTCGCGATCTTATTAAAACGCCTGAGTTTCAAAAGATTTTGTCTGCAGTTCCTTACATGAAGAAATGAGTCTTTACCAGACACCCCCTGATTCTATCCTAATCAATGGCGAGAAATATCACATTGATACGGATTTTCGAGTATGGATGGAGTTCCAGGGGATTTTTACCAGCGGGAAAAGTGATACGGAGAAGGCTGGGCAACTCTATAACTTAATGGAGCGGCTTGGCCTGCCTCCATCAAAGCCAGCGCTTGATTCTATGTTGGAATTTTATTCCGGAGAATCCCATGAGAATGCGGATGGAAGCAAAAACAGGCCGATAGCTTTTGATTTTGAGCAGGATAGCGAATTTATATATTCGGCTTTTTTAGGAGCATATGGCATTGATCTAGCTGCTTCCCAAATTCATTGGTGGAAGTTTAAAGCACTGTTCAAATCTCTCCCAAGTGACTGCGAGTTTTGTAGGATTATGGGGTATCGAATTACTCCGATAACAGATGTTCCGAAAAACCAAAGACAGTTTTACAGGAATATGAAGACTCGATATGCGTTAAAAAAGCAGCTTGGAAGCGGGTACAGAACAGAGCAGGACATGAGGGATTATGTCAAACGAAGATATGAAGAAGCGCAAGCCCGCATGCCCACATTGCGGGGTAGTGGACAGTCGGGTGATGTTAGGTCCAAATGCGAAAGCGGTTGACATCTGGCTAAAATGTAAAATCTGCAAAAAAGAATTTGAGTTGAAAGTGCCGTAGTGCCATCACCATAGGAGGCGGGATCATTGGCAAATGACGGCACTGTAAAAATCGGAACCGATATTGACGAATCTGGCTTTAAAAATGGACTTTCCAAGCTTGGAAAAGTAGCTGGGACGGCCCTAAAAGGAACTGTCAAAGCTGTTGGCGGAATCGCTACAGCAGCAGCCGGCGCAGTAACAGGTTTGCTTGCGTTAGAGTCAGCAACCGAAGAATATCGTGTTGCACAAGGAAAGCTGAATACAGCGTTTGAAGCGGCTGGATATAGCACAGAAACCGCCAAGCAAGCGTACACAGAATTTTACAAAATTTTGGGAGATACAGATACCGCAACAGAAGCATCTCAATTACTCGCAAAATTGGCAACAAATGAGGAAGATGTTTCTACATGGACCAATATTGCAGCGGGTGTATTTGGTACATTTGGTGATTCTTTGCCCATTGAGGGTCTAATAGAATCTGCGAACGAAACAGCCAAAGTTGGACAAGTTACTGGAGTTCTCGCTGATGCACTTAATTGGGCTGGAATTTCAGAAGACGAATTTAATGAAAAACTGGCCGCATGTACGACTGAGAGCGAACGCAATCAACTTATTATGGACACGCTTTCCGGTACTTATAATGAAGCCAGCGAAGCCTTTTACCGCAACAACGAGGAACTTATCCGGGCACGCGAAAACCAGGCACTGTTAGATGAAACACTTGCGAAGCTTGGAGATACTATTTCCAAAGTCAAAAATAATTTGCTCTCTGAGTTTCTTCCAGCTATTACATCCGTAGTTGCAGCATTTGATGATTTAATAAACGGCGTTGAAGGTGCTGACGAAGCATTTTCTAATGCAATCAGTGATATGGTTACATCACTGGTTGAGAGACTTCCAGAATTTTTGTCATTTGGTGTGGACGTGTTACAAGCTATTTTGCAAGGGATCATTACGAATCTTCCAACCTTGTTAGATGGCCTTGTTCAGGTTGTTACGGAAATTGGGGCAGCTTTGGTAGAACTGGCTCCTATGCTACTCGATGCTGGAATAGAAATTCTAAAATATATTGGAAACGGTATAGAAGAAGGGCTTCCAGCACTTGCTGAAAAACTTCCTGAGATCATTGACTCCATTACTACGTACATATCTGATAACTTGCCAGCGATTTTAGATGCGGGCGTCTCCATTCTAGAAAGCATATTGAATGGAATTGTTCAAGCGATTCCGCTTTTAATGGAAGGTCTTCCGGAAATTATTACTAGCATTATTTCTTTTATTGCAGAAAATCTTCCGGAAATTATTGGAGCTGGCGTAGAAATTGTCATTTCTCTTATTTATGGAATTATCAGTGCAATTCCGAGCATTGTACTTGCGATACCAGAGGTCATAGACGCGATTATCGACGGATTTTCTCAATTGCCAGGTATGTTGTTTGATATCGGTGTAAATATCATTCAAGGTCTTATTGATGGCGTGGCATCCATGTTTGATAATGTCGTAAATGCGGTTGAAAGTATAATTGATGCTATTTTTGGAACGGCAGAAAAAACGGCTGAGGTACATTCTCCGTCCAAAAGAGGATATAGATTGGGCGCAAACATTGATCAGGGAGTTGCAAACGGCCTTGAAGATAATGCGAAATCTATTGAAGCTGCCGTAGCTAATCTGGACGTCATGCGGCAGCTTGAAAAAGCCATACCGGATGTTGAAAGAACCATATCATTTACAAATGCTGGCATGGTTCCTGGAGGTGTTGCCAGAGCTTATAGCCAAACAGAGAGCAGACAGGCCCAGAATCGTGGAAGAGATAGTGGCGGTACATTGCGGGAGAGACTAGAGATCAGCTTTTATCCCCGCGAAGCAGCAATGTTCCTGAGACCTTATTGGCAGGCAGAAAATAGCCGAGCTGGTACTGATCTGGTGGACTGAGGTGTTTAGATGGATTACATATTTACCATAGATGGCGTTGGTTACAATGTGGGCGTTGTGTCAATCCATCGGACGGCAAACATCAAAGATGGTCCCAATGCAGATAATGCCTTGTCTGGAAAGCGTTGGAGAGATGTACAGGGTACCTTTTATGACTACACGATGGAAGTCTCTGCGGATGGAATGAGCCGTGAAGATTACGACTCCATGTATGAAGTGCTATCTGCACCAGTGGATAGCCATGTATTAGTCGCACCATATGGACAAACTACCATATCCTTTACAGCTTATATTGAAGTTGTGGAAGATGATGTTCTCTATATGGATGATGGAACGGCGTGGGGCAACTTGACTGTGAATCTTTACGCGCAGGAAGCAAAGAGGAAGCCAACATGAACAAGCTAGTTTATAAAACAACGACTTTCACACAAGACGATATAGCTTCCGGAAGTGTACACATGGCAATGTCACTTCGGTCCTCGTCTCTGGAGGTTAATACCCTGTCGGCAGATGTGAAAGACCTGGCTGGAGCGCTACGGAACTTCTCCCGAAACGACCCGCTGACGTGGTTTTATGATGATGCTCAGAGAGGCATATTTTATCTCCAGGAAGTGGAGCGAATTGGACCAAGCCGGTATAGTATCTATGCCACGTCCGCCATTGGTATTCTGACAGAAGGGCAACACTATGGAGGAATTTGCACCGGTCAAACAGCGGAAGAAATCATTTCTGACATTTGTGGAACGGTTCCTTTTACAATCCAGAGCAAGTATGCCGGAGTCAAATTGTATGGCTGGCTTCCTATTGCAGCACCGAGAGATAATCTTGTGCAAGTGCTGATTGCGATTGGGGCATGGATAAAAACCGACCTAGATGGCGTGCTGCGAATTGAGGGCTTATGGGACGGTGTTATCTGCGAAACTAACATGGACTATCTGCTTGAAGGCGCAAAAGTTCCTGAAACTGCAAAGATTACTCAGATTTCCGTGACCGAGCATCAATATGCAGAAGGTGGAGAAGAAACAAACCTTTTTGAAGGAACTGCATCGCAGGGAGATGTGATTACCTTTCGAGAACCCATGTATGATCTGGTTGCATCTGGCTTTTCCATTTTAGAAAGCGGAGCCAACTATGCAAAGGTTTCGTCTGGAACTGGTACGTTGACAGGAAAATCGTACATCCATAATACCAGAGAGATTATACGCGATGTTTTAGAGGCGGCAGAACCGAATATTAAATCTGTAAAAGATGCCACGTTGGTGAGCCTTGTGAACTCAGTAGCAGTAGCTGAGCGGATGGCAAACTACTACCAATGGACAGAAACAATACAGTCCCCAGTTATTTACCAAGGAGAGATTCCTGGGAACCGTGTAGCTACATGGCATCCTTATGATAAAGAGGCGGTTACTGCCTGTCTGGAGAGTTCAGATATCAATTTATCAAATACGCTCCGAGCAAATGAGAAAATGCTGATCGGCTTTGTCCCGCCAAAATATGAAAGCAGTCAGTACTATGATTATCGCGAAGTGCTCACTGGAAGCGGTAATTGGACGGTTCCAGAGGGCGTTACGAATGTACGATATGTGCTATTTAGTGGAGCGCAAGGCGGAAAAGCAGGGTTAAAAGGCGGAACATCAGGAGGGTCAAAATCGCATTCTTATACGAAAACGTCCTGGGTTACAGGAGAAGTAACCGCGCAAGGAACGATTCAGCTTTGGGGCGGAGCTGGAGGCAAAGGCGGTTCTGGTGGCGATGGAGGCAAAGGCTCTAAAGTGCTCGAAGGAAGTATGAACGTAACACCAGGACAAGTACTTCCATTTCAATGCGGGATTGGTGGTGATGGAGCGTTATATAGCGATTCTGCGTCCGTAGATGGAAATGAGGGTGGCGCAACGACCTTTAATGGAGCAACATCTGATAACGGTGCTTATCCAGCCTCGTCAGGATGGGTAGATCCAATTACATCAGAAGTATATGCGGCTTCTGGACCAAGTGGCCTCTCAGGCGGCGATGGAGCGGGAGCTGTTCCTGGGCACACCATTCCAAGCAACGAAATGGACCTCAATATTGTGCTGCGGTATCAGCCATCCACTGCTGCGTTTGATGAAAATGGAAAAAGTTGGGCTGGTGCTCCTACAAGAGAAATATCTTCTGGCGTTGCCTATTGGCAGACATTTGACACGAATGATAAAGGAAATGCTGGAGCATGGGCAGGTTATGCATTGGGGCCCGGTGGCGTTGCTGGAGTTACGCAAAGCATGCCATCACAACGAGGCTCTAACACCACAACCTATGCAAAAGCAGCAAATGGCCTTACTCCTCCGGCGCCGTCTGCAATCCCAGCAAAACCGCAGCTTACCTATGGCGGGCGCGGCGGATATGGCGGAGGAGGCGGCTCTTGCCCTTCTTGGGCTGGCTTTGAAAGGAATCCTTCGGCTGGTGGGCCAAGTGGTTCCGCAAATCCGGGAAGCCCAGGAGATGGCGGGCCTGGTGGAAAGGGAGGCCCGGGTGGAGATGGTTGTATCATCTTATTTTACAACAGGCCAAAACCGATTGAAGCAGGCGTCAGGAAAGACAAAAATGGAAAGGTTCTCCTTGATCGACTGAACCGCTTAACCATTGTGTGAGGTAGAAGCATGACAAACGAAGAACGAATTTCGGCATTGGAACAGCAATTAATGGATTTAATTAACACGCTAGCCCTGCAAGAAATTTCAGAAGAGCCTACAGAATACTATACAAGTAAATATTCTGGTGAGGAACAGGATGCCATGTTTGATTGGGTAAACGATCAGATGAATCCGACAGTGTGAGGTGATGTTGCATGCTCTATATGAAGGATTGGGAGGTGTGTGCTCCACCAGGGTTTTCTTTGGGCTTTGAAGGGGACAATGGGGCTACAGTTCTGAAAGTGTCCACCGATCTGACAGAGGAATGGGACCTGAAAGTAGACGTAGAAAAAGATGGAGAAAAAAATATTATCCAGCTTATAAGAACTGGAATGGTCTACAGTGCCCTTCTAACGGCCTCTATGCTGGCAGATGATGGTACATATGCCATGCAGGTACGCGGTACTCTGGGCGACTATGTTCGGCACAGCAACCTGTTTTACGCTACGGTGTTCCGGAGCATAAATGCGGCAGACTCTTTCCCGCCTCCTTTACCCTCAGAGTTTGAGCAGATGGAAAAAAGGCTGACAGGCATCAACGATAATCCGCCGATGCCGGGTGAAAACGGCTATTGGATGATCTGGAACCCGGATAAGAAGGAATATGAGGAGAGTGATGTTCCACTTCCAGCTGGGGGCTCTGGCTTGCCAAAGATTACCCCAGAGGACGAAGGAAAGTTTCTGGGTGTTCTGGACGGCGCTGCGGAGTGGGTTTTGGGAGGCTCCGGTTCCGGCAATGTATCATCTCCGGAGATATCAGTGATCCGTGTGATGGACAGGCAGGAATATGAGGAGCTTCCCACAAAGAGCCCCACCACGCTCTATCTGATTCGGGGGTAGAAAAATGATTTATGCAGGAACAGAGACCATAGAGACCTTGATGCTGGGAGAGATGGGGATTAAAACCATCATGGCTGGCAGCGAGAATGTTTATGAAAGGCCAGGGGCCTATGTATATATCCAACTTGACACAAAGGAGAGTCAGTAAATGGCAAGCTATTTTAACCTAACTCTTGATACCACCGCACCGTCTGGCCTGACACTGCAAATTAATGATGGGGCACTGTATGCGACCAGTACAGCGGTAAAGCTGACCATTGGAGTCAGCGACGAGCAGACCACCGGCTACCAGATGAAAATCTGGGGAATTGATGGTGTTGCGGAGGAAGGGTCCGCCAGCTGGGAGACCTTTGCCACCAGCAAGAGCGTCAACCTGACTTCTGGGGATGGCCTGAAGACTGTACATATCAAGGTCCGTGACGATGTGGGCAACGAGAGCGCCGAGGTGACGGATGATATCACTCTCAACACTACGGTTCCCGTGGTCACAGTCACCGGCCCGGACAAGAGCAAGATTTCCAAGATTGCGGGATTCAATCAGTCTGTTATCAACTTTACTTCCGATGTGGAGTTTGACGAGTACAAGGTTTGCGTGGTTCCTGCCAATTCCAGCGAGCAGGATGCGGGCACCCTGATCCCCACCACTGGCGGCTCCATCAACACCAGCGGAAACGAAGGCAATTATCCCGCCACCACTAATATCCAGGTTACGATTAACGGAACCGATTTGGAGAGCGCGTCTACCGGAGACGGCGTGAAGATTGTCAAGGTCTTCGTCAAGACTGCCGCAGGCATTTGGAGTGTGGCATAATGGCGGCCCCAAAGCTGACATTCTCTATTTCTGGAGAAAAGGTCTCCGCCGTGTCTGGCTTTGATTATATCATTGTGGCGTTTCAGTCAGATATTCCCTATCAGGCGTTTGAGTGCCGCGCTACGAAGGCTGGGGAGGAGTACGGCGTGGGGAAGGGGGCGCTGATCGCGTCCTTCTCCACCACCCCGGCGAACACACAGCGGAGTTTCGAGGTGTATGACGATTACCTTGTTCATGGAGACGGGAACTATCGAATTTCCCTCTTTGCACAGGGGGAAGACGGAAGCTGGAACGACAACTACTATTATATTCCTGTTGGCAGCACAGCCTACATTACCGCCGATGGGGAGCCATATCTCTGCATGAGGGAGTGATCATATGCCGACAACAGATGGATATAACGGGGCCTACACGGGACCGGAAATTGACAAGGGAATCGCAAGAGCGAATCAGGCCGTTACGGTTCCCGGAAGCGGAACGGCTTCTATGTCCGAAACCCTCGGCTCCGGCCCGTACACGATTGAGTTTACTGAGGAGGCGGACCCGCAAGATGTAAGCGCCTCCAAGATCACCTATGACAACACAGAGTCCGGCATGACCGCTACCAACGTACAGGACGCCATTACAGAACTGAGCACAGCGCCAAAAGGAGGCGCCGGCGTTCCGGTAGGGTCTGTATTCTGGCTGGCGGCACAGACAGCGCCGGAGGGGTACTTGATTTGCGACGGAAGCGCGGTCAGCCGTACAGAATACGCGGACCTGTTTGCGGCGATTGGAACCACGTTTGGGACGGGTGATGGAAGCACGACCTTTGCCCTTCCAAACTTGCAGGCGGCGTTTATTCGTGGTGCCGGGTCTCAGGATGGGTACTCCGCCACATTCGGACAGAAGCAGGAAGCAACTAGCATTGGCAGCGTTATTTTGCAAGGAAGAGATGTGTCAGTT
Organism: uncultured bacterium; assembly: GCA_905215105.1. Lineage (GTDB taxonomy): Bacteria > Bacillota > Clostridia > Oscillospirales > Acutalibacteraceae > Heritagella_A. The sequence goes on from CAJMOI010000002.1 coordinate 12,442, forward strand.
CATAATTATGATAAATCAGCAAATGCAACAAGCAATATAGGAAATGCCTCCTCTGGGACATCTTTAACATTTGGTTATTATTCAGTCCGCCCCTATAATATCGCCTTAACCCCCATCATCAAGTATTAGGAGGTCTCTATGGCACTCTACGTAAACGGCAAAAAAGTGGCCGGGATTGGTCTTCCCGGCAAATCAGCTTATCAGTATGCGGTGGATGGGGGATATACGGGGACGGAGGAAGAATTTCAGGAAGTACTCGCCAATGCGGGCGGAAAGCCAACGGGCAATGGTGTGACGCTTCTCGCGTCTGCATGGCCTGGAAATTCTCAGACAATCACTGTTCCAGGAGTACTTGCCGACGAGACAAAGCAGCTGATTCAGCCCGTGCCTGCTATTGCCTCCCAAGCCGCTTACCTCGCTTCCGGAATCCTCTGCACCGGACAAGCCGCCAATAGTCTTACCTTCACCTGCCAGACGGTTCCGGAAGCGGATTTGACTGTGTATATAGTTATTACTGACGTGATAAGCACGGAACCTCCTGCGCCAACAGCCCATATTTATGGAGCGGAATGGGATGGAAGCGCGGCTACTACATGGACGAGGACAGACGAGGCAGCCGGTTTTGGAAATCCATCGCCCGCAGTCAACAACGGCAACGGCAGCAGTCCCTTTGACAACCTCATGCCATGGAGCGGGATGATGGTGGAGGACGACGCCGCGGCGGGGAAACTGGTGAAGATCCCGAAATACTGGTACAAGTGGACCCGCAGCGGAAACACCATGAAACTGCAGATTGCAGACGGGCCGGAGGACGGGTTCCACGTCTCCCCCGCCCACGCGGACCGGGGAGACGGCCATGGAGAGCGGGACGCGGTGTATGTGGGCCGGTACCACTGCAGCATGTCCTATAAATCCCAAGCCGGCAGCCAACCGCTAGGAAATATTACAAAAGCCACGGCGAGAACTTCCATCCACAACCTGGGGGACACCATCTGGCAGTACGACTTCGCCATGTACTGGACGATCATGATGCTCTACCTGGTGGAGTACGCTAACTGGAATAGCCAGGCCACCATCGGCTATGGTTGCTCCCCCAACAAACAGATGTTTAATATGGGTTTGACGGACGCTATGGTGTATCATACAGGCACCAGCGCAGCTAGTCGCGACACATACGGATGCTGTCAGTACCGTCATATCGAAGGTTTGTGGGATAATGCAGTCACCATTTGTGATGGTGTTTACTTTTCGGGTGCCAATGTGTACTGCATTAAAAACCCTGATAACTTTAGTGATGCAGAAAACGGGGTGCTGGTAGGGCAGAGGGCTACGTCTCTCGGCTTTATTTCTGCCTGGACGAATCCAACGGCAGAGGGCTATGAATACGCATTGTACCCAAACGCGGTGTCTGGGAGCGAGAGCACTTTCGTATGTGATAAATGTTTCTACAATGCAAATGGAGTTGTACTGCTTATTGGTGGTTCCTATGGACAAGGCCATGATTACGGTGCATTCCATCTAAATGGACAGAATTCCGCTGCAGGGACAAGCATTAACATCGGCTGCCGTCTTCAAAAACTCCCATGATGAAGGAGGACACATGATTGCAAATCAAGTGAATGTGACAAGTAAGACTGAAATAGCTAACTCCAACAAAATTGTTAAGGGAGAAGATGATATGATTTATGATTTTAGTGAGTGGACCCACGTATATTCAGGGAATTCCCAAAACTCATATATTGAATTACCAGATACGGCAAACGCTAAAGTGATAGCCATTATGGCTTCAAATGACAGTACATCATTTGTACCTGTCAACGTAGTCAACTTAATACAAGGAAATGGCGTAACAGTTCTTCAATATCCCCCAAATTCTATAAATGTATTTATTTTCTCTCATAACAATAACTTAGGTATTAAAATTAGTAGCACCTACTCGTTACCTTTTCATATTTTTATGAAAAAATGAGGGTTTATGGCATCTAATTTAGCGGCTTCCCGGTTTTCCAGTCCCGACCTGGTTCGTGGGCAACCCATGCAGTTTCCCCGCAAAAGGAACAGGGATGATGCCAGTCCCAAGAACCCCATATATTGGAACCATCTGGCAGAGTGAAAGGGGCCATTCGTCCACACTTTGAGCAGATCACGGTAACTTTATACAAATCCAAATCCATATCATCACCTCAAAAAGATTATACCACAGATAGGCGGTGCTGCCCATGAGTAATGAAAAATGCATTATAGACCCACAGCGGGATTGTTTGGGCCTGCAAAAAGCAAACATGCTGGAAAAGCAGATGGAAAAATTGCAGGAACAGGCGAGAGACACCCATGGAAAACTGTTTGACCGGATTCGAGACCTGGAAAAGGCAGAGGCCGCCCGGAATGAGCAGTATGACAACATCATGGAAAAGCTGGACAAGCTGATCGCATGGCAGGAGACAGAACAGGCCAGCCCAAAGAAGCGCTGGGATTCCATTGTGGATAAAGTGATTTGGGCGGTCCTGGCGGCAGTGATTACGTTTATTCTGGCCCGAATCGGGCTGTAAAAAGAAAGGAAGTACTATTATGAACAAGACCATCAACGACATCATGGAGCAGTACAAGGCCGGTAAGATCACGGTGGAGGAAGCCAACGCGAAGCTGAAAGAGGCTGGCGCGAACTTTTCTCTGGACCCGAACAAGAACCCTGGAGGCGGCTGGACGAAGGAAGAGATGGAGGAGGGCTTTATTCCCGCTCCCGTTGAGACTCCCTGGTGGGCCTCCATGCACACCTTTGCTGGCGCTGTCGCGTGGCAGGAGGAGATCGACAAGTACATCCCCGAAAAGGATATGGTGTACAACCGGCCCAAGTATCATGGCGTGGACGTGGTGAAGGGCTCCCTGCGGTACATCTATGCTGAGGACGGGTCCTGCAAGTATCAGCCCAAGTCTATGGCGGACTACGACAAGGACCACGGGAGGGGTTAATCTATGGATGTTTCTTCTCTCGGCATCACCGGCGTGGCGGCGATCACCGTCATTTGCCTGCTGATCGGGCAAGGCGTGAAGGCATCCGGGCTTGACAACAAGTGGATTCCCATTGTCTGCGGAGTGTTTGGCGGCGTTCTGGGTGTTGCGGGCATGTTCATTATGCCAGAATTCCCCGCCACGGATTACATCACCGCTGCGGCTGTCGGCATCGTGTCTGGCCTGGCGGCTACCGGTGCAAATCAGGTTTTCAAGCAGCTGGGGAGTGGTGGAAATGCCTGACCATCTGGCGGTAACAATCCCCCTGAAAGATATCCAGCGCATCCAGCTCTACATCAACACCGCTCGCCGGTCTCTCTCTCAAATTCAGAGGGAGACCGGGGCGGATTACATCCTCAACGGCACGCTCTACAACATGAGCACGTTTGTACCTAATTGCCACTTGAAAGCAGATGGGAAGGTACTCTGCAAACCGGATTACACAGTCTCCGGCTACTCCTGGAATGATGGGCCGGACATTTCTATGGACACGCTGCCAGACGCCTCTCAGCGCAATTATATCACTTGCACACCGCTGATTGTTTCCGGAAAGCCACTCTCCAAATTGATCTATGACGAGGGGCAGGGCGGCAAACGTGGGCGCTCTGCCATTGGCGTCAAGGACGGCTCTCTGGCCCTTTACTGTACGAGGGACGGAGGGAGTATGACCCGGACGCCGGAAGCCCTCAGAGACGATTTGGCGGCGGCAGGATGGGATTCCGCGGTTATGCTGGATGGCGGCGGCTCCAGCCAGTGTTATTTCAAGGGCGCGGTCATCCAGAGCAGCAGAGCCGTGCATGATTTGATTCTGGTCTATCTCAAGAAAGGGGAGACAACTGTGGAAAAGAAGAAGGTGGTCCTGGACCCGGGCCATGACGCGGGAAACCTCGCCAACAAAAGCCCGGACGGAACCTATTATGAGCATGAGTTTGCCCTGGACATGGGGAAACGCATTCAGAGCATCCTGGAGCGGCATAGCATTGCCGTCACCATGACCAGAACTGGCGGCGGGGAAGTCAGCCTTGCGCAGCGGTGTGCGATTGCAAACGCCATCAAAGACCTGGATTTGTTCGTGAGCCTGCACAGCAACGCCGCTGGAGATGGAGGCTGGTCCTCTGCCTCCGGATGGAGCGCATATGTCTACAAGACCAGCGGGAGCGGCTATGAGGCAGCAAAGGATATCCTGGAGGCTGTCAAAGACGCCGGAATTACTGTCAGGTCTACGCCGATTGTGGCGGACCCGTCGCTGTATGTCTTGAAAGGCACCGTGGCTCCGGCTGTTCTGATCGAGCATGGCTTCCACACCAATCAAACAGACACCGCAAATCTCAAAAACTCCGCATACCGGCAGAAACTGGCGGAAGCGGAAGCAAAGGGCATCCTGAACTATCTGGGGATTGCCTGGAAGGAGGAAACTGTGGACAATCCTTCTGAAAGTGATCTGGCGGTCCAGTGGGTGCAGGAGAACGGCATTATGCTGGGCAACACGAACGGCGACATGATGCTGGACCAGCCCGTTACCCGCAGACAGTTTGCCGTGATGCTGTACAGGTATCACAATTTGAAGTAAAAGGACGTGAACCAATGAGCGCAAGAGTGAAATTACCACCACCGCTAGATAAACTCTTGCGCTCTCAGTTGGAGAGAGCTATCTATGAAGCGGCCTTACATGAAGATGACGAATTTATAGCGAAACGGCGCATCATTGATAAGGCAGGCCAAATCGAAGTTGCAGCCGATCTTGGTTGGTATCGTGGCGCTGTCAGCAGTCACGAAAGGTACATCTTCCAACGGGTTGCCGATGTAGCAAAGCAGCTCTACCCAAACTCAGCATAGATCAAGCATAAGTCTTACATAACCCCGACTGGGAACGCCCCCAGCCGGGGATTTTTTATGCGACAATATAGACATGGAGGACGTGAGGATTCAAGGGTTGGTACACGTCGCCGCCCTCCTCACGGACTCCTTATTTTTGTTGCAAAGGACGTGTTATTTTGCTTGTGAATGGGTCTGAGCTTGTCAAGCGGCTGGTGGCCTGCGGATGGACCACATCCAACGCCACAGACGCCTGTTTTCAGTATGCGGCAGAGGGGAAATTTTCAGAATTGGAGGCGTTCATCCGGCAGCAGGAATTGTTGTTCGATGACCGGCGTGAATATGCGGTTTGAATTTTACAACGAAAACCCAGCCGGACGTAATGTTGGGGATTGCACAGTCAGAGCGATTTCTAAAGCCCTGGGCCAAAGCTGGGACGCTACCTATTGGAATCTCTGTATTGAAGGAAACCTGCTCAAAGATATGCCGTCAAGCAACGCTGTCTGGGGAGCCTATCTGCGCAGGCAGGGCTTCGAGAGGGACATTGTCAGAGATGATATGTCTGTAGCGGATTTCGCAACAGAGAACCCTCATGGGACCTATATTCTGGCGCTGTCCGGACATGTGGTCTGCGTTCAGGATTCTATTATATATGACACCTGGGACAGCGGGAATGAGATCGTTTTGTACTACTGGATGAAGGAGGATTAATTCATGGCTTATGGTTATCCGTCTTACTACAATCCCTATCAACCCTATCAGCCGCCTATGCCTGCCCAGATGGCACAGCTGAGGGCTGGGCAGTATCAGCCCCAACCGTTGCAAAATATGCAACAACCACTCCAGCAGAACAACACACAGATTGTGTGGGTTCCCGGTGGGCAAGCGGCATTCGAGTACCCGGTAGCTCCCAATAGTGCCGTTGCCCTGTGGGACAGCACCGCGCCGGTGATCTACCTTAAACAGGCTGACGCCTCTGGAAAGCCAACTACCAAGATTTACGACCTAGTGGAGAGAAGCGCCTCAAATGCTCCTGCAAGCCCTGCACAGCCCTCGCAGGCCCCGGCAGTGGAATATGCCACCCGGGAGCAGTTGGACGCTCTAGCGGCCCGTGTGGACGCTCTGAGTACGCCAAAAATTGCAAAGGCGAAAAAGGAGGCTGCGAACGATGAGTAATCCGTTTTTCAACGCTATGGGCGGCGCTAATCTCCCCGGCCCCATGGGAAACATGATGGGAATGCTCCAACAGTTCAAGGAATTCCGCCAAACTTTTCAGGGTGACCCAAAAGCAAAGGTACAGGAGCTTCTTAATTCCGGACAGATGACCCAGGCGCAATTCAACGAATTGCAGGGAATGGCAAGAGCATTTCAGCAAATGATGAGCAATCAATAGGCTTGAATCGTGGCCACGATTTAGCATAGAAAACAAATTTTGAAAGGAGAAATCACATGTCTCTTAATTCTGAAACTCCCTTTACCATGCCTGTGGTTCCAGCTGGTTCTACGAGCGGCAATGGCGGCGGTGGCATGGGCTGGGGTAACGATGGCTCGTGGTGGATTATTATCCTGTTCCTGTTTATCTTCGCCGGTGGTTGGAATCGCGGCAACTGGGGCGGCAATGGAAACGGTGCAACCCCCTCCGGCTCCGGGGCTATCGACAACTATGTCCTCGCCTCTGACTTCGCTCAGGTGGAGCGCAAGCTGGACACTGTTCAGCAGGGTCTTTGCGACGGTTTTTACACTACCGCACAGCAGATCAACGGTTTAAACACCGCTGTTTTGACCAACGGCAACGCAACCCAGATGGCAATCATGCAGGGCAACAACGCTTTGCAGGCACAGATTGCAGACTGTTGCTGCACCAATCGCTATGACGCGCTTCAAAACGCAAATGCGACACAGGCGATGATCCAGGCGAACACTACCCAGGGTGTGATGAACACCACTGCCATCCAGAACCAGATTCAGAATTGCTGCTGTGACATTGAGAAGTCCACCATGCAGACGCGCTTCGAGGCCCAGCAGATGAATTGCAACACCCTGCAAGCCATTGACCGCGTGGGAGATCGCATCATTGATTACCTTGCGGCGGATAAGGCTCAGGCCCTGCGGGACGAGAATCAGGCTCTGCGGCTGGCGGCTTCTCAGCAGGCTCAGAACAATTACTTGGTCAACCAGCTCCGTCCGTGTCCTGTCCCGGCCTATCAGGTTCCGAACCCTTATGCCGGTTGTGGGTGCTATAGCTCCTGCGGTTGTGGCTGCTAAAACCAAATACATCAGCTTTCCGGCATGACCGGAATGTTCGGCCCCGTGCCGATACTACAACAACGCGGCGGGGCAATGGCTCCGCCGTATTCTTTTATGAGAAAGGATTGATTTTATGGCTGAATTTACCGGAGTATTTGTTCAGCAGATCGCGGCTAATGGGAATGCAGTTTTTAGCGAAACGCCCGTTTCCGGCTCCAATTGTATCGTTCATCGGGAAGGTTCTGGTATCATCACTCTGCGAGGGATGACCAATCAGTGCCGTGCCCGTTACAAGGTGGTATTTGGCGGGAATATTGCCATCCCGACCGGCGGGACAGTTGGACCCATCTCTGTCGCTATCGCCGTGGAGGGCGAGGCCCTTGGAAGTGCGACCGCTATTGTCACCCCTGCAGCAGTTAATGAGTTCTTCAATGTATTTGCCGCCGCATTTATTGAGGTTCCCCGCGGCTGCTGTGTGACAGTGGCTGTCAAAAACACCTCCACAGAGACGATTGAGCTGGAAAATGCCAACGTGATCGTTGAGCGTGTATGCTGAAAGGAGAGAGCAAAATGAAAGCACTGTATGAGCTGAAAGATAAGTTTGAGATGGAGCTGGAGGAACTAGCTCGGAAGGGAGAACTGGGCGCTGGCGATTTGGAGCTGGCACATAAGCTCACCGACACCATCAAGAACATTGACAAAATCTGTGCTCTGGAGGAAGATGGTGGTTACTCCGAGGCCGGAGACTGGGAAGGGCGCGGGGCTTACAATCGCGGTTCCAGCTATGCCAATCGCGGAAAACACTACGTTCGGGGCCATTACTCCCGAGATGGTTACAGCAATCGCGGCTACAGCCGTGAAAGCGGTTACAGCCGACATGACGCAAAAGAGCAGATGATGGCCCAGTTGGAGGATATGATGGGCTCTGTGTCGAATGAGCGGGAGCGTGAGGCTATCCGCCGCTGCATGGAACAGCTGGACCGTGAGTAAGGGGGTGCCGCCATGAATGGCACCAACGAAGCGCGGGAAGGCTCCCGAGAATGGCTCCTTTTAAAAATTGCGGAATGCATGGTTGAACCAATGAGCGAACGGACGGCAGAACGTTTAAGCACTTACAGCGGAGCGTACAACACTATCTGCCAATGGGAAAACGGAAAGCCTCCCGATTCCAATTCAGCTAAACCGTTCACCCAGGAAGAGGCGAAAGAGTGGACCAGCGCAATGCAGAATGTAGACGGAACTACCGGTCCGCACTGGACGTTGGAACAAACCAACCAGATCATGACGCAGCGCGGCATCAACTGCGACCCTTATCAATGGTGGGTAGCTATGAACATGGTATATTCCGATTACAGCAAGGTCGCCAAGAAGCTCAATGTCAGCAATATCGACTTCTATGCCGAAATTGCGAAAGCGTTTCTGGACGACCAGGACGCCGCTCCCGACAAGCTTGCTCGGTACTATGAGTTTGTCGTGAAGCGCTGATGATAGTCCCCGCTCTCTCATGAGGGCGGGGATTTCAGTTAGCATTTTAGTTAGCATTTACTTGTGGCAATGAGTATTTTTCATATCTAAACAAGAACTGCCAGTTCTAAAATAAATCTTTTTGATTTGCTCGCAAACCATTGAAACACAAAGAAAAACCACGCAACCATTGAGGCTACGTGGTTTTTAGGTTTGGTGCCGGTGGTGGGACTCGAACCCACAAGGCAAACTGTATAACCCATGAAAAATAAAGAAAATTTTCAAGAGTTAGCATTTTTATTAGCATTTTCTTTTCGATTGTAGAAATCTGACATGGCGGATTTGTAATGATCTATATCGCTTCTCGCTATGTGAGTATATATTTTATGCATGGTAGCTGCATCTTTCCATCCTCCTATTTCCATCGCGATTTTCTCTGGCATTTTGAGGTGGTAAGCCAACGATGCAAAACTGTGTCTTAATCCATGGATTGTGACGTCAGTAATTCCTGCCTCAGCACACGCCTTGTGAACGTACACACGAAGTGTGTCTTGGTCATAATCCATAATAGGCCCAGACGGCTTTCTGAGCCGCGCTATGGCATCTGAAAGCTCTGGAATAAGTATTGGGACCATGCGAGTGCTAGAGGCATTTTTGTTCTGTTTTTTGCGCACCCATGATGACTTGTCTGCACGAACAACGGCCCCTGATACTCGAATTATTTTGGGGCTTGAGGGAATGTCTTCCCATTTCAATGCAGATATTTCAGATATTCTCAAAGAAGATAAAGCTAATAATGCGCCTACCGCAACTTTTGTGTTTTTTATATGATCCACAAACTTCAAGATTTCATCTGGCTGCAAAAATGCTGTGTTAGCGGGTGGGATAGCCGGTATAGATACGTCTGGAAGCTGGATTTTTTCGCACTGATATGCCACGGTTCTCAAAAACATCCATGTGTTTTTAAGTGTTTTAGGAGCACATAGTGCAGCTTCATTATTTACGATAGTCTGCCAATCACATTCCTGTACTTCTTGGAACGGTTTTCCCATAATAGACTTGAACCTATTTCGCTGAATAGAGCGGTACCCTCGAATGGTTGACGGAGATAGGGCATTATCCTTGTTTTTTATATAAGAATCAATATCTTGGGAAATTGTTTTTAGTTTTTCTGGTTGTTTTTCTATGACTCGTTTTCCAGCTAGATACTCCGCCTTGATTGCCTGTGCCTCTCGGATGCACTTCTTTCGGTCAAAGTCCGATATGCTGACGCTCTCTCCGCCTAAGCGCAATTGGATGAACCATTTTCCGGATGATAACTTTCTTGGCTCTGGAACTTTCACAACATTACCTCCTAGAAACACGCCGCCAGGAAATTCCTGACGGCGGCTTTTTTACTGCTGAAAATATGCAAAAATCAAGGTTGCAAGGCCAACGACAACAGCGGCCAGTCCCCACCAGGAGAAAAACAGAGACACGAGGCCCGTTATGGAAACAATAAGGCCGACAATAAAACTGCCAAAAGAAAAATCTATGGAGCGAGTAACGGTAGCGTCAACATCACTTTGATACACATGCCCGGTGTTGATCTGTGGATTGATAGTCTGTCTGATCTGGTCAACTTCTTTTTTCGCAAGTTTTTTGGTATTACTTCCTCTTACAAGTGAAATGACAGCTACAGTAGCACAAGCGATGCACCATGTTGACCAAACGATAAGGTCTACATAAATTCCACCCATTGTATAGCCAAGCAGAGAAGCAATACCAAAGAGAACCACAATGGATATATCTCCAGGTTTGCTCCCTTTCCTAGTCACAATAGATACAATTCCGCCTGCAACCATAAGAAGAGCAACGATATACCCTATAGTTCCGCTATAACTTCCAACATCTAGCAAATTGTTAGCGATTCTATCTATAAACGAAGCAGCCCTCGACTGATATACTACTACTGCGCTAAGTACGATAGAAATAATGCCGGACAAAAGTTTCCAAGTTTTCATCTTCTCTTCCTCCTCATTTTACTGCCTTTTGTCGGTTTTTCGCTAAAATGGGAACCTATCGTAAAAAGTAAAATTGTGGTATAAAAGTAAAGACCACTAGATATAGGTCAATACAAAATATAAATGGAAAGAATTGTGAAAATCTGCTGATTGCCTTATATTCTCCTCGGTGCTATGATATTATCAAATCACTAGAACAAATGTTCTCAAACGAGGAGGGGCAACTGGAATATGGATGAACGAGATATGACCTGCGGTGAATTGCTCTGCGAAAGAGTCGATAATGAAAATGATTTTATTTCATTTCTTCGCTTTTGCGCTGATCGGCTAAATAAAGACGAGCCAGTTCAATCAATTTGGAACGCCTATCAAGAGATAAGGAATCAAAAATAGATAAGATTTCAGCTTTACCGTCCTCAGAAATGGGGGCGGTATTTTTTTCGCCCAAAATATCTCCGACGGTCACTCCGAGCGCCGCTGCGACTTTAGACACACGGTCTATAGACGGAGAACTTTTATCCCATTTATTTATTGTCCCGTTTCCAAAACCGCATTCTTTTTCCAAAGAAAATAAAGATTTTCCAGTTAAAGAACACAATTCTCTAATCCTGTCGACCAAAAAATCACCCCTTGAAAATAATTAGTAAATTTCCTAAATTTCTGTTGACAATCGGTAAATTTGCTAATATAATAGAGGCATAGGGTAACAAAAACCAAGCCCCTATATGATACGGGCCTAATCGGAATATATGTAATTGTATCAGCAATTCAATGTTAGCATATTTTCCGATTTCCGTCAAGGAAAAGGAGGGTGTTTTCTAATTCATTTTAAGAAATTTTGGGAGGGAGGGATTTGTTTTTCTGATAGAAATTTACTGGAAGATTCATAAATCGCTTTTACTCTTTCATAATTCTTCCAAGTATAAAGAGGCCCAGTATAGTGAGGGAATCCAGCATTCCCAGTCCAAAATGTGTTTGCGCAATCAAACGCTGCAATCAATGCGGACGTAAACTTTTCGTAGTTTCTTCTTTTGGCTCCATCTGTTTTTAAGGTCTCGATTTTCTTCTGATTGCTCTCCAATGCACGATCTATAAACTTATCGACTGTTAACTCTATATTTTCCAATATTATATTGTAGTCATGTGTTGGAGTAGCCCCTTTAAATATTTTGTATTTTTCATATTGCGATAAATGAAGAAGCAAATCTAATGTAAAATTGATCCTTCCAAAAAACACCGCTGGATTTACAGTTGTATTTATCAATTTTTCGCTGTCTTTGAGCTGTCGTATATTCGATTCGATACATTGGATTTCGGACCTTGATAGTTTTTTCCAAAACATAATCGTAAATATCTCCCTCCTTTGTCCCAATAATATCACTAAGGGGGGAACGATTCAAGAAGATATTCCAATCGGAGGTGATACCTTGATTCTTGACAATATCAAGCGTCTTTGTCGGGAGAACAGCATAAGCATCACGGCCTTGGAGAAGGCTGTCGGACTTGGTTTCGGGACGGTTTACAAGTGGGGTAAGGTTTCTCCCAGCGTGGACAATCTGAAACTGGTAGCCGATTATTTCTGCATCACGGTGGACGAGCTTCTTTCAGAAGACACCAGTACCAACGGAGAAAAGGAAGCCCTCCAATGATAGAGGGCAGGAAATGGAAAAAGGGGTGAGATCGATGAATAGCTTCAAAGTAACAAAAGACCACCGTATCTTACTGAATGACGTGGAGATTGATCATGTTCTTGGCTTTGATCTTCACATTGAAGCGGGAAAAGACCCGGAAGTGGTTCTCCGGGTCTCGGCGGCAGACATTGATATTGATGATTACAGAGACTACTGGTACAAGAGTTAGGCGAAAGGAATGGCATCTTTGATCTTTCCAAGCCACTCTAATACCTCGGATATTCCGTTCTTGAAGCGGTTCTCCATATAAAGAACAGCTTTGTCGTTTAGTTCAAAACCACCGTAGATGAAATAACGGATAAAATCTGCGCTTTTCAGTTCCTTCAGCGTGTCTTTACCATCCGGCGACATCCATGCCGTCCGGTACTTTTCTGGCCAGTGAGACTGATCAGCAAAGTCCTTTGACTGTTTCTTTGGGATGCCATTGGCGCGACGTTCCAAATAGACAGAATAGATTTCGCAGATCATTTTATCCGCATCTTTTGTGAGTTTTGTTTCCAAATTTTCACCTCCCTTCTCCGCCAGTATAGCACGGCATAGCAGGGAGGACAACCAAATAAAGATGCCCCGCCGCACTACCAGCATGACGGGAGCGACAGGAGATTGAAATGGCGGTTTTTAAAACGATTGTGTTTATGATCTATATTTTATGTGCAGCAGCCGCCGCCTATTTTAAATATAAGAAGGAGAATGGCGAGGCGTTATGGTGGCTTGGGTGGGCTATCATTTTTTACGTGACATTCGTTTCTTATGGATGGTGAGGGGGTGAGAGGATGGACTCTTTTAACAAAAAGGAGTGGGAAGCATGAAATATAAAATTCGAGAAATATATGGCGGGGTTAATTCTCCGACGGCAGTGGAATTGACAATATTTTTGACCGGCCCCGATTGGTATAAACTTGCAGGTTCGCCAGTTTGGCATCGTCTGGAATCATACATTGATCAGCTTGAAAAAGGACATACCCACTCACGGCACCAAGAGAAGATATTGCGATAGGCATTTGCATTGAGTAATAACTTCTCTGCGATATGATTTCTTTTCCGATTTTGTGTGTACTGTCTAAAACCCAAGTCGGAAATGGCTCGCAATCCACTTTTTCTTGATTCGAGATGAGGACAATTCGTGTAATTGCTATCGGCAATCGAGATTTATTTTCAATATGAATAAAAAAGAGTGCGATTTTCTCATCTGCCCGAAATTCAGTAATTCTGATTCCGACATTTCGCCTTTGCGATAAAAATGTATGCACCCATGTTGCTAAAGACATCAGAAAACCAGCAACTGCAATACCGAATGTTATCCAATCCATCAAATTTATCACCCCCTTTCGCCCACATTCTACCATATCCCGGCGAAAGGAACAATAAAGAGCGCCCCGGCCAGTGATGGGACACCGACCAGGGCATGACACCACGTGAAGCAGCCACGAGGTATCGGAGACAGTATATCACATCCTCCGGCCTCTGGCAAGAATAGGAGGATATTTTTAACATGAAAAAGGAACCGACGACAATTCAGGAATTAAGAGGTATGGCCCGGTACGTGAACCGCGAGTTTGATAATCTCTGCCGCGATTGGAAGGGCCGGACATGGGAGGAGGCACATATGAATTATTCGTTTGAAGATTACCGCAGGGCGCTAGAGGGAGCTGGCCCCAAGTTGAAGGAACTGATTCTTGATCGGGCGGCACATGACCCTGGCATTCATTTGATGGAACTGAAGGAGCTGGTGTCCAGCGCATACCCGGAGGATGCCTAAAAAATCCCCCGCCGTGTTCGCAGCACGACGAGGGCAAGGGTTGAGGTGAGGCCCTTTTAAATAAAGTATATCGCCTCCAGAAGGAAAAAGCAAGGGGGGAGATTTATGCCAAAAGTTAAATTAGCCAGAAATCTACGTAAAGAGACTAGGCTTGATATCCTGAATCAAATCATTAAGCACAGGATGATTGACGAGAGACTTGAGACGCAAGACCAATTGGCAAGCTATTTAGGAATTGACCGATCTTCTATCAACAAAAGGATTTCTGGGGAAACAAAATGGAAATATGACGAGCTATGCAATCTATTTTCTCTTCTTCACTTTAGCCCAGAAGAGATTGCAAAAGCGATGGGAGCAAAGTTATGAGCAATTTAACATTTTTCTTTGTACTGCTGGGAGTATGCACATTTACCAGGGGCCTTTTCTGGGTGGTGGACAAGCTGGAGGGGCGGGTATGAAGCGACGGCTTACCCGCGAGGAACGACGGCGGCGCAGTAATCGAACACTGCGGATTCTTACATATCTTTGCTTCGTCGGGCTTCTGGCAATCTGGTTAATTGGATTCCTGGCGCTGAATGTGGATGCCAAGCCTCCGCGCCCGGAACACACAAAAGCCGCCATGCCGGAGATCACGTTGGACGAGCTGGAGGCGGCTGAAAATGAACTCATTGAAGCCGCACTGCTGGCCCGCTCGACCAGGCTGAAGAACGTGACCATCACCTTCTACTGCTGCGAGGAACGGCCCCACATCTGCGGGACAGGCTCCGGCATCACCGCTAGCGGACGGCGCGTGACTCCGTATGTGAGTTGCGCTGTGGACCCTGCCGTGATTCCGCTGGGCAGCACCATCATGATCGAGCACAACGGCGAAATGTTGTATCTGCGGGCGGACGATACCGGCCCTGCTATCCGAGGAAACAGGCTGGACATTGCGGTACAAGGTCACCAAGAGGCTTTATCTTTGGGCGTGAAAACGGCTGATATTTGGTGGTGCGAGGAATGAGAGGAGGCCGGCATGTACCGCTGCATGATCTGCGGTCTTGAATTTGATCATCCGCTTCTGGTCATACGTAATGAAATTGTGGATAGCGATGGAAACCGGGAGCGGCAAATCAAGGTTGTGTGCCCCTCCTGCTGGATGGGAGAACAATATTTCAAGGAGGAAAGCGATGAATGAATTGATTAAGGTCGTGCAACTTCCAGTGATTGAGGAGCAGCTACGATCTATGAAAGAAACCGTGGATAAGCGTGTAGGGGAAGCGCTGTCCCTGGTATGCACTGAGGAAACCGTCCAGACGGTAAAGGGCGTACGCGCTGAACTGAACAAGGAGTTCCAGACGCTGGAGGAACAGCGAAAAGAGGTCAAGAAGGCGGTTCTGGGCCCCTATGAACAGTTTGAGGCGGTTTATAAGGAGTGCGTCAGCGACGCCTATAAACGGGCGGACGCGGAGCTGAAGGGCAAGGTGGACGACACTGAGCGGGAAATCAAGCGGCGGTGTGAGGACGGGCTGCGGGAATATTTCGCGGAGCTGTGCGCTGCCGAAAGAGTGGATTTCGTCCGATATGAGCAGGCCGGTATTGTTGTGGATATGGCCTCCGCCAAGCAAAAAACGCCCAAGAAGCTGCGGGAAAAGTTAGCTGATTTCGTGGCCGGAATTGCAAGGAGCGTGGAACTGATCTCCGGCATGGATGACGCTGAGGAGATCATGGTGGAGTTCAAACGGACGCTGGACGCCCCGGTAGCGATCTCCACTGTGCAGGAGCGTCACCGGCGCATTGAGGCGGAGAAAGAGGCCCAAGCGCTCCGGGAGGAGCAGAGGGCGCTGGAGGCTGAGGCGGTGGCGAAGGTGGAGACCGTTGCACCTCCGGCCGCGGAGCCGCCCAGAGAGGAAAGGCGCATTAGAAAGCTGAATATTTTAGCCTATGATGTTCCGGTTTCTGTAGCGAAGAGAATTAAAGAAATTTTAGACCAGGAGGGAATCCGTTATGAATAATGCTATTTCGACCCAGGCCCAGCGGCCCAAATTTTCCACGATGATTTCAACGGATGGTTATCAAAAGCTCATTAACAATACGCTGAAAGACCCCAGGCGTGCTCAGCGGTTTGTAGCGTCCATCACCTCCGCCGTGGCGACCAACCCGGCGCTCCAGGAGTGCGACCCGGCCACCGTCCTGTCTGGCGCATTGCTGGGGGAATCGCTGAACCTGTCTCCCTCCCCCCAGCTGGGCCAGTATTACCTTGTCCCGTTCAACAACACCAAGAAAGGCTGCAAGGACGCTCAGTTTCAGCTTGGCTATAAGGGTTACATTCAGCTTGCCCTCCGCTCCGGCTACTACAAGCACCTGAATGTGATTGCCGTCAAAGATGGTGAGCTGGTTCGGTTCGACCCTCTGACTGAGGATGTAGAGATTCACCTTAATCCGGACGAACTGGCCCGCGAGAGCGCACCGACAGTAGGCTACCTTGCTATGTTCGAGTATTTGAACGGCTTTCGCAAGACCATCTACTGGAGCCGGGAGAAGATGGAGGCCCATGCTCTGCGCTACTCTAAAGGCTACGCCGCCAGGAAGGGCTATACCTTCTGGGAGAAAGACTTTGACGCTATGGCATTCAAGACTATGCTGCGTCAGCTGATCTCCAAGTGGGGTGTTATGTCTATCGACCTTCAGACCGCGTTTGAAGCGGATGCTGTAACGGAGGATTCTGCTGACTATCTCCAGGCGCAGGAACCGGAACTGCCCGCCCCTCAGCTTGGGGAGCTTCCTTCTGGCGGAGAAGAGGCGGCGGTTTCCTCTGAGGAACAGGTGAGCCTGAATGACCTATAACATTATTTCAACCGGCTCCAAGGGCAACGCCGTGGTCATCAACGACCATATTCTGATCGACTGCGGCGTACCCTTCAAGGCCCTGGAGCCGGTCAAGAAAGACCTGCGGCTGGTGCTGCTGACGCACATCCATTCTGACCATTTCAACCCCCGGACGGTGCGGGCACTCCATAAGGAGCGCCCCACCCTCCGCTGGGGGTGCTGTGAGTGGATGGTGGGGCCTCTGCTGGAGGCAGGGGTGGATAAGCGGCGGATTGATGTCCTGACGCCCGGGTATTGCTTCATTTACAAGGGCCTCTGCACAGTCATGCCGAAAACCCTGACACACGATGTGTCCAACTGTGGCTATCACATTTGGAGCGGAAACGACAGCCTGTTCTACGCCACCGACACTGCCACACTGGACGGAGTGGAGGCCCGGGGCTATGACCTCTATCTCATTGAGGCCAACCACACCCGGGCGGAGCTGGAAACCCGCGCAAAGGCCAAGCTGGAGGCCGGGCAGTATGCCTATGAGTACCGTGCAGCCGCCAACCACCTGAGCCAGGAGCAGGCCCTGGATTGGCTGTACCAGCAGATGGGGCCGAACAGCCAGTACGTATTTTTGCATCAACACCAAGAGAGGAGCAAAGGGTGAAAACTTGGAATCCGGAAGAAATATCGATATTGACGAGCAATTACAATTTGGTTTCGAACTCGGCTCTCCAAAAACTGCTTCCATCGAAGTCTAAGCAAGCCATCTACAAAAAAGCTTATAAACTTGGGCTTCGCAAATCAAAGGAAATCGAATTTTTAAATAGATCACTCTCCAGAAAAAGAGAACGGGGAAGCAACTGGAACGGAGGCGTAAGAGTCACAAAAAGAGGATATAGGCAAGTTCTTTTCCCTGAACACCCGAGAGCAGATTCATCCGGTTACGTAATGGAGCACATATTAGTTTGGGAAAGAGAAACGGGTTTTCCTGTTCCTGATGGATGTTGCATCCATCATTTGAACGGAAACAAATCTGATAATCGGATTGAAAATCTTTGCCTTATGTCTTTTGGAGCACACACCACTTTTCACCATTTAGGGAAGCGTCACTCAGAAGAAACAAAGCAAAAAATAAGAGAAAAGAGGGCAAAGGTATGCTGAACAAAATATTTTTACAGGGACGGCTTTGCAAAAACCCCGAGCTGCGCCGCACCCAGAGCGGCGCAGCTGTTACATCCTTCACCCTGGCCGTGGACCGGGACTTCAAGCCCCAGTCCGGCGAGAAGGAGACGGACTTTATTGATATTGTGGCCTGGCGCTCTACCGCTGAGTTTGTCAGCAAGTACTTCTCCAAAGGCCGCATGGCCGTTGTGGAGGGCCGTATTCAAATCCGGGACTGGACGGACAAGGACGGCGGTAAGCGCCGCAGCGCCGAGGTGATCGCGGATAACGTCTACTTTGGGGATTCTAAGAAAGATGACCAGGGCTCCCGTCCTGTCTCCCGCGGTGTGGACGTTTCCGCCTCCGACTTCGCAGAGATCAGCGAGGAAGACGGCGAGCTACCGTTTTGATGGGAGGTCTATCAATGAAATATACACTGTTTGTTATTGATGGTGGTTATCTGGACGATGCAAACGATACGGTAACTATTCAAGGGGTGCGTGAATGCGAACTTCCCGCTTTGCTCCGGTTGTTTACCGCAGGAAAGAACAACTTTGACGTTGTAGTTCGACGCTCCGAAGAGGAGTAAGGCAATGGCGGAAAAAAAGGAATATGTCAAGCTTTGGATGAGCTACGAAAGCTATTTCGAGCCGTACAGTGACGGTGAAGTGGGGCGTCTGGTGCTGGCCATGATGAAATATCGTGCGTCGGGAGTGGAGCCAGAATTCAACGGGAATGAACGGTACGTTTGGCCAGCCATCAAAAGGGACATCGACGAATCTTTGCAGGCGCAAGAGGCAACCGCCACAACCAACCGGGAAAATGGTAAAAAAGGCGGAAGACCACCTAAGGGAGAAAAACCGAATTGGTTTACTGAAAACCCCAAAAACCCAATGGGTTTTGAAGAAAGCGAAAAAAGCCATGGACAAGGTCAAGGACAAGGTCAAGGACAAGGTCAAGGACAAGGTCAAGGACAAGGTCAGGGTTGTCCCCCCCTACCCCCCCCACTGCCAACAGGAGCGGAAGCGGAGGTAGTGTCTGACTATCTGAACCGGGTAAACCCATCCGCGTCCCCGTCCTCCCTTGACGAACTGCGCGGGTTTGCAGAAGTCATGGGCGCAGAAGTATGCCGCAGGGCCTTTGACATCGCTCTGGACAGCAAAGCGGCCACATGGCCGTATATCCGCAAAATACTGCAGGACAAGCAATCGCGCGGCGTCCGGTGCCTTGCGGATTGGGATGCACTGGAGAAAAAGCGGGAATCCGAAAAGAAGTCCTCAGCGGAGAGCTCGAATAAAAGCGCCTGGGGGTATGTGAAATGAAATTTACCATCCCCTACCCGCCCACAAAGCGGGAAAAGGCGGCGTGGAACAAGCGATACGGCCTGAATGCCTACTACGCCGGAAAGCATTGGTCACAGCGCCGGCGGGACGCTGAGGAGTTACATACCCTGGCCCAGTGGGCCATGAAATGCGCCCATATCCGGCGGCGGATGGTCAGCGGGCCGGTAGAGATCACGTTCCGCTGGAACGACGGCCTGGACATTGATAACCACGCGGCGCTGGGAAAGGCGTTTGTGGACGCCATGAAGGGCTATCTGCTCCCGGACGACAACCGGGAATGGGTCCAGCGGGTCTCCCACGAGTTTTGGGATGGCGACGCTATCCAGGTGGAGGTGACGGCATATCATGAAAAGTAAAACGCTTCTGCGCGTGGTGGAAATGGCGCGGAGCGGATGCACAGACAGAGAGATCGGAAAAGCGGTGGGCGCTGCCCCATCGACGGTCAGCTACCACAGGAAGAAAGCCGGAATCGAGAGGGCCCGCGGTCAAACATACCACACTCTGTACACGCTCTATGACCGGGATGGGCAGTACCTGTTTGAAGGCAGCGTGAAGGAATGCGCAAATTTCCTGGAAATTCAGGTGCACACGGTCCGGGAATATCTGTCCAGATTCCGCGCCGGAAAGAAAACGCCTGTTGAGATTTACGCAGAGCCAGTCAGGAGGATGACATGACAGCCGAAAGGCGCGCCCTCTTGGGCGACCACAAGGCAAGTAAGCGACTGAGCGAGGCGGGGGTGCTGCTGCTATGTCCTATGTGCAGAGGAAAGGCAAGGGTGCGGAGCGAACGCTACTATCAGCCAAATGTCCGCAGAAATGTGATCTGCACGAAATGTTTTACAAACAGCGGATGGTATAAGACGGAATACGAAGCCCGCCTCGCCTGGAATACTCGTACACCAATTCTGAGCGCGGAGGAATTACAAAGATTGGAGGCCCAGCCATGAAAATGACGCGGGAAGAAGCGGCCATCAAAAGCTGTGAGGATAGAATCAAGCACCTGGAAAGCGCGCCAACTCACCATTATGGGAAACGGCAGCGGGAAAGAGCCATTGAGCTGGAAAAGGTAAAAATAAAGGCTCTCCGCCCCGTCAGACGGGAGACGGTGGAGCGAATGCGGGGGAAGTGGATTAAGCCGCATTGGAAGAATAACACAAGCTGTGCTGTATGTTCACAATGTGGATTTGAGGCGCATCACCATGAGTATCACGGAGTTCAAGATACCTATTTGTTTTGTCCGCGTTGCATGGCTCCCATGACGGACGAGGCAGTAGAAATGGTGATGGAGAGATTGGAGGCGCTGAAAGATGGCAAGGGCGATTGATTTAGATAAGGCAATTGAAATTATTGAGGAGAAGCAGAAAGAGCTTTGCCCTGTTGGTAGATATGGGAGAAATTATGTCTATGGCTCTGACCGGGAAAAATATGATGATTGGGAAGAAATTATTGATGCTTTGGAGCATTTGTCCACCCTCACCCCGCCGAACGAGCCGCTAACGCTGGAAGAACTGCGGGAGATGGGAGGACAACCGTATTGGCACGTTGGGCTGCGGGAAGAAAGTCCTCCGCCACATTGGAATATCCTTGATCCGTTTTATGCAAAGCATATTGAGGATTACAAATATGGTGAAAATTGGCTTGCCTACCGCCACCCGCCGGAGGGAGAGGAGGACAAATGAAAGGCTGCAAGAATTGTCCGGCTTACGCAAAATGCACCGTAACATATCGAGGCTCAGCCTGTGCCGTCTTGCGTGGCACATACGGCATTGACAGCGACCCGGAGATTATTACCAACGCCGACCGCATCCGGGCCATGAGCGACGAGGAGTTGGCCGAGTTTTTGTGTCACTTCCGCTCCGATGATGCGGCAGAACACGCCTGTTCTGGATGCAAGGCGGAACCATATTGCCGTTCTGGGCATAACGGAATGATTGACTGGCTTCAGCAACTGGCAGAGGAGGACACCTGATGGACTACGAAAAGCTGATTGAGCAATACCAGAATGCCGCCGATCACTGGCGAAAGAACAAGCCAGATTTTCCGGATGTGGCATCTTCATATGAGCGGGCCGCCACCGCTCTTGCTACAATCCAGGCCGAAAACGAGAGGCTGAAAAACAAATTGTCCGAACTGGCACACCTGCAGTTTGACGAGCCTGGAATCGGAGAGCGGACAAGGCTGATGGCCGAAAACGAGAGCCTGCGGGCCGAGGTGGAGCATTGGAAAAACGCACATCACCAGGCAGCGCTTAACTTCCAACAGGAAAACAGGGAGTGCAACAAGGTTCTGGCCGAGCTGGAGCAGGTGAAGCGGGAACTACAGGCATATAAGGACACGGGCTTGGAGCCGGAGGACTTCAAACGGGCATTTCATGAGGATGCTGTTTTGAAACTGGCCGGACAAGCCCTTGGCATAGCACCTGACCGCCTCCGCGAACTGGCCCAGGCGGACAAGGAGTGCATTTCACCGTGTACATTTTGCAGGTTCAATCCTCCGTCAAGTGGTGATGGAAAACCGTGCTGTATGTGCCCGGCTGTGGCCGCACTACGGAGGGAGCAGGAATGAAAGAGTACATCGAGAGGGCGACGGCCCTTGATATCTGCCAAAAAGAATATGAAGATCGGCTTAGAATGGCCGATTATTGCGGCGATACTGTAGCATGGAATATTGGGGGAGCAATCAAAAGCCTCCCCGCCGCCAACGTTGCGGAGGTGAGGCATGGGAGATGGAATCCAGAAATATGCGAAAGTATAAGTAAAAGGAACCGTCTGATTGAGTATAAAGTATATTCGTGTTCTTTGTGTGGCAGAAGTAATGGGCGCGTTAAGAAAAAGTACTGCCCCAACTGCGGCGCTTTGATGAAGGAGGACGAGTATGAGGCTGGGTGATTTAGATACGCTGAAAAAGAGCATGTGTGAGTTGTGCAATCAAGACTATTCGGATGAACCATGTGAACCAAGCGATTGTGTATTTTACAATGCCATAGAAAACGCTCCAACTATCTCCGCCGTGCCTGTGGTCAGGTGCCGGGAGTGCGTGTACAAGAATACAACCGCTTGCCCAGCTTATGATGCCCCATTCATGCGCACCAGTTTGCGGATTAAGTTTTGTAGTGAGGGCCAGCGAAGGGAGACCGACCATGAGACCGTGCAATAAAGACTGTATTGCCAATGTATGCGGAGAATGTGCCGCTGAAAAGTGCGAAGGCCAGATTCAAAGGTTAGAAGGGTATCATAGCGCAGAAAAAGCAGCATGGGCTTATAAAATTGCCGTAGATTCATTCCATGACTATTTTGGAAAGAGGGAGGCCGCCCATGAGCAGTGAACTATTGCTTGGCTATGTGGCCGGTGCGCTAACCTTTGGATGGCTACTGCTGTGGATTGGGAGGAAGATTAAATGAAGTTTCGAGACCCTGATACGGGGGAAGTAATTCCTATTTACATTGCGGTGGCACGTTATTGCGCCACAAATGGTGGAGGGTGTTGCAAGTGCTCAATTCCGGAGTCCGTGAATTACCCAGAAAACATATGTGAACCATGGGTTGAAACTCACCCCCACGAAGCCGCCCGCCTGATGGGCTATGAGGTGGTGGAGGATGAGCCGGAATACTATAAGTTTGAAATCCGTCTTTGTGATACCAAGATCGATAGAGATTTTGAGAGGTTTACACTTCCGTGTTTGCGTAAACTGTCTAAAATGTTTGTCGGTAAAAACGGTTTTGTAGGCCAAGACAGTATTGCAAAAATTCTTTCCACAGTAGTCCTTAAAGGGAAAGACGGCGAGTGGTTTATCAAGGCCAATGCGTCCATCAAGAATATCCCGGAAAATTTCAAGGTCATTGAGGAAATCAAGAGCGGAAAAAAGAAAGAAGTCAGCATTGGATGCTCAGTAGCAACAAGAACCTGTTCCATTTGCGGAGATAGTACCGGGAGTTGCAATCATAAACCCGGAGAATATTACAACGGGAAACAATGTTTTATGGAATTGAACGATCCAACAGATGTCTTTGAATGGTCGTTTGTTGCGACACCGGTTGAGGAAAAGAAAGTGGACAAGCCGTTGAAGGAGTGGACACTGGGGGAACTGAAAGAGTGGTGTTATCAATACAGAAAGTCCCACACAAATAAGCCGTGCGAACAGACCTGCCCTATCTATCAGAGAGGGATTTGCTGTCGTGAATGGGTACATGAGTGGGATTTGGAGGAAAAGCCCCGCTGGACGGAGCAGGAGGTGGAGAGGGCGAAGGCGATCAAACTTATTTATCCAAATGCTGAAAAACTGGAATTAATACCATGTGTTATTCGTGTTTACACGGATATTGGGGCAATAGCCTATCTGCATGCTGACCTATTTCCAAGCATGAAAAATGGACAAATTTCCACCCTTGACGAGATCATCGGAGGTGCGGAATGAACGAAGTTATGATTACCAACAAATGGGTCCATGAAGATGACCAGAAGGCCAAAGCAGACACCGGGACTCTCTCAAAGAATGGGATGATCTCTACCAACGAGGAAGGTGGGCAGCAACACCACAGGCCCTATCGTTCTGAATGGCTCCCGCCCCGTGCCCTCTTGGCGGTATCACATGTGCGCTGGGAATCTGAGGCGGTGCATGGTTACAGTGAGGAGAACTATAAACTCATTTCGGCAAAGGAGCATGTTGGACGGGCGATCACGCATCTTCTGGCGTGGCTGGCAGGTGACACCTCAAATGACCATCTGTCGCACGCTGCCACACGGGTATTGTTTGCCCTGGAGATGGAGGAGGAAGGAAGGCACGACGGGGAGGGCGGGCAGTGTGAGTGAGTGGATCAGCGTCAGGGAGCGGTTGCCGGAAGTGGGGCAAGAAGTGTTGGTATACTGGCGGAATACATCTCAAAAAGCGGAACATTTTGAATTGACACATTACACAGGGGACCATTGGTATTTACTTGACAATACAGGCCGACCTTGGATTGAGGTTGTTGCATGGATGCCCCTCCCCGAACCACCAAAGGAGAATCAGCAGCATGAGTAAAAAAGTCAACCCCCGCAGACAGCCGGCGTCAAAGGCAGATGTAAAACGGGCTGAGCTTCGTGGGCGGGATGATGGCATCAAATTCGCAAGCGCTCTATTTTTGATGGCCCTGCGCGATAAGGAGGGCTTTGATCTGGAAGCTCTGCAAAAGGTCTGGAAAGAGGTTGGAAACTTGGCGGACAGCATCGCGGAAGGCTACTGCAGCATCGAGGATTTACATACCATCTTAGAGTCTGAAGCGGGCGCTAGAATTGTGGGAGGGATAGCCACATGACCGAATGGTGTCTTGCCCATCCGTGGATGACCTTTTTCTTGCTGACTTTTGCTCTGCTCGTCATCGACGAAATAGTATGCGCAATTGCGAATGCCCTTGCAAGCAAGAACAGAGACAAGCATGAGGAGGGATAGCGATTGACCAGTCAAGGAATAGAAGCCTTCCTCTCCTATCTACGAGAAACCGAGAAACGTTACCACATGGCAGAATTGGACGAGCAGGAAGCAAATGACGAGACACAGGACATCCTACATAGCTTGGAGCTTCAAGATCATGACTATCACGACTTTGCTCGTCTATCAAAGGAGCTGAGAGGAGTCCGTCAGAAAAGACGGGCTGCAAAGGACACTATGAGTGAGACGGCTCCGGTTCTTGACTGGATAGACGCAAATCGCTCAACGATCAAAAGCCTTGAGCGGTTGCTAGGAGATGTGCGGAAAGCTGAGAAGAACACCGAGAATCGAATTTATACGCCAAAGGTGAGGAGGGATAGCCCTTGAATGAGTTCCCGGATAGGCTGAGGAGGCTGAGGGAGGAAAAAGAGCCTGGGAAAAATGTTGATATTGTATCGCAATTGATGGGGTTAAGCCCCAATATGCTTCGGGCGTATGAGAATGGAAAGCATGAACCAACATTATCAATGCTAAAAAGAATTACGAATTATTATCAGGTTAGTTTGGGATATTTTGATGATGATGTAAAGCCATAAACTTTTATTATCATACACGAAAACTTAGAGATTCCACAATATATTGTGTTTAAGACGCTGAATCTGTGCGAAAATGGGAGTGTGGGGGCGTATCTCTGCACTCCAACTCCTTTTCCCCTCTGCCCGGAGGTTCACCTCCGCCTCCGGGCCTTCCAACAAGCGCTGTCTCGCTGAAAACTACCCGCACTATGATGTCCTGAAAAGGTAGCAGTCAGGGTGTGACAATCTAAGCGGGAAGCGCACATATACGGGTGTAGCTCAATGGAGAGCACCGGTCTCCAAAACCGGAGGTTGGGGGAACAGAGCCTTCCACCCGTGCCAGGGCGCAAGTCCTTACAGAATTTCTTGGCGAAAGGCAAGTGAGAAAAGCCGAAAAACTCACAGTTCCCCCGCAAAGGGGGATATGCCGCCCCGCAGTTGCACGAGACGGGGGCGGGGCAAAAATGACCGAGAGGTGGTGACATGCCGAATGAACGAAATCTTATACCAAACTCCGAGCGAACTGCGAAAGAACGCAGGGAAATCGCTGCTGCTGGTGGCCGTGCATCCGGCGCGTCGCGGAGACTGAAACGAAGCCTAAAAGAAGCTGCCGAACTATACTTGGCGCTCCCTGTTTCGGATAAAAAGACCTGGAACAAGCTGGCTAGAGATGGATTAGAGCCAGGAGATGTAGACAATCAAATGGCGGTTATCGCCGGACTGACCATAAAGGCTATGAAGGGCGATGCAAAGGCGGCAAAAGTACTTTTTGATTTGATAGGAGACAGTGGAGAAGAAGGTGAGCTTCATCCATTGGTTCGAGATATGTATGATTCGAGGAACAAATGAGCCTGTCAGATAAGCAGACCGAATTTATAAACCGAAACTTTGATCGAACGCTGGATGTGGCGGAGGGAACCCCTAGAAGCGGCAAAACGACAGCCTGTATTCTGCGGTTTTATGATTTCCTCAATACATCCAAAGACAGCAATTTTTTAGTTGTTGGCGCATCACAGCAGCAGGCGTTCCGGCTGGTCATGGACGGGGACGGAAATGGGTTGATGCACCTGTTTGGAAAACAGGCTCGTATTAAGCACGATGACCACGGAGACCACTTGGAGGCATTGTCCTACACCGGGCTAAAGAAGATTTACTATAAGGGCGGGGCTAAAGCGGATAGCGACAAAGCCATACGGGGTTTATCCCTGGGTGGCGTATACTTCTGCGAGATTGACATCCTGCACATGAACATGATTCAGGAGTGCTTCCGAAGAACATATGCGGCAGATATTCGCTGGCATCTAGCCGATCTAAACCCTCCGGCACCTATGCATCCAGTCATTACAGAAGTATTTGATGTACAGGACACTCGCTGGACGCATTGGACGGTGGATGACAATCCCATCATTACGCCGGAGCGAAAGGAAGAGCTGCGCCGAACGCTGGAGCGCAATCCATATCTTTATAAGCGTGACTGGTTGGGGGAGCGCTGTATTCCGCAAGGCGTAATCTACTCCATGTTTGACCACCAGAAACACATCCTGCCTCGTTTGCCAGACGATGCAACACCTATCGAAATGTATTTCTCTGGTGATGGTGGCTTGACTGATGCAACCAGTGTATCATGCAACCTGATTTGTCGTACAAAGAAAGGCCTTGTGCTATACCGTGTAGCAGGATGGTACTATGACGGGGGCAACAAGGCCATGAGTGTACAGGCGCGAGAACTGGCGGGGGAGTTTGCTCCATACTGCCGCAATAAATGGGGAATGCGCGAAGAGGCGTGGTACATAGACCCGGCCTGTAAAGCACTCAGGAAAGAACTGGAGCTTTATGGGATTGATGCACTAAAAGCGGACAACAATTCTCATGATGTACGCGGAAGCACAAAGGGCATCAAAGTTGGCATTGAATATGCTCAAAACATGATTCAGGACGGACATTTCTTCTTAGTTGAAGATGAAAAGTATGGACACCTGGATTTTATTAAAGAAATCGGAATGTACTGTGTGGATGACCACGGGAATCCTGTGGACGCATACAACCACGCGATGGACGAGTTTCGATACTCCATCAATCATTTTGTGAAGCAGTACATGTATTAGGGGGGGTGAACCCTACGGGCTTTGTAAAAAACATTCTTCTGTATCTGGCGCAAAAAGCTGGATTAGAGCTTCAGGTTAAACCCGTTTACAGAGACGATTACAGCGACATGAAAAACATCTCTGTTACGGCTGTAATTGCAAATAAAGTTTCGACGCTCGCCATGCAGGACAGCACGATCACCATTGAGGGGGACAGCGCACGGGCAAAGTTCATTCAAGGGTTCTTGGATTACTACTTGGGAGACCGGATGGATGTTGCTGCGGAGGTGGCCCTTGGAACCGGAGACTGTATCGTTAAGCCCTATACTGATGGCAAACGTCTAGGCGTGGACATTGTAAAAAACGGTGACTTTGCCGTGTGCGAGTCTATCGGAAACGATATTCTCTCTTGCATCTTAAAAGTCGGAGAGATCAAAAACGATTCCGGGCTATATCAGCGATATGAAATCCAGATGGTCAAGGAGGCTCGAACCGAAAATGGGCAGGATGCCAGCGCACTCATTATCCGTAACGTAGCCTTTAAGGGCAGTAACGAAATTTCATTGAGCCAGGTCCCGGCATGGAAAGATATTCCGGAGGAGCAGATCATCCCAAATGTAGATAGGCCGCTATTTGGCCGCTATAAATCGCCCACAGTCAATCGGGCGGATGTGAACGGCGTGAACGGGGTAAAGATCACGGCGGGCGTGGATGGCCCCATGGAAAAAGCGATTGAAGCATATGAGCGGTTCAATCGAGAATATAGCGCAAAAGAAACGATGATTTTTGCGGATAAAACTCTGCTGACAAAGGACGCTCAGGGGAATGTAGTTCTTCCAGGCGATAAGCGGCGCCTTTTCCAAATTATGCGAGGTTCTGGGGACAGCGCCAATCCCGGAAAGCTGATACAGGAGTTTTCCCCGGAGATTCGAGGGGCAGACTTAGAGGTTGGCATTACTGTTAATAACAAAATGGTGGAGCTTTTATGTGGCCTTTCTCCGGGCATTCTGACGCCGCCCACTACATCCTACGCGACAGCCACAGAGATGCGGGCGGCTCTCAATTCCACATTTGCGGTTATCACTAAATTCAGACGGACACTCGAAAAGGGGACAAATGATCTGCTATACGCAATAGACGCTATTGCCAACTATAACAACTTAGCGCCTATTGGCCCGTGGGAGACACATTATGACTGGTCTGCATCTTATATTGAGCAGCTCAACGAACACTTCAACCAGTTGACCGTTTCCGAGGGCATCGGTGCCGTGGAAAAGGCAGAGGTTCGCGCATGGGTGATGGATGAGCCCTATGAGACAGCCAAAGCTAGAGTAGAAGAAATTGCGGAGGAAACAGGGAGCCAATACATGCAGGAGGCGGCGCTCCAGCCGATTATAAATGAGCCAGTTGCTGAATGAATCGTGGATTGAAGGGCTTCCGGACAACATTGTGGAAAACCTGGAGAGCCTAAACAATTACGTTGTTCAACGCATCTGCGAGCGCATTCGGAAGATCGGAGACATCGGTGCAGCGGATGCTCACCGTCTGAAAACGGCCATTGAATACGCTGGAGCGGACCTCAAAGCCATAGAAAAAGAGGTCGCCCGCATCATGGGCACAAATCAACAGGAAATAGAACGGCTTTTTGAAGATGTGGCAAAAGAGAATGTGGAGTTTGCCAATACGTTTTATAAGGCGCGTAATATGGACCCGTTGCAAAGCTACGCCGCCCGCTCAGCTTTGGCGTCCTTTGTGGATGCGGCAAAGCGGCAGGTGTTAGATGGAACGGCCAACATTTCCAACACCTATATGATCGGTTTCAAGCGCGGCAAGCAGACCGTCCCGTTGCGGGAGTACTACATATCCGCCATTGACCGGGCGATCACCTATGTGCAGACCGGCGTTGTGGATTACCAGAGCGCCATGCGCTCCACAGTCCGGGAAATGGCGCAGAGCGGCCTACGGCGCCTGACCTGGGAAAGCGGATATTCCCGCCGATTGGATTCCTCTGCCCGCATGAATATCCTGGAGGGAGTTCGGCGGCTCAACAGTCAAATGATGGAAGAGACTGGCCGGGAGTTCGGCGCTGACGGCGTGGAGATATCAGCCCACGGGCTTTGTGCTCCAGACCACAGAGACATTCAAGGAAAGCAGTATAGCAAAGAGGAGTATGAGAGATTGAATCGGCGGCTGGAACGGCCCATTGGGACGCTGAACTGCCAGCACTTTGCAACCCCTATTGTTTTAGGCGTCTCCAAGCCTGTGTACAGCCGAAAAGAGCTGGCGGATATCAACAAACGCTCTGCTGAAAAAATCGAATACAAGGGCCAGAAAATGAGTCGCTATGAGGCCAGCCAGAAGCAGCGGCAAATAGAGACCGCCATCCGTTATGCAAAGGACGAGAGAGACGCCATGGTGGCCGCGGGGGACAAGCTTGGAGCAACACAGGCCCGGAAGAAATCGGCGGCACTAAGCGCAGAATACAAACGATTTTGCGAACAGGCAGGGCTTACGCCCAGGCCGGAAAGGACACGCTCTATGACAGGGCCGACAGTGCAGAAAATATGAAAATAAATATTTTAGGAACAGAGTATACAGTCCGTTTTGTGCATGAGGAAGAAGATGCGGGGCTGAAAGACTGTGATGGGTACTGCGATGAAACTGCAAGGGAAATTGTTGTTAAACAGTATAAGCGTGAAGAGCCAGGGAGCAAAAAGAATCTGGATTTGCAGGAACAGAAAAACCACCGTCACGAAATTATACACGCATTTTTGTTTGAAAGTGGTCTAGCTGAAAACAGCGAATGGGCGCAAAACGAGGAAATGGTCGATTGGTTTGCGAAGCAGGCTCCGAAGCTGATTAAAGCGTGGCAGGAGGTCGGTGCCCTATGATTTAGGCATTTCCATTCCGCGCAATATCCGCGCGGATAAGGTTCTTGATATACCCGGCCTTGCTGGGAACGCTGTCTAGCCGCTGGATAATATCCTGTTCCGTGGTCTCAACTAGACGGATTGTAAGCATCTTTGTGTGGGCTTTGTGATAACGGTCTTGAGGGGTTTCTTTTCTTTCTTTGATAAGTATCTCTCCCTTCAAAAGGCTGGGGGGCCGGTTTCCCGGCCCCGCCTGCTCATATATTTTTTTTGATGGTGTTGATGGCGCCCTTCTCCAGCCGGCTCACCTGAGCCTGGGAGATGCCGACCTCCGCGCTGACCTCCATCTGGGTCTTTCCCTCGTAGAACCGCAGGGAGAGGATGCGCCGCTCCCGGTCATCCAGCCGCTTCATGGCCTCTTTCAGGGCGATGCGGTCCGTCCAGGCCTCGTCGGTGTTCCGGGTGTCGCTGACCTGGTCCATGACGCAGATGGCGTCGCCGCCGTCGGAGTATACCGGCTCGTACAGCGACACGGGATCCACGATGGCGTCCATGGCGAAGACCACTTCCTCCCGGGGGATGCCCAGCTCCTGGGCGATCTGTTCCACCGTGGGCTCCCGCTGGTTTTCCGCCAGGTACTTGTCCCGGACCTGCAGGACTTTATAGGCCGTGTCCCGCATGGAGCGGGACACCCGGATGGCGCTGTTGTCCCGGAGATATCGGCGGATCTCGCCGATGATCATGGGCACGCCGTAAGTGGAAAACCGCACTGGCTGATTGATATCAAAGTTATCGATGGCCTTGATGAGCCCCACGCAGCCCACCTGAAACAGGTCGTCGGCGTTCTCGCCCCGGCCGGCGAAGCGCTGGATGACGGAGAGCACCAGCCGCAGATTTCCCTCGATCAGTTCCCGGCGGGCCTCCTGGTCCCCGGCCTTGGTGCGGCGCAGGAGTTCCATGGTCTCCTCGTTTTTCAACACCTTCAGCTTTGCCGTGTTGACGCCCGCGATCTCCACCTTGCCCTGCATGGCTGTGCCCCCTCAAACCCTGAAACTTCATGAGTTCAGTATGGCCGGAGGGCTTTTTTCCTATACTGGAAGCTTTTGTCGCTTTCTGCCCGTCTGCATAAAACAGTGTTGGGACATTCCGTCCACTGCATAGTCTCAAGGCAGGGGGTGAGCGCGGTGCAGTGCAGGATCCGGGATTTCCGGTGCAAGGAGGTCATCAACGTCTGCGACGGCTGCCGCCTGGGCTACGTGTCGGACCTGGACGTGCGGGTGCCGGAGGGGCAGGTGGTAGCCATCATCGTCTACGGCCCGGGCCGCTTTTTCGGCCTGTTCGGCAGGGGGGAGGAGTTCTACATCCCCTGGGAGTGCATCCAGCGGATCGGAGACGACATCATCCTCATCGACAAGCCCTTTCAGCGGCGGGATCCCCGCCTGGAGCGGAAGCGGCGCAAGCGTTGCTGACAAATGCCCCCGCGGCTTTCACCGCGGGGGCATTTGCGTATGCCGGCGGAGCGGTCACGGCTCCTCCGGATAGCTGATCTTCAGCGTCATGCCGTCGTGCCAGACACCGGCGCTGCGGGAGATGGGCAGATACTGCCCCTCGGTAAAGCCGATGGTCTCCCCGTCGTGGAAGGTGACATCCTCCTCCAATACATAGCTGGCCAGATCCAACAGGAAGCTGTGCAGGTCACCCGGGGCAGCCTGGGTGTCCAGAACCTCTATCTCCTCCTTGCCGAAGGCCGCAAGGCCGTCAGTGTAGCCGCACAGGCCCTCTTCCCGGCGGTAGAGGCCCATCCACACCAGATCCAGCAGGGGCAGCTCCCCGTCCTCCATGGGTTGAGACGCGTTAAGATAGAACTCCGGCTGGTACACGGTGCCGTTGGCGTAGACACCCAGCGTTCCGCGCTGGCGGCAGGCGGCACACACCAGCTTCACCTGGAGTATGGCCGCCTCTCGGACGGATTCCTCCCGGGGCAGGACGGTCACCAACAGCTGGCCCCGGTGGCGGGCAGCAGATTCCGCTGCCTCCGGCCACAGGTAGTTGTGGGCGGCGTTTTCCTCCGCCTCGCCGTGGGGCACAGGGAATGGGTATAGGCAGACCGCCGCCAGCATTCCACTGACCTCAAAGGTCAGGGTGCTGCCGCCGTCTTCAGATTCCTCCGCCTCTGTGAGGCAGGGGATGCCGTACAGATCCCGCAGATCCCGGCGGAACTGGTCCGGGTCCCAGGCAGGCGCTTCCAGTAGGACAAAGGCCAGGAAGGCGCCGCCCTCCGGCCGGGTCAGGGCGGGCTGCCGGTCCTCGCTGCAAAGGGAGAAATCCCTGTCGAACAGGACCATCTGCTGGTCCTGCCCCCGGATGTAACACAGGCGCATCGTCCGGTCCGGATGGACCGCGAACCATTCCAGGGATAGTCCCTCCGTTCCCAGCCCCGCCTGGGCGGCCAGGAAGGTTCGGCCCCGGCGGTCCAGCTCCGGCAGCCGGCGCACAAACTCACGGACCCAGGAGAGGGGAAACTTGGACAGCGCCGCCTCGTTCATGAAGAAACGCCCCAGCAGGCTGCCGTTCTGATAGGGCAGCCGGAAAGTGCAGTAGGGGGCGTCCGCCTCCCACTCCGTGGGGGAGAGGGCGGTCTTGATGGCGGCGAGGTTCTCCGGATCGCAGCAGATCCCGGCGATGGACAGCCGCTTTTCCGCCTCGTTTTCGTCTCCGCCGGCCTGCAGAACCGCGTCGCACTCCGGATCGATCCAGTGGAACTCCATCTCCTCCAGAGTCCGGCCCTCCTGGATCTCCCGACGGAGGGTGGTGAACTCGTAGTCCCCAGGCACCAGAGCCAGCCCCCGGTCCACCGCCTCCAGAGCACCGGACGCATCGCCGAAGTGAGCCCGGAGCTTGGCGGTCTCCAGCCAGCCCCAGGGATACTCCGGGTCCAGGGACACGCCGGTCTCCGCATAATGCCGGGCCTCCTCCAAGCGGCCGCAGTACATCAGGGCGCAGGCGTAGCGATAGTACCAGATCCCGCTCCCGGCCGCCTCCGCCGCCGGTTCCGAGGCGGGCATCCACTGGGCAGCTTTATAATAGTAGTCATAGTCGTCGATGTTGTTGCAGGCATAGGCGTACCACAGGGCAAGATCCAGATCGCCCCGGGCCTGCTCCTCCGTGAACTCTCCCTGACGCACACCGTCCCGGACCCGCTGGTCTAGGTAGTCCAGCATTTTGTAAAAGTAGCCGGAGACGTCTCCGCACAGTTCCTCCAGTGCCGCCACATCCTCCGCCATCAGGACCGGCGGAACCTTTTCACCGGGAACCGTTCCACCCGGAGATGATTTCTGCTTTTCAGTGTCCATCCATGTGCTCCTTTCTGATCTGCCGCGTTTTTATATAAACTGAAAATGGGATTTTGGTCATTATAGCAGACAGACAGGCGCGGCGCAACAACAAATGGGGGGCTGCTGGGGAACTCGGACAAATTCGGACAAAACCGGGAATTTTACACGGCTTTTGGGAAAAAATACTTGCATTGCACACTGGATTGTGATACTATATTTCAGCATTCCGCACGGTGCGTCGACTTTCTGTCTGTGCCCGGGGCCCAAAACGGCCGGGTTGGCAGGGGGGATGAAACCGCCGGAGGACCAACTAAATTGAAATTGGAGGAACACACAACTATGGCAAATTCTAGCGTCGTATCCATGAAGGCCCTGCTGGAGGCGGGCGTCCACTTCGGTCACCAGACCCGCCGCTGGAACCCCAAGATG
>CAJMOI010000003.1 GCA_905215105.1 uncultured bacterium
ATGGATTCCGAGTATTTTTAACGCAGTAGCTGGCGCTGATTGTAGGAAAAGACTAACATTTCGACTTTTCAGATAGCCCCTGGGGGCGGGCCGTTGTGAGAGGGAGGGACGGCCCGCCTTTTGGAAATTTGAAGAAAGAAAAATGAAAAATGAAGAATGAAGAAAAACAATCTATAGGAACCTCGGCTTATTGGCCGGTGGATTCTGTCAGCGTCACCTTACAGGTGAAGGTCTTGTTGGTCAGGCCGCGGGTGATGGTCAGGGTGACTTCATCTCCGGGCTTCTTCTTGGCGATATAGTTGGAAATAGTATTGGCAGAGGTAATTTCCTCGTCGTCAATCTTGGTAATCACGTCGCCCTGCTGTACGCCGGCGTCGGAAACAGACTCATTGTTCACTTCGGCCACATACATACCGGAGGGCAGTCCGTAGAAATTGGCGGTCCAGGAATCCAGATACTGGCCGCTGATGCCCAGCATTGCGCGGTCCTTCACATAACCGTAGTCCTTCAGGTTTCTGATAATGGGCAGGGCATCGTCAATGGGGATAGCAAAGCCCAGTCCCTCATAGCCGGTAGCCACGATTTTACTGGAGTTAATGCCGATCACCTGACCGTACATATTCACCAGCGCACCGCCGGAGTTGCCGGGGTTGATGGCTGCGTCAGTCTGGATGCAGTTCATGGTGTAGCCGGTATCACTGCTGGTGACAGGCCGGTTGAGAGCGGACACATAACCGATGGTCACACTGGACTGGAGGCCGCCGGGGTTACCGATGGCGATGACCGGATCTGCTACCACCAGATCGGAGGAAGATCCGAACTCGGCAGCGGTCAGGCCCTCTGCGTCCACCTTGATGACGGCCAGGTCGGTCATGCTGTCGCTGCCGATCAGTTCGGCCTCATAGGTCTTGCCGTCAGAGGTGATGACTTTCAGGGAATCTGCACCGTCCACCACATGGGCGTTGGTGATGATATACCCGTCGGAAGTGGCGATAATGCCGGAGCCTTCACTGGCGGGGGAAACTTCGCTGTCCCGGGTTTCCTGCTGGGTGCTGTTCTGGTTGTTGCCCCAGCCCGGCATGGACAGCCCCTGCTGGAAGGAAGCCTGCTGATAGTTCTGAATGCAGACCACCGAGGGGAGCACCTTGGCGGCAACTTCCTGCTGGGTCATGTCGCCGGAAACGGTGGTGCTGGGGTTATTTTCATCGCTGTTAATCAGCTTGTTGATGGTAAAGGTGGTGTCGCCGCTGCCGGCATTGTTCACCTGAATGACACCGTTGTTGATGAGAGCTGCAAAGCCTCCAACGGAAGCGGCGGAAACCAGCGCACAGCACAGGACGCCTGCCACAATTTTCGTTGCCAGCTTTGCGCCCCGGCTCATGGGACGGCGTTCCTTTTTGGGTTTTCCGGGAACCGGTGCACCGGGTGTAAACTGGTCGGCGCCGGGCCACTGGGGTTCGGAATCATAGGGCTGGGGATTGCTTCCCTGCCATGCATATTCGGAATAGGGATTGTTCTGATATCCGGTATTCTGAGAAGCCGTGTTCTGCCACTGGCTTTCCGGACGGTATCCGCTGTGATACTCGCCGTTTGCATCGGGAGTGGGATTCTGACTGCCGGAGGTGTTTTCCGGATTCTGAGGCTGACCGTTGTTTATATTCATAGGATCATACATAAATGCTCATCCTTTCACACACTTGCGTTTCGGGGTTCTTTTTTGTTTCCCCATCTGGTGTGTCTTTATTATGCCGCCCTTATGTGAAAGGTATGTGATGATCTGTTTAAGGTTTGATGACTTTTCTATTTTTTTATTTTTTTCGGTCGGGACTCTCTCAAAAAATTGCCCGCAAACCGTGAAGGTCTGCGGGCGGCTATTGATGGAATTACAGGCAGCGATTCACATGCTGGCAGAACCGGCGGAAGGCTTCTCTTCCCTCGTCGGTGTCCTTGTACACGCCGGCGTTGCCCAGAATCTCGGAGAAAATCCGGCCCACGTCCTGCTGCACCAGCGTATGAACCGCTTCCGGTGCGGGATGCTGGGCTTTCAGCTCCTGATACCAGTCGAAGTGAGCCTTCATGGCGTCGGTGGAGAAAATCTCTTCCTCCTTCTCCGGGCTGCACAGGGCCTCTTCCACCAGCGCCAGCTCCTTTTTCAGGCGGGCGGGCAGAATGGCCAGACCCATGACCTCAATCAGGCCGATGTTCTCTTTCTTGATGTGGTGGTACTCCGCGTGGGGATGGTACACGCCCAGCGGATGCTCCTCGGTGGTCAGGTTGTTCCGCAGCACCAGATCCAGCTCAAATTTACCGTTACGGGTGCGGCAGATGGGGGTAATGGTGTTGTGAGGGGCGTCGGTGTTGGCGAAGATATTGGCGGCCTCGTCGGTGTAGCCTCTCCACTCCCGCAGAATCAGCTCCGCCAGATCCAGCATCCGCTCTTTGTCGGTTCCCGCCAGACGGATGACGGACATGGGCCAGTTGACGATACCCGCCTCGATATCCTCATAACCGGTAAAGGAAACCTCTTCGCGGATTCCGGCCTTGGCCATGGGGAATTCACAGTTGCCGCCCTGGAAGTGGTCATGGCTCAGAATGGAGCCGCCCACAATGGGCAGGTCGGCGTTGGAGCCCACGAAATAGTGTGGGAACTGGCTGACAAAGTCCAGCAGATGGGCCATGGATTCCCGGTTGACCTTCATGGGGGTGTGCTTTTTATTCAGCACGATGCAGTGCTCGTTGTAGTACACATAGGGGGAATACTGGAGGAACCAGTCCTCACCCAGCAGCTGAATGGGGATAATCCGGTGATTGCCCCGGGCTGCCTGGGAAAGATTGCCCTTGAAGCCCTCGTTTTCACAGCACAGGGCGCACTTGGGATAGTTGTTCTGGGGCATATTCCGGGCAGCGGCGATGGCCTTGGGGTCCTTTTCCGGCTTGGAAAGGTTGATGGTGATGACCATTTCGCCATAGGGCGTTTCCGCAGTCCAAAGCTCGTCCTTTGCCACACGGTCGGTGCGGATATAGTTGGAGCTGCGGCTCAGCTGATAGTAATAATCGGTAGCGGAACGGGGGTCTTCCCGGTACAGGTCATAGAACCGGTGGATGACCTCCGACGGGCGGGGCATCATGCAGTTCATCAGCTCGGTGTCCAGCACGTCCCGATAGGGCGCAGTGTTGCCTTCCAAACGGCCGTTTTCATAAGCCCAGTCCAGAATGGCATCCAGAATGGGCGCGGGGCTCTCCAGCGCTTCTTCCGGCACCTCGACGGTGTTGTCCCAGCTTTCCAGCCCCAATACCACCAGCATCCGGTTGGCGGCATAGGCACAGTCGGCGCTTTCCAGCAGTCCATGCTGGCGGCCAAACTGCAAAAGACGTGCGATTTCTCTGCTGATCTCTGTCATGAAAAACCCTCCTGTAAGGTTTAATATTGTATTTCTGCCAGTTCCCCGGCTTTCTTATAAATACATCCTGCAGGCACCAGCCCCCGCACCATGGAAAGGGGATACACATGGCTGCCCCGGCCCACGACCGTGCCCGGGTTCAGAACGGAGTTGCAGCCGATCTCCACATGATCGCCCAGCATGGCGCCGAACTTTTTCAGGCCGGTGGAGACTTTTTCCTCCTCCGTGCGCACCGTAACCGGTGTTTTGTCCTGCTTCACGTTGGAAGTGATGGAGCCTGCGCCCATGTGAGAGCAATAGCCCAGAATGGAGTCGCCCACATAGTTGTAGTGGGGCACCTGCACATGGTCAAAAAGAATCACGTTTTTCAGCTCAGTGGAATTGCCCACCACGCAGTCCGCGCCAACCAGCGCATTTCCCCGGATAAAGGCGCCGGGGCGCACCTCGGTATTGGGGCCGATGATGCAGGGCCCGCCGATATAACAGTTGGGATACAGCCGGGCGCTTTTGTGAATCCACACATTGGCCCAGCGCTGTTCATATTCGTTTTCCGGAAGGGTAGGACCCAGACGGGTGATGAAGGAACCGATTTCCGGCAGCGCTTCCCAGGGATAGGTGTATTTTTCCAGCAGAGGCGCGGCGGCGGTGTGGTTCAGGTCGAAGAGATTGCGGATCATCAAAGAATTGTTCATAACGGCTCCTTTCGGCCAGGGCGTTTCTGATCGACTTTTCAGATAGCCCCCATGTTGCCTGTCTTAATTATACCGTGGGAAACGGGCTCCCACAATGAACGGATCATGCCAATATATGCAAATTTGTCCCCAACCCATGAATTCTTTGGGAAATGTGGGGACAACTCACCCCAGACGCTCCAGAGCCAGCGCCAGAATTTTGGCGTGGTCAAAGGCCAGCCCGTGGTTTTCCAGAATCACATAGGGGCCGTCCTCCCCGTTTTCCACCCGGCGAACCCGGGCGGTGAGAGTCTCGTTTTTGCCCGTCAGCGTCAGGGAAAACTCGTCCTCTCCTACCTTCACCCGCTGTACGGAAAACCATCCGGCGTCGTCCGCGTCGTCTCCGGCTTTCACAGTCAAATTGGCCCGATCCACCAGCGCCATGTGGACGGTGCTCATGACCCAGGTACGGGGGTCCCGTCCGGGCTGGCTGTACACAAACAGCTGGGTGGGAATCACGCCGGTAATGCCCGTTTCCTCCTGAAGCTCCCGGGCGGCGGCATGGCCTACCGTTTCATCGGGGTTGACAAAGCCCCCGGGAAACGCCCACTGTCCCAGACAGGGATGACCGCCCCGGCGGATGAGCAGCACCTGGGGGAACGGGGCTGCGGTGTTTATGATAATGACGTCGGCCGCCATGGACGGACGGGGATAGTCTCCCGGGCGGTAGCCGGCCAGAAATTCCGCCTCTGTCAGGCCGTTTCGATCTCGAAGTTCCATGAAAATGCCTCCTTGCTTTATCGTGGTAAAGTACTGTTTTCATGATATACGGAGATTCGGGCTTTGTCAATCGTTTTTCATCTTTGCTCATTCCCTCCCCCAACATTTTGCCAAAAGTATCAACTTTCTTACAGAACGGTTACAACCCTGTTACACTCTATGAAAATCGACCTCTTCTCTTTAGATATCTTAAGATTCGGCAAAAACGGAATTCACAAACAATCGATATACTGGTTGGCGGCGGGGCTTCCATCCCTGCCAAAAACTTTTTTTGTGCGGATGTTTCTCAAGCCGACAGAAAGGAAATGCCATGTTTCCCACAACCAATGTTTTGGAATATCTCGAGCGCTCCGCCGCTGCACACCCGGAAAAAATCGCTGCGGCGGACAATCTTCTCAGCTGTACCTATGAAGAGCTTCTCCACGACGCCCGCAGAATCGGCAGCGGCCTGTGTACCCGGTTTTCCCCCAGAATGCCGGTGGCCGTGTTCATGGAAAAATCCGTGGAGACCTTACAGCTGTTTTTCGGCGCCGTCTATGCCGGATGCTTCTATGTGCTCATCAACCCCGAATTCCCCGCACCCCGTGTGGAGGCCATTCTGGAAACGCTGGAAACCCGCCGGGTGGTCACCTGCCGGAGTCTGACGGAAAAGCTTCCCCCTGTGGAAGGGCTGGAAGTGCTGTATCTGGAAGACCTGATGGAAACGGAGGAAAACGGGGACGCGCTGGCCGCCATCCGTGCCCAGGCACTGGACATTGACCCTCTGTACGCCAACTTCACTTCCGGTTCCACCGGCGTACCCAAGGGCGTGGCCGTGTGTCACCGCTCTGTTATCGACTTTATCGGCCATTTCACCCAGCTGTTCTCCATCACCGGAGAGGATGTCATCGGCAATCAGGCGCCCTTTGACTTCGACGTGTCCGTCAAGGACATTTACTCCGCCATCAGCACCGGCGCACGGCTGGAAATCATCCCAAAAGCTCTGTTCTCCCAGCCCGCCAAGCTGCTGGACCATCTGTGTGACCGAAAAGTCACCACCATGGTCTGGGCGGTGTCAGCCCTGTGTCTGGTGACCACCTTCCACGGGCTGGATTATAAAGTGCCGGAGACGGTAAACAAAGTGCTGTTCAGCGGCGAGGCCATGCCCATGAAGCACCTGAAACAGTGGATGTCCCATCTGCCGGAGGCGAAATTTGTCAATCTGTACGGCCCCACGGAGATCACCTGTAACTGCACCTATCACGAGGTGGACCGGAACCGGGAGTACTCCGACGGCCTGCCCATCGGCCGCAGCTTCCCCAACGAGCAGGTATTCCTGCTGGACGATGAGGACCGGCTGATTACCGAAGAGGGCAAGCAGGGTGAAATCTGTGTCACGGGCACGGCGCTGGCGCTGGGCTATTACAACAACCCGACTCAGACGGAAAGCCGCTTTGTCCGCAGCCCCCTCTCCAAGGCATTCCCCCAGTGGATGTACCGCACCGGCGATCTGGGCTGGTATAACCGGCAGGGCGAGCTGTGCTTTGCCGGCCGGAAGGACTTCCAGATCAAGTACATGGGCCACCGCATCGAGCTGGAAGAAATCGAGCGGGCCATTGACGGTGTGGACGGCGTGGAACGGGCCTGCTGTGTCTTTGACGAAAAGAGAGGCCGCCTGACCGCCTATTATGTGGGCGGCATCGAAGGCCGGGAGATCCGCCATGCCCTTTCCGGCACATTGCCGGTGTTCATGCTGCCGGGCGCCTATGTGAAGCTGGCGGAAATGCCCCTGAACAAAAACGGAAAAATTGACCGGAAGCAGCTTGGCCGCTGACGGTTTTGAGGAGGTGACAGGATGGAACGCAAAATTTTACAGGAAGCGGCAGAAAAGTTCGGCACCCCTTCCTATCTGTTCGA
The DNA here is from genome assembly GCA_905215105.1 of uncultured bacterium. Taxonomy (GTDB): domain Bacteria; phylum Bacillota; class Clostridia; order Oscillospirales; family Acutalibacteraceae; genus Heritagella_A. The sequence continues at coordinate 6,749 of CAJMOI010000003.1, forward strand.
TCTGGACCGGCTGGCCCGGCGGATGGAGACCCTGAAAAAAGCGTTGGGAAGCCGCGCAGAGCTGTGCTACGCCATGAAGGCCAACCCCTTCCTCACCGGCGCACTGCGGGACCTTGCCGACCGGTTTGAGGTCTGCTCCCCCGGAGAATACGACATCTGCCGCAGGCTGGACATCCCGGAGGAAAAGCTGGTGATTTCCGGCGTGAACAAATCTCCGGAAGACACGGCCCGGATGATGGATGACTGTCCCCGGATGGGACGGTATACAGCGGAATCTCCCGCACAGCTGGAGCTGCTGCACCAATGCGCCAGCCGGCGGAAACGGAAAGTGTCCGTACTGCTCCGGCTGACCAGCGGAAACCAGTTCGGCATGGACGAAGAAGAGGTTCGCCGGATTGTGGCAGAGCGGGCAAAATACCCGTTTCTGGACATTGTGGGCATCCAGCAGTATTCCGGAACCCAGAAGCACTCCGAAAAGCGGCTGCGCCGCCAGCTTTCCCGGCTGGACGGCCTGATTTCCTCTCTGCGGGAGGAATCCGGCTTTGAAACCCGGGAGCTGGAATATGGCCCGGGCTTGCCGGTGTTCTATTTTCAGGACGACGAAGCCTTTGACGAAGAAGCGTTTCTGGGCGAATTTGCTTCCGCGCTGGCGGATATGGCTTTTCAGGGCCACATCACCCTGGAACTGGGCCGTTCCATTGCCGCGGAATGCGGCTATTATCTGACGGCGGCGGCGGACTGCAAGACCAACAAAGGCCAGCATTATGTGATTCTGGACGGCGGACTGCACCAGATGAACTATTACGGCCAGAGCATGGCCATGCGGGTTCCCACCGTGTACCGGTTGCGGGAACGGGATGGAGAAGAAACCCTCTGGAACCTGTGCGGTTCCCTGTGCACCGTCAATGACATTCTGGTGAAGCAGCTGCCGGTGAAAAATTTACAGCCGGGCGATGTGTTCGTATTTGAAAAAACAGGCGCGTATTCCGTAACGGAGGGCATGGCACTGTTCCTGAGCCGTGACCTGCCCGCCGTGATTTCCTGGTCGGAAAAAGACGGATTCCGTCTGCTGCGGGAGCGGCAATCGGTCAGCTCCCTGAACACCCCCAGCTTTTGTTGAAAAAGGATTCTCATAGAAACCAGGAAGCGCAGGTGTGCTGACCTGCTTTTGGAAACGGTCCCTGTGCTTCCCCCCAATTTTCCCCTTTTCGGAAATTTTCAGGAACAGACGGCCCATGCCGCCGGTTCCGGATGTTTCATACAAACAACCAAGCTACCCAAAATTATGAAAGAAGGAATTTATTATGGAAAAACTGTTGGAAATCTTGAGAGAAATTCAGCCCGACGCCGATTATGAGACCTGCACCACGCTGGTGACGGACAACTATCTGGACTCTCTGGCCATCCTGTCTCTGGTGGCAGAACTGGAAGAGGAATTCGACATTGAAATCCCCACCGTGGAGATTGTTCCTGCAAACTTCAACTCCGCAAAGAGCATGTGGGAGATGATCCAGCGTCTGGAGGAGGAATAAATGACTTATCAGGAACCCCTGTTCCTGCTGGTTTTTCTGCCGGTGGTCATGCTGGTGTATCAGCTGGTACCCCAAAAGCACCGGTGGAAAGTCCTCCTTGCGGGAAGCTATGTCTTTTTCTGGAGTATCAGCGGGAACCTGTTGGTGTTCCTGCTGCTGTCCACTTTTTCCATCCATCACTTCGGCCTGTGGCTGGATGCCGTGCGAAACGATGAGGACGCCCGAATCAAAGCCGCGGAAAAGCCCGACCGCAAAGCCCTGCGGGAAGTGAAAAAACACCGGATGCGCCGGGTGCTGGCGCTGGGCATTGTGCTCCATGTGGGTCTGCTGCTGTGCCTGAAATATCTGAACTTTTTCGGCACCAATGTGAACCTGCTGTTCAAAGCCCTGGGCTGGCCGGAGATGGTCCCCACCTTCCACTGGCTGCTGCCCATCGGTATTTCCTTCTATACCATGCAGGCAGTGTCCTATCTGGTGGATGTATACCGGGGAACCGTGCCCGCCGACCGGAATCTGGGACGGCTGGCCCTGTATATGGGTTTCTTCCCTCAGCTGATGGAAGGCCCCATCTGCCGCTATTCCCAGACCGCGGAGTCCCTCTTTGAGGGCAAGCCCATTCTGTACGCCAACCTGACCAGCGGCGCACAGCGGATGCTCTATGGCGCGTTTAAGAAAATCGTCATTGCCGACCGGCTGAATCTGGGCGTCAATACCATTTTCGACAAATACCCCATGCACGGCGGCGGCGTGATTTTTCTGGGTATGCTCGCCTACACCTGTCAGCTGTACATGGACTTTTCCGGTATCATGGATATGGTCATGGGTATGGGCGAAATTTTCGGCATCAAGCTGCCGGAAAATTTCCGCCGTCCCTTCTTCTCCAAAAGCATTTCCGAATTCTGGACCCGGTGGCACATCACCTTGGGCGCCTGGTTCCGGGATTATATCTATTACCCCCTGTCCCTTTCCGGCCCGCTGAAAAAGCTGACGGCCAAGGGCAGAAAGCACCTGGGCAACCACTTCGGCCCCCTCATGGCGGGCACCATTGCCCTGTTCTGTGTCTGGTTCTGCAACGGCCTGTGGCACGGGTCCGCGTGGAGCTATCTGTTTTTCGGCATGTACCATTTCTTCTTCATCGTACTGGCCAACATGACGGAGCCCTTTACCCGAAAAGTGCTGGATTTCCTGCATATTCCCCGGGAAAGTGCAGGATACCGGGTATTCCGGATTATCCGCACCGCCTTGCTGGTGTGTGTGGGTGAGCTGTTCTTCCGGGCCAACGGTCTGCGGGCCGGTCTGCGGATGTTCCGCACCATGGTCACGGATTTCTCCATCCCCACCAGAGAACAGCTCCAGCTGGGACTGGACCGGTATGACGTCATCATTCTGGTAGTGGCGGTGCTCATCGTCTTTGTGGTAAGCCTTTTGCAGGAACGGAATATCAAGCTGCGGGCAACCATCCGCAAAGCGCCGGTGCCGCTTCGCTGGGCAGTCTACTACGCCGCGATTCTGTCCATTGTCATTTTCGGCGCATATGGCGTAGGCTATGTGCCGGTAGAACCCATGTATGCAGGATTTTAAAAAGGAGGCTGTGTCATGAAACGCTATAAAAACTTTCTGTGCAGCCTGCTGTTCCTGGCCATCCTCATGGGACTGCTGGCTGCCGGTTCCCGGATTGTGGAACCCAAAAACAACGAAAAAGCCAGCGGTATGCGCAATGCGCAGGCCACCGGCTTTCTGACAGAACGGGAAAACTCTCTGGATTATATCCTGATCGGAGACAGCGAAACCTATTCCTCCACCACTCCCATGCAGCTGTGGCGGGATTACGGCTATACCGGTTACATCTGCGGAACGCCGGGCCAGCATATGGAGGATACCTTTGGCTATCTGAAGGCATTCTGTGAAGTACAGAAACCCAAGCTGGTCATTTTTGAGGCCAACGCCCTGTACCGTTCTTCCGGCATTCAGGACGATATTTCCCGAATCGTCACCCGTACCATTGAAAAGAATATCCCCATTTTTGAGTACCACAACCGGTGGAAGAGCTTGTCTCTTGCCGACATGGGTGCAGTCAATTATACCTGGCGGAATTATCTCAAAGGATTTGTGCCGACCTGGAAAAACAAACCCTGGACTGGCGCACCGGATTATATGAGAAAGACCGATAAATCACTCCCCATCAAGGAAATTAACCGGTTTTACTTCGACAAGATCTACAATTTCTGCAAGGAACGGGACATTCCCCTGCTGGTGATGAACGTGCCGGCGCCGGTCAACTGGAACTATCAGAAGCACAACGGCGTCAAAAAGCTGACGAAGGAGTACGATGTTCCCTATCTGGATATGAACCTCCATGTGGGCAAGCTGAAAATCAACTGGCAGACCGATTCCCGGGACGGCGGCGACCACATGAACTTCAAAGGCGCCCGGAAGGTCACGGCCTATCTGGGCAAGTATCTGGACAAGCACTATTCCCTGCCCGATCATCGGGACGACCCGGCCTATGACAGCTGGAATCAAGATCTGATCGAATATGAAAAGCTGGCCCAGTAAAAGGGTTTACCAGCAAAAACAGGCTCAAAGGCCCCTCTGCTTTGAGCCTGTTTTCTTTGTAAAATCGCATTGCAGGAACTTCTCATAGACAAACGAAAAAAGCGCCCCCGGATTTTTCCGGAGGCGCTTCTGATTTGTCTGGAAAACAGCCGTCAGCCTGCGTTGACAACCAGCAGGACATAGCGGATGATGAACAGGGCAGCCAGAACGTACATCACAGGATGAACCTCTTTGAACTTGCCGCGAACCATCTTGATGAGGGTGTAGCTGATGCAGCCAAAGGCAATGCCTTCAGAAATGCTGTAGGCAAAGGGCATCATAGCGATGGTCAGAAATGCGGGGATGGCGATTTCCATATCGTTCCAGTCCACATCCTTCACGCCGCTCATCATCATCACGCCCACGATGACCAGCACCGGGGAAGTGGCTGCGCTGGGGATAAAGCCCAGGAAGGGGGAAAGGAAAATGGCGATGATAAAGCACACGGCAGCCGTCATGCTGGTAAGGCCGGTGCGGCCGCCGGCGGAAATACCGGCGCTGGACTCCACAAAGGTGGTAACAGTGGAAGTACCTATGACGGAACCGGTGGAAGTGGCGATGGCGTCTGCCAGCATGGCGCGGCCTGCGTTGGGCAGCTTGCCTTCCTTGGTCAGGAAACCGGCTTTTCCGGCGGTACCATACAGAGTGCCCACGGTGTCAAACATGTCCACCATGGTCAGGGAAATCAGAACGGAAATCAGGGAGAAGATGGCCACGCCTGCGCCCTGTTCCAGGTTCAGCAGCTCGCCGAAGCCCTCGGTGAGCTTTCCGAAAGTGGGAGCAAGGGACGGGAACTCGCCCAGAGAGATGGTCTCCGGCAGGCCCATGGGCAGACCCAGTACATACTGCATGAAAGCGCCCACAATGGCGGTGAGAATAATGCTGATGAACAGGCCGCCCTTGACGTTCCATACCACCAGTACAATGGTGATAATCAGGCCGATGACAGCCAGCAGCACCACCGGGTCGGCAAAATTACCCAGAGTAACCAGCGTGCTTTCGCTGCCAACCACAATTCCGGTGTTTTTCAGGGCCACGATGGCAATAAACAGGCCGATACCGCCGCTGATGGCCTTTTTAATGGGCAGGGGAATGGCATTGACGATGGCTTCCCGGGTACCGGTAGCGGTGAGGGTGATGAACAGCACGCCGGAGATAAACACGGCGGCCAGACCTGCCTGCCAGCTGTAGCCGAACTGGCCGCAGATGGTGTAGGCGAAGAAGGCGTTCAGGCCCATGCCGGGAGCCTGTGCCAGCGGATAGTTGGACAGAAGGCCGATGAGCACGGTGCCGATGGCAGCAGAGATACAGGTGGCCAGCATAACGGCGCCGGTATCCATACCGGCATCTCCCAGAATCTGGGGGTTGATGAAGATGATGTACGCCATGGTGAAGAAGGTGGTCAAACCGGCCACAATCTCGGTGCGCACGTTGGTGTGATTCCGCTTCAGGTCGAAGAAGTCGCCCTTGGGATGGATCACATTCCGGACTTTTTTCTCCATGTTACAATACCATTCCTTTCCTTGCGTCTGTGGGACGCTGACAAATTCCGTTCGCCAAAAACGAACATCCCGGCAAGGCTCCGTCCTGCGGCGGGTCCCTGCCGGGTCTCCTGTAATCAGTATACGAGGAAGAAGCGGTTTCGGCAATAGGGCATTTTAACAATTTTTGAACGGGACTTTTCCGTTGTTTCTTCACAAAATGGAGAAACCTTTCCGGATTCCTACTTTTGTACAAATCCCCTGATTCCTCCGCTCCTGCTGAAAAGGCGCGATGCACACACCATGCACCGCGCCTTTTTTCATGATTTCAGAAAGAATTGCGTTTCAGGAATTTTTGGAACCCGCTCCGGAACCGTCTCCACCAATGGGGCCTGTTGTTTTCTCTACCTGTTCCAGATGCTGAAGCAGCACAAACTCAATGTAGTTTGTCATGGAGCGGTGCTCTTTGGTGGCCAGAATGCCGATTTTATCAAAAACCTCGTCCGAAAGACGCAGCGTAAAAACCCGTTTATTGGTTGCCATCAGGATGCCCTCCGTTCTGTTATTATCCTTATAGTAGGGCAATTCTCATATTTTTTATACAGTCTCTTGACAGCAAGGTGATATCACTTTATATTATAATTGAATAAATCAAAGTGAGTTGACTGCTATGTTAAAGAAAACTTGTTTTTTTATAGGACATAGAGATGCACCAGAAGAATTAATGCCGTTGTTACTTAAAAGCATAGAAAAACTCATTGTAAAATTTGATGTGAAATGTTTCATAGTGGGACAATACGGAAACTTCGATCGAATGGCAACTTCTGCTATACAAACTATGAAAAAACAATATCCGTTTATATCAGCAAGCCTTTTGTGTCCATATCATCCTGCTGAAAGGACGGTTATTTTGCCTGACAAATTTGATGATAGAATTTACCCATTTGGAATGGAACTAGTTCCTAAACCGCTGGCAATTCTTCGCGCAAACCAATATATGATACAGAACAGTGATTTTTTAATCGTATACTGCTGGAATTCCACCGGAAACACTTATAAATTTTTGCAACAGGCGCGAAAAAGAGCTGAAAATGGGGATTTACATATCGAAAATCTAGCACAAAGAAATCAATACTCCTAAATAGAATAAGAAATTAAAATAAAAAAGCGGAAGACTTAAACAGTCTTCCGCTTCGAAATATTAAAAAAATCTATAGTCCTAAATAAATAGTGAATAAGGGGGAATCCACTCTCATGGATTCCCCCTTGAACGGTTCCGGTTCTGTTTTGGCGCTTATGCCTTCACTTCTCCGCAGATGAAGGAACCCAGCTGTTCTACCAGAGGCTGGGCGTTGTCGCCGTAAATGTCCATGCGCACCGGCTCCTCCAGATCCAGACTGAGAATCCCCAGAATGGATTTGGCGTTGACCACAAACCGGCCGGAGCACAGGGTCACGTCGTCCTCATAGGGCGTGACGATCTCCACAAACCGCTTGACATCCTCCACCTTGTGCAGGTCTACCGCTTTGGATACCATAGACTTTCCTCCCGTTATTTCACATACTCCACCGCGACGGTCTCGCCGGCTGTTACAGCCTCATAGTGACCGGTCATGGATTTCAGCTCGTCGGAATTGGTAATCAGCAGAGGGGTATAGAGAGGATATCCCTTGCTCTTGATGAATTCCAGATCCACCTTGCACAGGGGTGTGCCCATTTTCACCTTGTCCCCTACCTTTACCAGCGGCTTAAAGCCCTCGCCCTTCAGCTCCACGGTGTTCAGGCCCACATGAATCAGCAGTTCCAGCCCGTCGGGGGTCTGGATGCCGTATGCGTGCAGGGTCTCCGCCACGTTGGTGATTTCACCGTCACAGGGCGCTGCCACCGTTCCGTCGGTGGGAAGCACGGCCACGCCGTCGCCCAGAATTTTATCGGCAAACACCGGGTCCGGCACCTTGTCAATGGGCATGCACTCACCGGTCAGGGGGGCGTACAGCCTGGGCTCTCCTGCGGCTTCTTTCTTCTTCTTTCCAAACAGGAACATGGGGGATTCCTCCTTTTCCTCAAGTAAAATTCATGATTTTATGATCAGCAGTTTTCTGCCAGCTCTGCCAGAATCTTTTCCCGGTTTTCACAGGTCAGAGAGCAGATCTTCTCACGCAGCGGCAGCACCGCAGAGGGAACCACCGACAGCTCGTCCACATCCAGCGCCAGGAAGGTCTCCGTCAGGCTCAGGTCTGCGGCCAGCTCGCCGCAGATTCCCACCCATGCGCCGAACTCGTGGGCGTTTTTCACCGTCTGGCGGATCATTTCCAGCACAGCCGGGTGATGGGCGTCATAGAAACGGCCCAGGCTCTGGTTCTGGCGGTCCACTGCCAGGGTATACTGGGTCAAATCGTTGGTGCCCACGCTGAAGAAGTCCACTTCCTTGGCCAGCTGACGGCTGACCATCACAGCGGCAGGGGTTTCGATCATAATACCCAGTTCAATCTCTTCATCAAAGGGAATGCCTTCGGTGCGCAGCTCGGCTTTGACCTGCTCCGCCAGCTTCTTAGCCTCTTTCAGCTCCCATACAGAGGTAATCATGGGGAACATGATGGCAACCTTGCCATAAGCGGAAGCCCGGTACAGAGCACGCAGCTGGGTGCGGAACACCTCGGTACGGGTCAGGCAGATACGGATAGCCCGCATACCCATAGCCGGGTTTTCCTCGTGGGGCAGATTGAAATAGCCGGCCTGCTTGTCGGCGCCGATGTCCAGCGTGCGGAAAATGACCCGCTTACCGGCCATATTCTCCACGACGCTCTTATAAGCGGCCAGCTGGTCGGACTCGCTGGGATAATCCTGTCCGGCCAGATAGATAAACTCACTGCGGAACAGGCCGATACCCTCTGCGTCGTTCATCAGGGCGGCGCCCACGTCGGAGGGGTTGCCGATGTTGGCATAGGTCAGAATCCGCTTGCCGTCCTTCGTCTCGCCGGGACGGCCTTTGAGCTGTGCCTGCAAACGCTTCTTTTCTGCCAGCTCCTGCTGTTTCTTCTCATAGTCGGTGCGGGTAGCTTCGTCGGGCTCAATGATGGCCAGACCCTTTTTGCCGTCCACCACCACCTGCTTGCCGTTCAGGTCGCCGGAAAGCTGATCGCCAAGGCCCACCACAGCGGGAATGCCCATGGTGCGGGCCAGAATGGCGGTATGGGAATTGCTGGAACCGCCGGCAGTCAGGAATGCCAGAATCTTGGTTTTGTCCAGCTGCACCGTCTCACTGGGAGCCAGATCATCAGCTGCCAGCACCACCGGGCTGTCAAACTCCATGCCGTCGGCGCTCTGTCCGCTGAGAACCTTGAGCAGCCGCTCGGAGATATCCTTGATATCCGCGGCCCGGCCCTGCATATAGGGGTCGTCCATTTCGGAGAACATCTTGGAGAAGTTTTCCGAAGTCACGGCAACGGCATATTCGCTGTTGACGGACTGGGTGGTAATAATATTGGAAATCGAGTCCAGATAGTCCTCGTCCTCCAGCATCATCTGGTGAATTTCAAATACCTGTGCACCCTGCTCGCCCACCTGGGTCAGAGCTTTTTCATACAGCTCGCCCAGCTGTTCAATGGTCTTCTGGCGGGCTTCTTCAAAGCGCTCCATCTCGGCTTCGGTGCTTTCCACGTGGCGGCGGCTGATGAGCTGCTGCTCATGACGGTAGAAGTGGATGGGGCCAAATGCGATTCCGCTGCTGGCGCCCACGCCCTGCAATTGCTTCATACTCCGTTCCCTCCTGATATTGGATTTTTGGGGATTGCATGCAAGATAAACGCTCCGGCGGAAAGATACCGCCGTTTTCATCGATTCTCCTGTACTCCTATTATAATCGGATAATTTGTTTAAATCAAGAGCATTTTTCTATAGCTTAATGCACAAACACCCGGGTTTCAAAAGGCCGGAGCGCCATGGTCAGGGGCGACTGGGTTTCCTCATAATTTCCCAGCAGCAGACGGCTGTTTTCGGGAAGAATTTCCCCGGGAAATGGAACTTCATGGCGGGCAAAGCTGCAAATCACCGTCAGGGTGGTGCCCTCATACTCCCGGCGATAGGCGAACAGGTCGGGGTGTTCTTCCAGCAGGGGAGTATAACTGCCCTCGGAAATCACGTCCCACTCTTTCCGCAGGGCGATGAGCTTCCGGTAATAGTCGAATACGGAGTCCCGGGAAGCGCGGTCGGCTTCCGCGTTGATTTCCCCGTAGTTTTTCTGGACGGACAGCCAGGGGGTTCCGGAGGAGAAACCGGCGTTTTCGGAACCGTCCCACTGCATGGGGGTGCGGGAGTTGTCCCGGGAGCGCTGGCGCAGAATTTCATAGACCTGCTCTTCGCCCACGCCCTGTTCTTTCAAAATCTCGAAATAGTTCAGGCTCTCCACGTCCTGATACTGGTGAATGTCCGTATATCCGGCGTTGGTCATGCCGATTTCCTCACCCTGATAGATGTAGGGCGTGCCCCGCATCATGTGAATGAGGGTGGCCAGCATTTTGGCGGAAACCTTCCGGTATTCCCCATCATCTCCGAACCGGGACACCACCCGGGGCTGGTCGTGGTTGCACCAGAACAGGGCATTCCAGCCGCCGCCCTGCTCCATGCCGGTCTGCCAGGTGTTCAGCACCTGTTTCAGCCCCGGCAGCGGGGAAAAACCGGCTTCCGGCAGCGCCCATTTATTCTGGTTGGGATAGTCCACCTTCAGGTGGTGGAAGCTGAAGCACATGGACAGCTCGCCCTCTTCCGGGTTGGAATAGCGCACGCAGTTGTCCAGGGTAGTGGAGGACATTTCGCCCACTGTCACCATACCGGCTTCATTCAGGCCGGCCTCCCGGCACAGCTCCTGCAAGTACTGATGGACCCGGGGGCCGTCGGTGTAAAACCGCCGTCCGTCGCCGGTGTTGTCATCCTCGAACACGTCGGGCTTGGAAATCAGGTTCACCACGTCGAACCGGAAGCCGCTGACGCCTTTTTTCATCCAGAACCGGAGCACGTCGGCCAGTTCTGCCCGGACTTCCGGATTTTCCCAGTTCAGGTCAGCCTGAGTCCGGTCGAACAGGTGCAGGTAGTATTCCCCCCACTGGGGAACGTATGCCCAGGCGTTTCCGCCGAACTTGGAGACCCAGTTGGTGGGAGCGCTGCCGTCCTCTTTGCCGGGGCGGTGAATGTAGTAGTCCCGGTAACGGGGATCCCCGGCCAGCGCCTTCTGGAACCACTCATGCTCGGTGGAGGTGTGGTTGAATACCATGTCCAGCATCAGGCCGATGCCCCGTTCCTTTGCGGCAGCAGCCAGCGCGTCAAAATCCTCCATGGTGCCATACCGGGGGTCAATGGCCCGGTAATCGGCCACGTCATAGCCGTTGTCGTTCTGGGGAGAGATGAAAAACGGGGTCAGCCAGAGATAATCCACCCCCAGCTCTTTCAGGTAATCCAGACGGCGGATCACGCCCCGAAGGTCGCCGGTGCCGCTGCCGGTGGTGTCCTGAAAGGATTTGGGATAGATCTGATAGACGACGCTTTTATGAAATTCCTTCACGGAAAAGACCTCCTTTGATGGGAAATGCGTGGGAATGGAGCCGGTTTCCCGGTTCTTTCTGATAGAAACTCCCTCAGTCTGCTTCGCAGACAGCTCCCTCACAGAGGGAGCCTGTGCCAGCGGCACATGTCAGCGCAGCAGAGAAAATTCTTGGTTCATAAACCCGGCTCAGCTCTTATTTCCGAACTTTTTCAGGCCGGTGCGGGACAGCAGGAAACAGACCGGAATGGGCACAATCAGCGCAATGAGCATGGCGATGGCGAACATGGGGATACTGCCCAGCTGCATGGAAAGGATGCCCGGCAGACCGCCGACGCCCACACCGGCAGCCATGCAGTTGAAGCTCATGGAGAACAGGCCGGCAATACCGGAGCCGATCATGGCGGAGATAAAGGGATAAAAATACTTCATGTTGATGCCGAAAATAGCGGGTTCCGTTACGCCCAGATAAGCGGAGATCACAGCGGGCACTGCAACCTGTGCGTCTTTTTCATTGCGGCGGTTCTGGAGGAAATAAGCCAGACAGGCGGAACCCTGGGCAATGTTTGCCAGTACCAGAATGGGCCACATATAGGTGCCGCCGATGCTGCCCACCAGCTGCAAATCCACTGCCAGCATGGTGTGATGCAGGCCGGTAATCACCAGCACGGGATAAATCAGGCCATACAGGCCGCCCACCAGCCAGCCCAGCGGGGACTCAAAACCGGCTTTCACCACGAAGGTGATGGCTTCACCGATTTTCCAGCCGATGGGTCCCAGCACGGCATGAGCCAGGAAAACAGTGGGAAGGACGGAGCACAGGGGAACAATAATCATCTGGATGGACTGGGGGCTGTGCTTTTTGAAGAAACGCTCCAGATAGACCAGCGTAAAGCCCACCAGAATGGCCGGGATAATCTGGGACTGATAGCCGATGCGCTCAATCTGGAACAGGCCGAAATCCCAATAGGGGATGCTCTCGGCGGTGCCCACGGAATAGGCGTTGATCAGCTGGGGCGATACCAGCGTCAGGCCGGTAACAATGCCCAGAATGGGGGTGGTGCCCATTTTCTTGGTAATGCTCCACACGATGCCCACAGGCAGCATGTGCAGCGCCGCTTCACAGATGACCCACAGAAAATCGTAAATGCCCTGACACCAGGAATACATGTCGCACAGGCTCCTGGTGCCGCCGTCAAACATCTTGATGTCGCCCAGCACGCTGCGGAAGCCCAGCAGCAGGCCGCCCACGATAATAGCGGGAATCAGCGGTGCGAAAATTTCCGCCAGATTGGTGACGGCTCTTTGCAGGGGGTTCTGGTTCTGTTTGGCAGCCGCTTTCACGTCGTCCTTGGTGGCTGCGGTTTCAAAGCCCGCAATCTCTGCCAGTTCCTTGTAATAGGTGGAAACGTCGTTGCCAATGACGATCTGGAACTGTCCTGCCTGGGTAAAGCTGCCCTTGACAGTGGGCAAAGCCTCGATTTCCTTGACCTGTGCTTTGTCCGGATCTTTCAGCACCAGCCGAAGACGGGTCATGCAGTGTGTGGCCGCGGAGATGTTTTCTTTTCCGCCCAGCAGCTCCAGCAGCCGGGGCACTTCGTTTGTGTACTTGCCCATGATGAATTCTCCCTTCTGAAATACAAATTCCCCAACTTGTTTAAACAAGTTTTTCTGGTTTCATTATAGTCTTGTTTAAACAAGTTGTCAATGAACTTTTGCCATAAAAATCGAAAAGCCGCTGTTTTTGGCTGGATGCTTAAAAAACAACGGCTTTTTTGTGAATGTTGATAAGGTTTTTTTGCTTTGTGTAAAGAGAACCTCCGGATTTCACAATATCACAGAGAGCTGTTTCCATGGCTGCGCTGGGCCTGGTCATAGAAAACAAAGTGGTCGGGACGGTGGCGGGAACGGGTGTATTCAAAGATCACTCCGTCGCTGTTATAGGTGGTATTGGACACCACGGCCACACAGTTCATGTCCCCCAGATCCAGATACCGCTCATCCAGCTGGGTGGTGCGCTCCACCGTGACCATTCGGGTGGTGCTGGAAATGGTGACACCCAGTTTTTTCTCCACATATTCATAGATGGATTCCTCGGCGATTTCCGGCGTCAGGCCGGGCACCACATCTTTCCGGAAATAGTTGTGGTCGATAATCAGCGCCATGCCGTCCAGATAGCGGACGCGCTGGATATAATAGATTTCCGTGCCCACCGCAAAGGGCGTCCGGTCGGCAATATGGCCGTCTACCAGCAGCTCGGTGAACAGCACCACCCGGGTGTGCACCTCCTGATGGTTCCGCAGGGAAGCCTCCTTGAAGGACTCGATTTTTCCCAGGGAATACTGGGACTGGGGACGGGGCTGGTAGATGACCCGCACGCCCTTTCCATGGAGAGGCTGCACATACCCCTGTGCGGTCAGATCGGCAATGGCCCGGCGCACGGTATTCCGGGAGCACTCATATTCCTCGATGAGGCGGAACTCCGAGGGGAGAAACTCCTGCACCGGATATTCCCCGGATTCGATTTTCTGCCGCAAATCCCGATAAATTCGGTCATATTTCAATTTTGCCATTTTGGGAACTCCTTTATTGTCAAATCAGGTTGTTCTTATTGATATAACAAGTATAAAAAAAGTTTCCGAAAAAGTAAATGGATAAATTCTGAACATTTTCCCACAGCCGCAAATCTCCGATTCCCGCCCAATAATTCATGTTTTTTCCATATCAGAATTATTTCAACATACAGATAGGATATAATTCATTAGATACTGTCGAATCCGCAAAAAACGGGTTTGGTTTGTTGTGCCCAAATGAAAAAACAAGTGTGTGTCATGTCATTGAATTGGAGGAGATGAACGCAGTGAAAGATTCCCAAGACCGCAAGCTGCAAACACCCGGCGGAACCCCGCGCCGTTCCAAAAAGCGCCTGGCGGTGAACATCACCGTTTCGGTTCTCAGTGTTCTGTTGATTCTGGCCGGCACGGCAGCGCTGTATGCCAACTCCCTGCTGTCCAAGTATTCCTATGTTGAAGAGGAACCCGGCGTTTCCAAAGCCCCCATCGGCAGCGTGAACACCCCAACCGAGGAACTTCCGGACCCGGAAAAGGTGGACGGTCTGTACCACGATGACATGGTCACCAATATCCTGCTGCTGGGCGTGGACGATTACACTCCCAATGACCCGGGCCGCAGCGACTCCATGCTGATGGTGTCTCTGGACCGCCGTCACGAAAAGCTGAAGCTGACCTCCTTCATGCGGGACACCTTCGTGTCCATTCCCGGTTATAACTATTACAAGCTGAACACCGGTTACTTCCTCGGCGGCGCACCCCTTCAGATCAAGACCATCGAGAAGAACTTCCAGGTGGACATTGACCGGTATATTATCATTGACTTTGAGGCCTTCCCCCACATCATCGACGCACTGGGCGGCATTACCGTCACCCTGAGCGCAGGGGAAGCCGAGGAAATGAACCGCAAGTCCGGCGAGACCGGCGCAGTGGAAGGCGTCAACAAACTGAGCGGCGCCCAGGCCCGGTATTATTCCCGAATCCGCAACTGCAAATACACGGACCCGGACACCGGCAATGTGTACTATGATGACTATGGCCGCATTCGCCGTCAGCAGCGGGTAATGGATATTCTCATTGAGAACTTTAAGGACGTGGATGCCAGCAAGATTCTGGCTCTGGCCAACGAAATCGTTCCCTATCTGGTGAGCAACATCAGCCCCGACGAAATGCTGACGCTGGCCACCGACGCTCTGACCTATATGAGCTATCCCATGGAAACCTGCCAGATGCCCAACAACGAGCTGCACTATGGCGAAACCCTGTACCCGGAATACATCAAAGGACCATACAGCGTACTGATTCCCGACACGCTGGAGGACAACGCCCTGTATCTGAACCGGTTCATTTATGAGGATTCCTTCCCGGAGCTGGCAGAATTCAAACTGCCCAGCGAAAAGGCGGACACCTCTTCTGAAACCGAATAAATTTCCGTCAAATTACAGACGGCCCGGAGAGCATTTCTCCGGGCCGTTTTTTCTTCTCCGAAAATTCACAAATTATTAAAACTGTTTCTCATAAAACAGGTTATCATAAGATATAGTTTTTAAAACCAGATGATAATTTGTCGAAAAGGAGATAGAACCATGGGACTGCTGCACAGAATTCAGATGTACGGCGACTCCATCCTGAAGGGTGTGGAGCTGGACACCGCAAACCGGTATATTGTTCCAAGAGAAAACAGCTGGCAGTTTTTAGAAGAGGAATACCCGCTGGCCATTGTCAACCGGGCAAAATTCGGCTGTACCGTGACCAAAGGGCTGGAACAGCTCCGCCGGGCCGCGGACAAAGGGCTGTCCTGTGAAGCGGTGGTGCTGGAATACGGCGGCAACGACTGCGACTATCGCTGGCCGGAAATCTCCGCCAACCCTGCGGGTCTCCATGAGCCCAACACCCCCCTGCCGGAATTTATCCGGTGCTGCCGGGAAATGATTTCCATTTTGCGGGAAAACCGGGTCATGCCCATTGTCATGAGTCTGCCGCCCATTGATGCCCAGCGGTATTTTGACTGGTTCTGCCGGGACGGGCTGGACCGTCAGGCCATTCTGGAATGGCTGGGCGGGGATGTCCAGACCATTTACCGCCATCAGGAGATGTACTCCTCGGCTCTGTGCCGGGTCGCGCTGGAAGAAAGGGTCCCACTGGTGGACGTGCGCACGCCGTTTTTACAGGCGAAAAACTGCCGGGACCTGCTGTGTGCCGACGGCATTCACCCCAACCGGGAAGGCCATCGGCTGATGGGGCAGGTGTTCGCGGACTTTGTGGCGGTTCATGCCTGAACCACTCAGGCTTCCCCCAGAATCCGCCGGGCGTTACCGTGGAAGATCAGGTCGTATTCCTCCAGGGAAAGCCCCAGAGACAGCAGCTGGTCAATCTCGGTTTTGTGGTCCCACATGGGGAAATCGTCTCCGAACACGATTCGTTCCGCGCCATAGGCCCGGATGATTTCTTTGGTGCGGACTTTCCCCAAAAAGGAAAAGGAGCTGGAGGTATCCAGCCAGCACCGCCGCTGGAGCAGGAATTCCATGGCCAGATCCCACAGGGACCAGCCGCCGAAGTGGGCGGCGATAACTTCCAGCCGGGGAAATTCGTCCAGCACATGGGCCAGCCGGCTGGGGTGGGAATAGTCATACCGGTAGTCGCCGCAGTGAATGAGAATGGGCGCTCTTCCCTGCAAAGCGTCATAGATGGGGAACATGGCCGGGTCGTCCATGTGGAACCGCTGGACGTCCGGGTGAATCTTGATGCCTTTGAGCCCCATGGACAGGCAGCGCTCCACTTCCTCCACCGGGGATTCCAGCCCGGGATGAATGGTGCCGAAGCCGATGAGCCGGCAGGGATACTCTTCACAGGTTTGCCGGATAAAATTGTTGATGCTCACCACCTGTTGGGAAGTGGTAGCAACGGACTGCACCAGAAACCGGTCCACTCCGGCCCGGCTTCCGGCTTCAAAAAGGGCCTCCACGCTGCCCACGGTCTGCATGGGAATGGTGTAGAATTCCCCCACGCTGTGAGAGGCCTTTTCCGCGATTTTATTGGGGTAAATGTGGGCGTGCATATCGATGATCTCCATGGGACATTCCTTCCTTTCTGAACTTGTAAGGGGGCATTTCCCTGTTTCCGTCTTTGAAAAAGCTGAAAGGGTTTTTCGCGGTCGTGTCCGTTGTCTGTGTGTGCGTTTCCTGTGTGGGGGCATTCTCCTGTCACAGGAGTCCTTCTATTTTCAGAGCAGCAATGCTTACCCGGCGTTTTTTATCTGCTGGGCAGCGGTCATTCTGCTGCCGGTGCTGTCTATCGGCATCACCATTGTCCTTTTCTGTCTGGACAGGGAACTGTCCGCTGAAAGCTGCGCCGTCAGCCGCCGGATCAGCGAACTGGAAACCCGTCTGGAAAAGCTGACCCGCCTTTCCCGATAATGCTCCGAGCCGTTCCCCGGCAGTTTCCCCTTTTGCGGGAAATGGGCCGGGGCTTTTTTATTTGGTCTGGGTGTCGATAAACACCGGCCGGGTTTTGGAATACAGGATTTTCTGCTTGCTGTACAGTCCGTAATAGCCTGAAAGCATATAGCTCACTGCCGCCGCCAGCAGAAACAGCAGGCTGCCCTGTCCGCCGAACAGCTCCAGACTCAGCACAAAGGATGCCAGCGGCGCATTGGTCACGCCGCAGAACACGCACACCAGTCCCAGCGCCGCAGCAAATTCCGGCGGGAGCCCCAGAAGCCCCGCTGCCGTACAGCCAAAGGTAGCACCGATGAAAAACGACGGCACAATCTCGCCGCCTTTGAATCCGGCGCCAAGGGTCAGCGCCGTCATCACCAGTTTCAGTGCGAAGGCTTCCGGTTTCGCCTGTCCGTCAATGGCCCGCTGGATCACATCCACTCCCGCGCCCTGATAGTCCCCTGTCTCCGGCAGCAAAAACAGCACCGCTACCAGTGCGCCGCCGCACAGCGCCCGCAGGTACAGGTTGGGCAGATATTTCCGATACGCCAGGGAAACCTTGTGGAACACCAGACACACGGCCATGCTCACCAGCGCACACAGCACCGCCAATCCCGTCACCTGTGCCAGCACCAGCGGGGAAAGTTCCGGCACCGCTGACGCCACCAATGAAAAGGCGGTGGGATGGTTGCCCATGGCTGCGGACACCTGTGACGCGATGACCGCCGCCAGCACACAGGGCACCAGCGCCGCATAGTACATGACCCCGACGCTGACCACTTCCATGGCAAACACCGCCGCCGTCATGGGGGTTCCAAACAGGGCGGAAAACCCGGCGCTCATGCCGCAGAGGGTGATGATGTGCATATCTTTCACATCCAGCTTCATGCCGCGCCCCAGAATCTGTCCCAGACTGCCGCCCAGCTGCAAGGCTGCGCCTTCCCGGCCGGCAGAACCGCCCAACAGATGGGTGATGACCGTGGAAACGAAAATCAGCGGCGCGGTTTTCCAGGAAACGGACGCCTCCGACCGGACGGAAAACAGCACCAGATCCGTGCCCGGGTCTGCTTCCATGCCGCTTTTTTTGTATAAGAATGCAATCACCAGACCGCCTGCCGGGAGCAGCAGATACAGCCCCTGATGTGCCGCCCGGAACACTTCTGCCCGGGCAATGGCAATGTGAAACACTGCGCCCGCTCCGCCGATGACAAAGCCGCACACCAGCGCGATGAGCAGCCAGCGCACAAAGGCGTAAAAGTCGGAAAACAGCGTCTTTTGCAGATAGGCGGCCAAAATCCCCACGCCGCCCGCTGCCTTTTCCCAAAGGGATTCCTGTTTCATGATGTTCTTCCCTCTCCTCCCACATTTTCTGTTTTTGATTGATTTCTGTATTCAGTATACGGTATTTTAAAAAATGGTTTTTTCTTTTCCGGAAAAATCCCTGCTGAATCCACGGGCTTTTCCGGTTTTGCGGAAAAACGCTCGGAGCCGTGTGACAAAAAACGCGGAAAACCGGCTTTTTCGCCTTGTCTTTCCGCCAAACCCCCACTATAATAAAGTTCCCGCGCGGCTTTTTTGTGAAAACCGCCGGGAATTTTTTCGGGTATTGCTATTTTTTTGCCCGGCATCAGGAGGGATTTTCCATGATCGAGGCTTCTCATCTTTCCAAGGGATTTGTGGTCAACCGCCGGAAAAGCGGCCTGAAACAGGCGGCGAAATCCCTGTTTCAGCGGGAACGGACCTTCATTCAGGCGCTGGACGACGTGTCCTTTACCATTCCGGACGGACAGGTGGTGGGCTATATCGGCCCAAACGGCGCGGGAAAGAGCACCACTGTGAAGATTTTGAGCGGTATTCTGACCCCCGACAGCGGAAGCTGTCTCATCAATGGCCGGACCCCCTGGAAACAGCGGCGGGAACATGTGGCGGAAATCGGCGTGGTGTTCGGCCAGCGCTCCCAGCTGTGGTGGGATGTCCCGGTGGGGGATTCCTTCGACCTGCTGCGGGATATTTACCGGGTGCCGGAAAGCCGGTACCGGAAAAACGCGGCGGAACTGACCCAGCGGTTACAGCTGGAAGCCCTGCTGCGCACCCCGGCCCGTCAGCTGTCTCTGGGACAGCGGATGCGGTGTGAAATCGCGGCTTCCCTGCTCCACGACCCGAAGGTGCTGTTTCTGGACGAACCCACCATCGGTCTGGACGCTGTTTCCAAGCTGGCGGTGCGGGACTTTATCCGGGACATCAACCGGGAACGGGGCGTCACGGTCATTCTGACCACCCACGACATGCAGGATATCGAAGCGCTGGCCCAGCGGATTCTCCTGATTGGAAAAGGCCGGCTGCTGCTGGACGGCACACTGGAGCAGCTGCGGCAGCAGTACGGACGGGGCAGCGTGACGGTCTCCTACAGCGGCGGCGAACCGGATTCCCTTTCCGGACTGGAAATCACGGAACAGGAACCGGGACGGCTCACCGTGGCCACCGACGGCACCCGGGAAGATACCGCCCGGGTAATTGCGCAGCTGACCGGCGCCCTGACTATCACCGATATTTCCGTCAAAGGCCCCGACCCGGAGGAGCTGGTGGTGTCCCTGTACCGGGAGTATCAGGTATAAGGGGGCGAAGTCGTGAAAAAATATCTGTCCTTTTTCCGAATCCGCTTTCTCAACGCCCTGCAATACCGGGCGGCCGCGCTGGCAGGCATGGTCACCCAGTTTTTCTGGGGCGGAATGCTGCTGCTTCTGTTTGCGGCCTTTTACCGAAGCGACCCGGACAGCTTCCCCATGGGGTTTTCGGAGCTGGCCTCCTACATCTGGTTACAGCAGGCGTTTCTGTCCATGCTCAATTCGTGGGCCTTTGAAAACGATATTTTCGAGGCCATTTCCACGGGAAACATCGCCTATGAGCTGTGCCGCCCCATGGGGCTTTACGGCCAGTGGTTCCTGAAAGCCTCCGCCAACCGGATGGCCCGGGCAGCTCTGCGGTGTGTGCCGGTGCTGGTATTTGCCTTTCTGCTGCCTGCTCCCTATGGGCTGACCCTGCCGCCGGACATAGGGGCCGGTCTGCTGTTTGTCCTCTCCCTGTTTCTGGCGCTGGGAGTCGTGGTGGCCTTTACCATGGTGATCTACATCATCACGTTTTACACCATCTCCCCCACCGGTGTGCGGATGGCGGCTACGTCCGCGGCGGAACTGCTCTCCGGCTCCCTGCTGCCCCTGCCCTTTTTCCCGGACGGCCTGCGGCAGGCGGCGGAGCTGCTGCCCTTTGCCTCCATGCAGAATGTGCCCCTCCGGGTATACAGCGGGGAACTTTCCGGACAGGCGGCTGCGTGGAGTGTGGGCTTACAGGTGTTCTGGCTGGCGGCTCTGGTAGGGCTGGGCCTGTGGATGATGAACCGTGCCCTACGCCGGGTAGTGGTACAGGGCGGATGAATGGTAAAATTCTTAAGATTTCTTAAGAATTCGGGAAGGAACGGGTCATAAATCCGTGTTATAATGAAGTCATCCCATATTGGGGAACGAGTGAAAAAGGAGGCGCGGATTGTGAAGGGAAACATCCTCATTGCGGAGGACGATTTTGATATTGCAGACCTGATCCGGATGTATCTGGAAAACAGCGACTATCAGGTATTTTTGGCGGAAAACGGGGAAAAAGCGCTGGAAGTGATGGAACAGACCCCCATTGATCTGGCCATTCTGGACGTGATGATGCCCCGGATGGACGGCTTTGCCCTGACCCGGAAAATCCGGGAAACCAGCGGCATTCCCCTGATTATCCTTTCCGCAAAAGGCAAGGAAGAGGACCGGGTCCGGGGACTGGAAAC
This sequence comes from uncultured bacterium, assembly GCA_905215105.1. GTDB lineage: Bacteria > Bacillota > Clostridia > Oscillospirales > Acutalibacteraceae > Heritagella_A. The sequence continues at coordinate 27,722 of CAJMOI010000003.1, forward strand.
CGGCGCGGATGTGTATATGACAAAGCCCTTTCAGCCCGGCGCCCTGGTGGCACAGGTACAGGCCAGTCTGCGGCGGGTGGGAGCTTATTCCAGCCGGGAACCTGCGCCGGAACGCTGGCTGTCCGGCGGTGGACTGTGGGTGGATCTGGAAAACCTGACCGTTTCCAAAAACGGGGAAACACTGCCCCTGACCTCCACGGAGCTGAAGCTGCTGCTCAAACTGATGAAATCTCCGGGACGGGTCTTTACCAAAGCCCAGCTGTACAGCTGTCTCAATGGAGAGGGCCTGCGCAGCGACGACAACACCATCATGGTCCATATTTCCAACCTTCGGGAAAAAATAGAGGAGGATCCCCGCCGCCCCGCACTGATCCGGACCATCCGGGGCATTGGGTATAAATTTGATGGCAATGAAAAAAAATAAACAGCATCGCAGCCTGACTTTCACTTTTCTGCGGTGGCTGGCGTTATTTTCCATCACCGTGCTGGTGCTGCTGGCGGTCATTTACAGTATCATGACCACATGGATGGAGCGAATTCTGAGAAAACCGGTGATCGGGGATTTTCTCAACTATATGGATCAGTTGTGCGCCGAGGAATACAGCCAGATTCCCATTCAGTCCCTCAAAGACTGTGCGTTTGTGATTCTGGACGAAACCCATTCGCCCATCTACAGCAGCAGTCCAGATGTAAAAAGTCATTTTACCGATGTGGAGCTGAAATGCATTCGGGATTATAAATCCCGGCTTTTCTATACGGTTTCCAAAATGAAGGGAAATCGGAGCTCCTATCTGATTACTCAGCGGTATTATGAAAATGGAGTGGAAGTCATCGGCAAATACTGTGTTCTGGACAAGGAATACCGGATTATCAGCGGAACCCTGTTTCCCGGAGTAACCGACCTGACAGAGACCGAATTTCACTTTATTGAGGGAGAATTCAACCGGGATTCCCACACCCGGTTCAACGTGGCGAAATACGAGTTTACAACCGACGAGGGAGAAATCCGTACCGCTGTCTTTTATTCTCCACAGTACTCCATAAAAAATCAGGCTCATAAACTGAACAATTGGAACCGGATCTGGTATTTTATCATTCCCCTGTTTCCGCTGACGGTGGCTCTGTTTGGCTTTCTCATCAGCCGGGAAATGAAACGCTATCTGCGTCCGCTGAATGCCGCACTGCTGGGAACCCCCAGCGGCCAGCCGGTGGATTTACAGCAGTACCGGGGTCCCCGGGAGTTTGTGGAGATTGCCCGGACCTTTGACCGGGTGACAGAGGAACTGGAAGAGAGTCAGCGGGAAAAACAGGCGCTGGATGAACAGAAGCGCCGGATGCTGATGGATATTTCCCACGATTTGAAAACCCCCATCACAGTGATTCAGGGATATGCCCGGGCCATCTGTGACGGCATTGTTCCCCAGAAGGAAATTGTCCGGTATGCGGAACTCATCAGCCAGAAAGCGTCGGCAGTTTCCGGACTGACAGAAGCCTTTCTGGAATACAGCACCATTTCCCGCCCGGATTTCGGCGTGGACGCCCGGTGCTGTGACATCTGCGAAATCCTGAAGGAATACTTCGGCGAACGGTATGAAGAGCTGGAGGACAAGGGATTTTCCCTGACAGCAGAGCTGCCGGAAACCGCGGTTTTTTGCCGGCTGGATTTGTCCGCATTCCGCCGGATTCTGGACAATATCGTCAACAACTCCCTTCGGTACAACCCCGGGGGAACGGAAATTTTCTGCGGACTGACGGAGAAAGACGACCATGTGGAGCTGATTCTGGGAGACAAAGGCACAGGCATTCCTCCGGAAATTCAGGACACGATTTTTGACCCCTTTGTCACCGGAGACTGTTCCCGCGGGCCGGGCGGCGGCCATGGGTTGGGAATGTCCATTGTCAAGCGGCTGGTGGAAGCCCATGACGGCAGTGTGACGCTGTTGAAAGAACCGCCGGAAGGGCTGCACACGGCGTTCTGCCTGCGGTTTTCCCTGTTGAAGCCGGAAACGGAGCCTGAATCATAATACAAATCAAAAACGGAGTGCTTTTCGGTCTTGTGTTTGAAAAGCACTCCGTTATTTTTGATGACAAAAACGAAAACACCGCAGAATTTTCTGCGGTGTTTCAATCATGTTGGCGTCTTTCTATCGTCCCGGGCCGTCTCCAGCCAAGTATTGTCGACATCAACGAGCTTAACTTCTGTGTTCGGGATGGGAACAGGTGGACCCTCGTTATCATCGACACCAACTATTCAGTTGCCGTCGTTCTTGACGGCTTAGATATAATAACACATCTGAAAAGAAAATGCAAGCCTTTTTTCAAAATTTTTCGGATTTTTTTGAATCCCCTGGGTTTTAAGAGACGGGCTTGACTTTTTCCGGAAATTTCCGTACAATAACAGAGATACGGTATGGTTTTTCAGGCAGCTGTTTTCCAGCAGGAAGAAGCGGGCACCGCAAGAGGGCGACCAAAGCAGAGCGCACGAAAAAGCCGAATTAACACCATAAATACAAAAACAAATGAATATCGAGGTGTAGCGCAATTGGTAGCCGCCCGGTTTGGGCTGGGCCTGCAAGCGCCGCCAGTGGCGGATTCAGCGCAGCAGGGCCAGGCGCAGCGGTCGCTGACTTCGAGCGACTATTTCGCGAAGAAGGAAGCGGGTACCGCAAGAGGGCGACCAAAGCAGAGCGCACGAAAAAGCCGAATCAACACCATAAATACAAAAACAAAAGAATATCGAGGTGTAGCGCAGTTGGTAGCGCGCCTGCTTTGGGAGCAGGATGTCGCAGGTTCGAATCCTGTCACCTCGACCAGACGAAAAGCCTCAACGCGTAAACCGCGTTTGAGGCTTTCTTTTTTATGATTTTTCCTCGATACACTGCCGCAGGCACTTCATTGACGGAATCCATACCCCCATGATACAATAAAATTGCAATTTCAACCGACTTAAGGCCTTTGATTCAGGAGGGGTCAATATGAAAAAGGCAGTCTTATCAATTGCTTTCCTGTTGCTGATTCTGATTTGCAGCGCTTGTGACCCGTCTCCTTATCAATTTGACTATCAAGACCTGAGCCATAAGACCATTTGTGTAGAACTAATTCAATATGATAATCCTGACCAGAAGACCTTTCTTTCATGGGTTCCGGACCATTCCTCTGCTCTTGCACCGTTTCAAAATTCCAATGTAACAGTTTTGGCAACATTGGAAGAGAATCAGAACGCTGACTTTTTAAAGCAGCTGTCCAAAGCAGAGATTTTGGGGCAGTATTATGTTTATGATTCTCCCAAAGGGCTTTGCATCAGAATTTCCTATTCCAATGGGAATTTTTTGATCCTCAATTGTAATCAAGAAGATGAAAGTTTTCAAGGGTATATCGGCACCTATTCTGAAAGTGGAGAGGTCATAGATTTTATCGGATCATTCAGCAGCTATGACTCCTTTCACTCTCTTATCAACGATTTTTTCGGCACAGCCATATGAATTTGACGGTCGCTTTCCTGCTACCTTGACTTTTCGCAAAAGGTCATGTACGTTTACAAATCAGTTTTACGAACTCAGCAGCTTCAATTATTGAATTTGGAGGAATCCTTATTATGATCCGCGACATCTGCAAAGACCCGCTGTTTCTCTCTCTGAAATCAGAGCCTGCCGGGCCCGGTGATCTGGACACCGCCCGGGACCTGCTGGAAACACTGGAAGCCCACCGGGAGGGCTGTGTGGGCATGGCCGCCAATATGATCGGCGTCAACAAACGCATCATTGCCTTTGACAACGAGGGCGAACTCATGGTCATGTTCAACCCGGAAATCGTGAAAAAGTCCGGCCCCTATGAGACGGAAGAGGGCTGCCTGTCCCTGTCCGGCACCCGCAAGACAAAGCGCTGGAAGTCCATTAAGGTGGCATATCAGAATGAACAGTTCCAGCCCCGGTTCAAAACCTTCACCGGCTGGACCGCCCAGATCATTCAGCATGAAATCGACCACTGTGACGGAATTCCCATTTAAGGAGGCGCCCGGATGTTTGAAAATAAAGTCGCCGTCGTGACCGGCGGCGCCAGGGGAATTGGAAAAACCATTGCCGAAGAATTCCGCAGGGCCGGCGCACAGGTGTGCGTCATTGACCTGCTGGAAAACGGCTATTACACCGGTGATCTGGCCGACCCCAAAGTTCTGGAGGACTTCGCCCGGAAAGTCATCGGGGACTTCGGCCATGTGGACTATCTCATCAACAACGCTCTGCCGCTGATGAAGGGCCTTGATACCTGCACCTATGAGGAGTTCAATTACGCCCTGCGGGTAGGGGTTTCCGCGCCCTTTTACCTGACCAAGCTGTTCACGCCCTATTTTGCTCCCGGAGCGGCCATTGTGAACATTTCCTCTTCCCGGGACCGGATGAGCCAGCCCCAGACCGAAAGCTACACCGCCGCAAAGGGCGGAATTTCCGCCCTGACCCATGGGCTGGCGGTCAGCCTTGCGGGAAAAGTGCGGGTCAATTCCGTTTCTCCCGGCTGGATTGACACCGATTTTACCGTTTATGAAGGCCCCGACGCCCAACAGCACCCTGCCGGACGGGTGGGAAATCCCTTAGACATCGCCAACATGGTGCTGTATCTCTGCTCAGACAAAGCGGGCTTTATTACCGGGGAAAACATCTGCATTGACGGCGGCATGACCCGGCAGATGATTTACCACAATGATTGCGGCTGGACGCTGCAACCGGAAGACCGGCTGTAATGCGCTCTGTCTCCTCCCCTTCTTCATCAAACAAAACTCCCCTGTTCCGCTATTTTCCAATTACTGCGGAACAGGGGATTTTTTCACTTTCTCAGGATGCGCTCCATGGCCTTTCCTCCGGCCAGCTCATCCACCAGCTTATCCAGATATCGGATTTCCCGCATGAGGGGGTCTTCGATTTCCTCTACCCGGATTCCGCACACCTTGCCGGTAATCAGGGTGCGGTTGGGGTTCATGGCAGGGGCATTGCGGAAAAAATCGCCGTAGCTGGTATCGGACTGTTCCAGCCGGGCAAGGTCCTCTGGGGTATACCCGGTGAGCCAGGCCGTTACCTGATCCACCTCTTCCCGGGTGCGGCCTTTTTTCACGGCCTTATTCACCAGCAGGGGATACAGCTTGGCAAAGGGCATCTGTGTTACATCCATTCTGGGCATCGCGATTCCTTCTTTCCCTGTGTCTCGTTTGAATCAAACTTACGATTTCGCCGTCAAAGTTATCTTACTGGTTTTCCGGCTCTGTTTCATCCCTGACATATTCCAGTAAGTCCCCCGGCTGGCAGTCCAGCAGAGAGCAAAGCTGTCCCACGTTTTCCAGAGATATCATTTTTTGACTGCGCAGAGATTGAATCACTCCTTCTGAAAGGAGTTTCTCTTTTCGCAATTTGTACGTTGAAAGCCCCTTGCTTTTCAAGGCTTCCAAAATATCCAGTTTGTAGCAAATAGCCATACAGACTCCCCTTTCCCCGAACCTGCTCACAAGCAGCTTTTTCACGATCTTTATTATACCAATAAACAACACTTAAATAAATGCTATAACAGAAAGAAGATGCACAAAAGATAGCCCGAAAAAAGAAGAACCGCAGCAAGAACGTGCTCCTGGAAAAAGTCGTCCTTGCCACGGAAATCTTAAAAATGGTCCATACCCTGATTGAGATGATCAAGGCGCTGGCCATGTAAAACGGAGAAGGGCAAAAGTCCTTCCTGTTGATAGCATAGCACTTCCTTTGCGCAAAAACAAGGGTCAGCGTATGAAAACTGGAATTTGAGCCAAAACCAGTTCTTTCTTCCCGTTCAAAAATTACAAACAGCCCGGAATTTCAAACCTGCCTGAAAACTTTTTTGTCCTGACAGCACAGATCATCCGGCATGAAATGGATGACGGAAAAATCCCATCCTCCGGCCATTTTTCCAAAAAAGGTTTCCTGCAATCTAAATAATGGTAGATATCACCTCAAATTTGGATACTTGACGGCAAAGGGCAGTTGTTGTATGGTATAAATATGAAAACGGACGGGGACGATTGTCTCCCCGCGTCCTCTTAAAATCTGTTATTATGAAAAGAGGGAAAGCCATGCTGAATGACAAGCAAATCCAGCGGATGATCCGAAAGCTGAAGCGCTTTGAAGACACCCTGGACGGACGAATTTTTGAAAAGGTCTGTGACCTGCCGGTTTCCGCTTACCAGACCAGCGAGTCTCTGTACGCCATTCCGGAGGACAGCCTGTTTACCCCCATCCAGCCCGGAGATATCTGGGGCGGAGAAAGCACCTACTGCTGGTTTAAATCCAGCTATACCGTGCCCGAGGAGTATGCAGGACGGCCCCTGTTCCTGCGGCCCAGAGTCGGCGGCTATGAAGCCATGCTGTGGGTGGACGGAAAACCCTTCGGCACCTTTGCCACGAAAATCGTTGTGACCGGCCACGGCAACCACTACTGCGATATGCTGGTGAAAGAACCCAAGGCCGGACAGAAAATCAACATTGATCTGGAATTCTATTCCGGTCACTATGTGATGGGCTGTATGCCCCTGGAAGAAGCGGACCACAGCGACTTCCGCTTCCCCTTCAGCTCCATGGAAATCTGCGTCAAGAACGACAAGATCGCCGATTTCTATTTCAACCTCCGCACCCTCACCGAGCTGGTGGAAGTGCTGGATGAAACCAGCTACCGCAAGGCAGAGCTCATCAACGTGATGCTGGCTCTCCATGAAGTGCTGTACTATGATCCCGAGTGCGTCAGCAGTGAGGAATTCTATGCGGCACTGGAAAAGGGTCAGGAGATCATGGCGCCCGCCCTGGCACGCCACAACAGCTCCACCGCTCCTTCCGTAGGCGTCATCGGCCACTCCCATATGGACACCGCCTGGCTGTGGCATGTGGGCGAAACCATCAAGAAGTGCGCCCGCACCTATTCCAACCAGCTGAACCTGATGGAGCAGTATCCCGAGTACACCTTTGTGCAGAGCTCCGCTTTCCACGGCGAAGTAATCCGCCGCCACTATCCCGAGCTGTTCCGGCGGATTCAGGAAAAGGTGGCAGAGGGCCGCTATGAGCCCAACGGCGGCGTTTGGGTGGAATGCGACTGCAACATCACCTCCGGCGAATCCATGGTGCGCCAGTTCCTGTGGGGCCAGCGGTTCACCCGGAAATACTTCGGCTTTACCTCCGACGCCTTCTGGCTGCCGGATACCTTCGGTTACTCCGCCGCTATTCCCCAGATCATGCAGGGCTGCGGCGTGAAATACTTCCTGACCACCAAGATGGCCTGGAACGACACCAACCAATTCCCCTATGACACCTTCTACTGGAAGGGCCTGGACGGCACCAGCGTGTTCTCTCACCTGAACAAAACTCACGTCTGGCCGGCTCCCAAGGACTTCTATCAGTATGTATACGGCACCCAGAGCCCCGACGCCATCCGTCAGAAGTATGTGGCGGACCGGAAGCTGATTTCCTATGGCTTCGGTGACGGCGGCGGCGGACCCCAGTATGAAATGGTGGAAATGGCACGGCGCTGCAAGGATCTGGAGGGCTGCCCCAAGACCGAGCACACCACCGTCAGCCGCTTCATGCAGGAGCTGGAAGCCAACGTCCACAACCCGGACACCTTCAGTGGCGAGCTGTATCTGGAGCTGCACCGCGGCACCCTGACCAACCAGCACAACATCAAGCGGAACAACCGTCTGGCAGAAATCGCTCTCCATGACCTGGAATTCCTCACGGTGGGCAACGCTGTGGAAGCCGGCGCAGAGGCAAACGACAGCCGGTACCGCGATCTGCAGGAAACCCTGCTGGTCAACCAGTTCCACGACATCCTCCCCGGCACCTGTATTCCCAGAGCCCACAAGGAGTCTCTGGAAGAGACAGGCGCCCTGCTGGATGCCTCTCATAAGCTGATTCAGGAAGCTGCTTTCGTTCGTGCAGAAGAAAATAAGTTCACTGTAGTGAATACCACTTCCTTTGTCCGGAAGGAAACCGTCTATCTGGACTATGTGCCCGGAATGCGGGTACAGGGCGATTATGCCCAGCAGGTCGTGGAGACCCTCAAGGGCGAGAAAAAGCTGGCTGTTGCCGGTGTGGAAGTGCCCGCCTATGGCAGCGTTGTGCTGACGCTGGAGCCCGGTGAAGTGGGCGGCGAGTCCGCTTTCTGCCGCAACGGCGCAGAGCTGACCACTCCCTTTGCAAAGGTGACCCTCAATGACCGCGGCTATCTGTCCTCCTTCTATGATACTGACGCTGGCCGTGAGCTGACCGGCGAGGGCTATCCCTTCAACACCTTCCTGGTGGCAGAAGACCTGCCCGCAGAGTGGGACAACTGGGACGTGGACGCAGACCTGGAGCTGAAGTTTAAGGATTGCGCCAAGCTGCTGTCCTCCGAAGTGGTTTCCGACGGCCCGGTAGAGCTGCGCATCCGCAATCGCTATCAGCTGACCGAAAAGTCCACCCTGACTCAGGACATGATCTTCTCCGCCGCTTCCCCCATGGTGCGGTTCGAGACGCTGATGGACTGGCAGGATGACCACCGTTTCCTGAAGACCGCTTTCGACACCAGCGTATTCAGCGACTTTGTCCGTCAGGAAATCCAGTTCGGTTACCTCAAGCGCCCCACCACCCGGAACAACTCCGTGGATAAGGCCAAGTTCGAGGTACTGAACCACAAATACACCGACCTTTCCGAGACCCGCTATGGCGTGTCCATTCTCAACGACTGCAAGTACGGCATTTCCGTGTTCGGCGGCCAGCTGCGCCTGTCCCTGCACAAGGGCGGCCTGCGTCCGGACTTCAACGGCGACAAGGGCGAGCACTACTGCGAATACGCCTTCCTGCCCCATAACTGCGGTTTCTCCGTGGACAGCGTTGCCGAGCCGGCCTATGCATTCAACTATAAGCCGCTGGTATTCGCCGGCGCAAGAGAGCTTCCTTCCCTCATCAGCAGCAGCGCTTCCAACGTGATTATCGAAACGCTGAAGCCCTGTGAGGACGGCGGCCGTGCCTTCATCGCCCGTGTCTATGAGGCAGAGGGCAGCTATACCCACACCGACCTGAAGCTGGGCTTCACCCCCACGGCTGTGGAGCTGACCAACATGCTGGAAGAGACCGAAGAGACCCTGCCCGCATCGGACAAGGTGGCTCTGAGCCTGCGTCCCTTCGAGATCAAGACGGTGAAGATCTCCTACTGAGTTCTCAGACAAACAAAGAACCCGTTCCCCTGCCCGGGGAACGGGTTTTCTGTTTGTATAGGCAACGGGCCTTCCACACTTTCCCAAACGCATCAAAAGCCCGTTTCCCTGTTACGGGAATCGGGCTTTCGACGCAGAGTAGTTTCCCGATTACAGCATGGAGTACCCATAACTGTTGACCAGTGCATCCACTTTCTCTCCCTGTTTGCACATGGGGCACTCATGGCTGGAATAGGTTTCGTAGCCGGGCACATCCTCGCTGTTGAAAATGGAGTTGACCTTCATGCCTTCCACTTCATCCACAGCGCTGAAAATAGAGGAAACACCGGCGGTGATGCCGCCATAGTACTGGATACACTCGGCGCTCTTGCGGACGGTAATACCGGTGGTGACAGAGGCCATGAGGATCAGCACATGCTTTCCCCGGACCATGGGCTGGATGTTGTCCCGGAAAATCATCTGACCGTTGGCGTCATACTCAGGGGTAATGACATAGATGGTCTGATGGGCGTTGATGGACATAAAGCCGGAACGGTTCAGCTCCTGCGCCAGATACGCGCCGATAATCTGGGTGCCGTCCAGACAGAGGATGGTGTCCACCACGGTGTTGGCGATATAATGAGGAACCAGCGCCTTTGCGGCAGCCTCGGCTTCGCTCTGGCGGGTTTTCAGGGTGGTCATATCGATATAATAATTGACGTGAGAGTGATTGGTGGCAAAGTGGCCGTGGGCAATTTTCAGCGGAACATTGCTGTTCTTGGACATGACTTTATAAATCCGGTTTTCCATAAGCTATAGCCTCCCGGCCCGTGGTCTGTCAGGGGCAGAAGAAACGGGCATTTTTTATTATTATAACCAGTTTTTTCTAAGATTTCAAGAATACTTTGTAAATTAAGAGATACTTTTTCTAAAAAAACCGAATTGCTCCCTTTACAGGCTTTTTTCCATGGCGAAGTTTGTCAGGGTGACGCCGTACCGCTCCACAGTCTGTTCCAATACCACCCGATAGCCCTGGCTCTCAAAAAAGGGCCGGGCCGTCTTGGAAGCGTGCACTTTCAGCACACAGGTGCCCAGCTCCCGGGCACGGGTTTCCATGGCTTCTGCCAATTGTGCGCCGACGCCCTGATGCTGGCACTGGGCGGCCACATACAGCCGGTCGAAATAGTCCGGCTCCTCCAGATCGGCAAAGCCCAGCAGCTGGCCGTTTTCCTCTGCAATCAGGGAATAATGGGCGCACAGCGTCTCCTGCCACCGGGTTTCATCAAGGGTTTCCGGCGCCCAGGCTTCCAGCTGTTCCGGGGTGTAGTCCTTTACACACACGGTGTGGACTGTATTCCGAAAAAGTGCCAGCACCCGGGGCAGATCCTCCGGGGTATAGGGGCGAAGTTTCATACAACCGTCTCCTTTGCGAATTCTTTTGACACCCATTATATCCCCTTTTCCCGGCTATTTCCACCTGAAAACAGGGCGTTTCCCCAAAAGAGGAAACGCCCTGCCTTTATTTTGGCAGCTTTATGACACGCCCCGCCACTTCATGCCCAGATTTCCGCTGCCCCGGGGCACCCAATCGAAAAATCCGCTGCCGGTATTGCCCACTGTCAGCCGGTCCAGCACCTCAGCGCTGGTGATAAACAGCCGGTTATTGGACAGATAGGCAATTTCCGCGCCGTTCTGCAAAAAAGACAGCTTTTCCCGGCCCAGCACCGCCGTAAAGGGGCTGTCCCGCTCCCCCAGTGTGATGCCGTCGGCGGTAAATTGAATATAGGTGTCCACCCGGTTCTGATAGTCTTCCAGCTCTCCCGCCACCTGCTGGGTCAGGTCTGCGGCCTCGGAAAACCGCAGCTCAATTTTCCGGCTGGTCTGTTCCAATTCCGTGCGGAAGGTCTCTTCCAGCTCGGCCGTCTCACTTTTTGCGGTAAAGTCCTCCGTCACCTGTGCCAGAATCCCGGATTCCTGCTCCTGCAATAAGACGGTGAACCGGCTGGACAGCTCTTCCGCCGACTGTACCAGCTCCTCATACACCCGCCGGAACTCCTGCCGGGCCTGATCGCCGTTCTGCTGGGCCAGCTCTCCGGCAGTACGGGCGTCCGTCTCCATTTGAGAAAGACGGCGGCGGGTCTCCTCACTGAAATTTTCCCCGCTGATATGGGAAAGGGCATAGCGCAGCTCTTCCGACAGCCGCAGCAGACAGGCTCTCAGCTGCCGCGGGTCCGAGACCTGTTCCAGCCCGGGAAGGGAAAAGGAAAGTCCCGTCATACCGTCAGCCTCCTTTCACCGGAAGCTCCGTCCCCGTCTCGGTGGTGCGGGTGACGGAATACAGCACCATGTCCCCCTGCCCTTCCAGCCGCAGCCGGAGAAACACGCACCGCCGGGGCACAATGGGCAACGTTACCACCCGCTTTTCCGCCGCTGTACATTCCGCAACCGGTTCCCACGGGCCGCCGTCACAGCAGAGCTTGACCGCCACCCGGCTGCCTGCTTCCAGCTGAAAACACAGCTGGAGCCCGGACAGATACTGGAACGGCCCGCCGCCCAGATCGCCGGTCTCACAGAACCACGCCATCGGGCCCTCTTTTTCGCCCAGAGCCCCCTCGTCGCCCTCATACAGGGCGGTGGAGCCGTTGACTGCATACAGGCCGTTGTCCTCCGCCACAAAATACAGCTCGCCCCCTACCCGGGCAAACCACCGCACCGCCATATTGTCCTCCCGGTGCCACAGGCCGCAGCCCTCGTCATAGACCAGCAGCACCGCCGTCCCGTCCGGCTCCCGTGCGGAAAGATAATAGCAGTCTCCCACAGTGCCCGCCCGGGCGTTTTCCAGCGTGATACTGCCCAGCGGCGCAGAAACGGATACGGGAAGACTTCCGTCATAGGCGCAAACCCCGTTCCGGCTGTGGTAATAGAGGGTTTCGTTGACAATGACCAGAGAGCCCTCGCTGCCCTTTTTCACGCCGCGCACCGGGCTGTTGGCAATCTGAAAATCAGCGGGGCGGCTGCCCCACACCTTGTGGATGCTGTCCTCTTTGAAAAACAGCACGTTTCCCAGATGGGTACAGGCCCCGGTAAAATCCCCGTCAGAGCCGATGGTGGCGGCATAGCTGTCAGTGGAAATCCCCTCAAAGCAGTTCCAGTTGGTGGGGTCTCCCAGCTTACAGGCGTAAATTTCGTGGTTTTTGGAGGAACAGCCCCAGATACGGTTTTCGCTCTCCGTGAGAAAGTCCATGTCGGGAATCTCCCGGCTGACAGTCACCGGCTCCATTTGGTCAAAGGCCGTGTCCAGAATCCCGGGAATGACGATCCAGTCGTCCCCCCGGCTCTGGATGATGGTTTTCCCGTTGAGGCTTTCCCCCGGCGCAGTGCAGCCGGAAACGGTCACGCCGTCGTACTGGCGGAACAGCTTGCCCAGATTGGCAAAGGTCAGCTTCACAAAGGTGACGGCGATTTCCACCCACATCTGGCTGGCGGAGGAATACTCCTTCAGGGTGTGGGGTGTCTGGCTGGTGTCCAGCCAGAGAGCGCCGTTTTCCGGGGAAGCAGGGGCTTCGGCGCTGGCAGTATAGCCCTCATAGGCGGTTCCGTCGGCTTGGGAGAGGGTAAAGCTCACCGAGCCCTCGGTGGTGACGGACGCGCCCAGATCACCGAATTCGCCGGTCTGGATGTTGTAATACTTTTTGTCCGGCCAGATGAGCACAAAAGCGCCCATGCCCACAAACTGCTTTTCCGTGTCGGAAACGGTTCCCACCCGGAAGCCGTTGTAAAAAAAGTCCGTCCCGTCAACCCAGCACAGCTTGTCCCGGCCAAAAAGGCCGTTGGGACGGGAAAACTGCCGGACCTTTCCCCGCTGTTTCCGGGGCCGGACCAGCGGAGCTTCCCGGGACGAAAGATTCTTCATGTCAAAAAACTGGCCGTCCCCACAGGTGCGGGTATGGCAGTAGCCCCCGAACCGGGAAAGAACCGTCCGTTCCCGGGAGACGGGGGAAATAGGGGGTAATCTCATGAAAACACCTCGTTTCGTTTTCCAGCGGGGCATTTGGGGCAGCTGTTAACCCGCCCCTACAAAACCACCGAATTCCCCTGCACCGGCAGTTGCTCCCGCCGGTACCAGGCGGCAAAAGCGGAAAACACCGCATTATACAGCTGGGCGCTGTTCTGATACCGGGTGAATTCCCCGTTGTGGAAATCAATCTGTGCCGACAGATAGGCCTCATACAGCCCCTCATAGGGAGCCGGCGCCAGCAGCACCGTCTCCCCCGGGGTTTCCTCATCATAGCCGGAAAAGGTTCCCGGCTCCACATAGTCCAGAATTTCCCGCTGCACCAGCCCGTCCGCGTCGGACAGCCAGCGGATTTTCTCGCTGCGGCTGTACTGGTTGGGTTTTGCCCGGTCACACACCGCCAGCGCTTCGTCCAGCGTCATGACAACCCCTCCCGTTACAGCGCCGCGATTTTCTGTTCATAGCGGGCCTGGGTCTGGGCCATCAGCTGCTGGGTCTTTTCATCCTGCTCCGCAGAGTGACCCAGCACCTCGGCGATATAGTCGGGCACTTCCACCTCTACGCCCCGCTGAATCAGATAGCTCTCCCCGTTGACAGCAACAAACACGTCGTCACGGTATTCGCCGTAATCCTTGAACAGCTTGATTTTCACAGTCTTTTTCTTCTCTGCCATGGAAACCCCCACCTTTCTCAGTTGGCTTCCGCCGTTGCGGAATAAGCGGAACAGGACTCAATCCGCACCATATATTCCTCCACCAGACGCTTGGCGGCGCGGGTGGCTTTCCAGCCGCAGGAGGAGCGCTGGTTCAGGGGGTCTTCGCCATAGCCCAGCTGCTTCACAATGTGCTGCAAACCGCCGCCGGTGACTTCCGTCACGCCATAGGCGCTGGCGCCCAGCACCAGCGTGGAAAACACCGCCAGCCCCTCGGGACAGCCGTCGCCCTTCCAGATTTTCGCCTCGGTGGACTTGACGAAACGCACGTTGCCGATTTTTCCGATTTCCCCGGCATAGATATTGTCCGGGCTGGCATACTTGTGGGCGTCCATCCATTCGGGGCAGCGCATCAGGTCATAGGCGGCATAGGGGTGGATAATGGCCACATAGCTGTCGTCAATAGGCGCAGCGTTCATGGCTTCCAGCGTAGCGGCTGCCCGGAAAATCAGATCCACAGTCAGGCGGGCAGTGCCGTCCAGCTCGGTGCGGGATTTCACCTCGGTTTCCTGTCCTTCAGCGGAAACCCTGGGGGCATAAATCACATTGGTGCCGCCGCTGAGCACCTCCCGGGTCAGGGTGTCCAACGTTCTGCCGGCCTGTGCGCCCAGCAGCTTGGTACACTGAACCACGTTGTTGTCAATGGCGGTCAGCTGCAGCAGGTCGGACAGCTGGATATAATCTCCGTACTGCTTCACCTCGGCGGTGACGGCGGTGACGTTCAGGCTGTTGCCGTCGGGGGTCACGCCTTCGGTCAGGGGCTCCAGCGCCTTGGCCAGAGGGCTGTACTTTCGGAATTCAATGACCTTGCCGCCGTTCTGGGGAATGGGGTATTTGTCGCCGAACTGGTCGTGTACCAGCCTCGGCTCCGCCAGATCGATGAGACGGGTCTCATAATAGGTCTTCATCTCGTCGGAAAGGTCGCCGGTGGTCTGCACCGCGAACAGCTGCAAATTCAGTTTCTGGTTCATACAATCACGCTCCTGTCATCAAAAAGTAGGTTGTCCAGGGCGTTTCTGAAAACAACGAAATGGACGAATTTTTCGCAAGCAACAGACAGATACAAGGCAAAAAACGCAGGAATCCTT
>CAJMOI010000004.1 GCA_905215105.1 uncultured bacterium
TCCTCCCGGGTCACCAGCCGGATGTTCGGCCGGTCGGCTTCCTCCCGGGTTGCATGACGGGAAACCGCCGTCACCTGAAACCCGAAGGCCTGAGCCCGCAGGGCAACGGCCCGGCTGATTTTGCCGAGCCCAAACAGGCACAGGGTCTGCCCTGCCAGCCGCGGAGCGTGTGCCACCCGGTCAAACTCCCAGATCCCCTGCTCCACCTGTTCCATATAGGGACGCAGGTTTCGTTCCAGCGCCAGCAGCAGCGCCATGGTGTGGTCGGCCACTTCTCCGGTGCAGTATTCCCGGACATGACAAACGGCTACACCGGCTTTTTTCGCGGCATTCAGATCCACCACATTGTAGCCGGTGGACAACAGGGAAACACTGCGCAGCCGGGGCGCATGGCGCAGCAGCTCCTCGTCTATCTGCTGATAGTCGGTGAGCAGGCCGTCCGCATCGGCCAGCGCTTTATACAGCACTTCCCGCGGGGTGGTCTTATGGGGCAATAGCGTAATTTCCCCATCCAGCTCCCGGGAAAACAGCTCTTTTTCATAGGAAAAGCCCTGTTTCAGCAGTACAGGGCTGTAAACAGCTACCAGTTTGCTCATGGAATTCCCTCCAACATGACAGATTGACAATCTGCCGGAGAAAACAGGACAGACTGTTCTTTTATCATAGCACGATTGTTTTCAGTTGCCAATTGGGAAAAAAGGTGGGATAATGAGGGAAATACCATTGCCCCGCCTGTTATCGGGGACAGAAGGGAAGGAACTCCATGAAAGTATTGCTGGTAAACGGAAGCCCTCATCAGAACGGATGCACCCACACGGCGCTGGCGGAAGCGGCAGCGGAATTAAACCGTCTGGGCATTGAGACTCAGGAGCTCTGGGTGGGAAACAAACCCATTCGCAGCTGTATCGGATGCGGCGGATGTTTTCAGGAGAAAAAATGTGTGTTTGACGAGGACCGGGTCAATGAGTGCGTTCAGGCCCTGAAAGAAGCGGACGGCCTGATTGTGGGCGCACCGGTACACTATGCCGCCCCTGCGGGAGCCTGCACCGCCTTCCTCGACCGGGTGTTTTACGGAAAATCCAGCCTGTATTGGGGCAAGCCTGCCGCCGCAGTGGTCAGCTGCCGCAGAGGCGGCGCCAGCGCGGCCTTTGACCGGCTGAACAAGTACTTCACCATTTCCTCCATGCCGGTAGTGTCCTCTCAGTACTGGAATTCCGTCCACGGCAATACGCCGGAAGAGGTTCGGCAGGATCTGGAAGGCTTGCAGACTATGCGGACACTGGCCCGGAATATGGCCTGGCTGCTCCAGTGTATTGAGGCCGGAAAGGCAGCCGGGGTTCCCATTCCGGAGCGGGAAAAGCGCCAGAACACCAATTTCATCCGCTGATTTCCTTCTCCCTCTCCCTTTCCATTGCATTGGGCAGAAATAAGAGGTATAATCAAAGCAGGGAAAGTGGACATTTTTTGCAGAAAGGAGAAGGCATGACATGCAGACGGAAGAAAAGGGTATTCTGCCCCTGTACGAAAATCGAAAGGGCGTGTTTACCTGTCAGAAAAAAAAGGACCTGACGTTTCCGCCCCACCTTCATTCGGATGTGGAAATTGTTTATGTGGTGCGGGGTGAAACCTGGATGGTGGATGGAGACACCCGCTGCCTGCTTCGCTCCGGAGATTGTGCCGTGGTCTTTCCCGGCAGAATCCACAGTTATGAAACCGAGGGAAAAAGCGACATTCTGCTGGCTCTGTGTCCGGTGGAAATGGCGGGAGAATTCCGCCGGGTATTGATTCGCAGCTGTCCGGTCTATCCGGTGGTGCGGGCCTCCAAGCTTCATCGGGATGTGCCCTACTGCATCAACGGCATGATGGACGTGTTTTTCCGGGACAACAATTTGCAGGCAGCCCGGGCATACTTACAGCTGCTGCTGGCGTGGGTGCTGCCCCGGATGGAACTGCACCAGGTACCGGATACCCCACCCGCCGACCTGACGGCACAGGTCATCGGATGGATTTCCGAGCACTATATGGAGCCGGTGTCTCTGGACATTCTGGCGGAAAAACTGAATGTGAGCAAATACCGGATTTCACGGGTGTTCGGCGACAAGCTGTGCACCAGCATCAGCGACTATGTAAACCGCCTGCGGGTACAGCAGGCCCAGAGCCTTCTGCTGGCTACAGAAGGAGACGTGCGGGAAATCTGCACCGCCTGCGGGTATGAAAACCCGCGGACGTTCAACCGGGAGTTCAAGCGTATCTGCGGCTGTACGCCCCGGGAGTTTCGCCAGGGACGAAACGAGGAAAGCCGCTGAGAGGAGAACATCATGGGTCAGGAAAAAATCATGAACCAGTTTCTGGTGGAGATCTTTCACGAGGTGCTCCGCCGGGAAGACGCGGCCATTGCTTCCGGGGGATTTCAGAATCTGTCTGCCCGGGAGGTCCATGTGATTGAGGCCGTTTGTGAAGCAGAGACCCGGGGAGAAGGAGAGAACAGCAGCGCCGAAATTGCACGGCGTCTGGGCATTACGGCGGGAACCCTTTCCGCCGCCGTAAAGGTTTTGGAGCGAAAGGGATATTTGACGCGCCGCCGTGACGAACGGGACAAGCGGATTGTCCGGCTGGCGGCAACGGAATCGGGCTGGGTGGCCAACCGGTTCCATGAGGAATTTCACCGGAAAATGGTACAGGCCGTGCTGGACGTGCTTTCTCAGGAGGAAGCAGAAGTCTTCGCCCGGGCGCTGGAAGTCATTTCCGGCTTTTTCCGGGAGGAAAAGAACAGCACCACCTGAAACAACCGGATCCGGCTTTGCCGGACGAAAGGAGTCATGGACATGATCTGCAAAAGCATTCCCGAACTGATTGGCAACACCCCCCTGCTGGAGCTGGGACGGTTCAGCGCGGACTGTGGGCTGGAAACCCCCATTCTGGCCAAGCTGGAAGCCTTTAACCCGGCAGGCAGCGTTAAGGACCGGGTGGGCCTGCAAATGATTCTGGACGCGGAAGAACGGGGGCTGCTCCATCCCGGTTCCGTCATTGTGGAGCCCACCAGCGGCAACACCGGAATCGGCCTTGCCAGCGTGGCGGCCTCCCGCGGCTATCGGGTGATTCTCACCATGCCGGAAACCATGAGTCTGGAACGGCGGAAGCTGCTGGCGGCATATGGTGCGGAGCTGGTGCTGACAGAGGGCAAAAAGGGAATGCAGGGCGCAGTGGACAAAGCAGAAGAAATTGCCCGGGAAACCCCCGGCGCATTTCTGGCGGGACAGTTTGAAAACCCCGCCAATCCCATGGCACACCGCCGGACCACCGGCCCGGAAATCTGGCGGGACACCGAGGGAAAAGTGGACATTTTTGTGGCGGGCATCGGCACCGGCGGAACCCTTTCCGGTACCGGCGGCTATCTGAAAGAGCAGAAGCCTGGCGTGAAGGTCATCGGCGTGGAACCGGCGGATTCTCCCCTGTTGACGCAGGGAAAGGCCGGCCCTCATGGGCTCATGGGCATTGGCGCCAACTTTGTGCCCAAAAACTATAATCCCGACGTGTGTGACCAGGTGGTGACGGTTCAGACAGAGGACCCCTATCATTACTGCCGACTTCTGGCTAAAACCGAGGGATTTCTGGCCGGAATCACTTCCGGTGCAGCCCTGTGTGCGGCGGTGGAAGCGGCCCGCCGGCCGGAAAACCGGGGCAAGTGCATCGTGGCGCTGCTGCCGGATACCGGCGAGCGCTATCTGTCTACCCCGTTGTTTGATTGAGCCTGCTCTTTTCAGAAAATAAATCGAGAAAACGGTACCGGCTGGTTCCTTTGTGGACAGCGGTACCGTTTTTTTATGTTTCGGGAAAGGGGTTTCTAAACAAAATGAACTTAGCCCATCTTCCGCTTTTTGATTCTCCAAAAAGCCGCAAAGACCAATGCGAAAAACAAACCTGCCAAGACAGCGCAGAATACCACGGTTCCCGTATTCCAAAGCCGCGCTTCCTTGTTTTCGAGAGCGCCAGCGTTTTCATTTGACCTTATAGTTTTCCCGTCGGCGTGCAGCAATTCCATAAATTCATCCGCCGCATACACCGTAGAAGCCGTGATGTTTGGAGCCATGGCCGAAGTGTTCAGAGGCACGATATAGTCCCCTGCAGAGGTCTCCCAACAGGCGACGGTTATGGCGTAGCGGTCCAGGAAAACGGTTTTTCTGGCAGAAACCTCTTCTTTTTGCAAGGAACGCTCCCTTTCCAGCTGTTTTTCTACCCCATCGCCGGAAATCGCCTGTATCTCCTCCTCTTGCGCCTGTCTATACGAAACAAGCTCCCACTTTCCATCCAGCTTTTTCACAGAAGCCACAACCACAATCTCTCCGTTCCCGTTGCGAACGGGCACTTCCCAGCCGTACTCCTCCAACTGAGAGAAACCGCCGGATTCCTGAATTTCATCCGCAGGAAGGGAACACTCGTATACTGTATAGGCCAATTCCGGCGCAAAGGATAACCGCTGATACTTCTCCACATTGTTCTCACTCTTGCCAAAGGATTCCTTGCAGTTCTCCTCTATTTGACTAATTTCCGAAAAGGTCTTTTGGATTTCACCGTATTCCGGGGAATCTTTCAGGGAATCGGAGGCCGCCGCCAGGGCCGTAAAGCCGCTCATGCACAGGAGCAAACAACTCAGCAGCCCTGCAACTATCTTTTTCATTTTAAAGCCCTCCCTAATCAATGGATCCAAAATAGGTATAGACCGTGTGGTCATACCTCCGTCCGCCATACCCGTCCAAAAAATAGCTGTAAGAAACCCATTGGGACTTTGCTGGCCATTTTTGCGCAAGCCGACCAGCACCAATTGATTTTTGCCTGTTTGACTTTTTTAATGGTCAGTGTGTTCGAAATCTTTGCAGCCTTCACATAAATCCACCTGTTTTTTCAATTGCTTGGCCATCTGTGTTTATGATATATAAAATTCATATAATTGTAAATGGTTATTTGATATTTTACATAAATATTACAAATATTCCCGAAGCCTCTCCACAAAATTAAAATTTACATTCTCAGGAAAATATCCAGCAGGTACACATCCGCAAAAGCTGCCGGGCGGAAGATGCCATGCCGGGAAAGTGAGAATCCCCCCTGTCCCAAAACCTTCGGCAGTGCGGCCTTTCCCCTGCTTTTTTCGTTTGCATTTCCCCCGGAACATGCTATAATAGAAAGGTATATCCGGGTTTCGGCCTGTGGGAAGGCCGGCCCTGTAAATCAACTTGGAGGGAACATCCATGGACAAAAAGACGTTTTACATCACCACACCCATCTATTACCCGTCCGGCAACCCCCACATCGGGCACAGCTATTGCACCGTTGCCAGCGACGCCATCGCCCGTTATAAGCGAATGCAGGGGTGCGACGTCATGTTCCTCACCGGCACCGATGAGCACGGCCTGAAAATCGAGCAGAAGGCCGAAGCGCAGGGCATCTCCCCCAAAGAGTATGTGGATCATATTGTTTCCATTTTCCAGAATCTGTGGAAACTTCTGAATATCAGCAATGACCGTTTTATCCGCACCACCGACGACTATCACGTCAAGGGCGTGCAGAAGATTTTCAAAGAGCTGTACGACCGCGGGGAGATCTATAAGGGCAAGTATGAGGGCTGGTACTGCACCGACTGTGAGGCTTTCTGGACCGAGACCCAGCTGCAGGACGGCAAATGCCCCGACTGCGGCCGTGAGGTCAAATGGGCTGAGGAAGAGGCCTATTTCTTCCGTCTTTCCAAATACGGCGACCGCATTTTGAAGCTGTATGAAGAGCACCCCGAGTTCATCCAGCCGGAGAGCCGCAAAAACGAGATGATTAACTTCATCAAGCAGGGCCTGGGCGACCTGTGTGTTTCCCGCACCAGCTTTACCTGGGGCGTGCCGGTGGACTTCGACCCCAAGCATGTGGTCTATGTGTGGGTGGACGCTCTGCCCAACTATATCACCGCTCTGGGCTACGGCAGCGATGACCTGTCCGATTACAACAAGTACTGGCCGGCTGACGTCCACTTTGTGGGCAAGGAGATCGTCCGGTTCCACTCCATCATCTGGCCCGCCATCCTCATGGCGCTGGATCTGCCTTTGCCCAAGCAGGTATACGGCCACGGCTGGCTCCTGTTCGGCGACGGCACCAAGATGAGCAAGTCCAAGGGCAACGTGGTGGACCCCTATATCCTCTGCGAGCGCTACGGCGTGGACGCCATCCGCTACTTCCTGCTCCGGGAAATCCCCTTCGGCAGCGACGGCCTGTTCACCAACGAGGCTCTGATTGCCCGCATTAACTCCGACCTTGCCAACGATCTGGGCAACCTGCTGTCCCGTACCACTGCCATGGTGCAGAAGTACTTCGGCGGCGTGATTCCTGCCGAAAGAGAAGCCGACCCGCTGGACAACGAGCTGATCGAAATGGCTTCCACCCTGCGGGACCGCTGTGACGCGGCCATCGACAAATACCAGTTCTCCAACGCACTGGCAGAAATCTGGAAGCTGATTGCCCGCAGCAACAAATATATCGACGAGACCATGCCCTGGGCACTGGGCAAGGACGAGACCAAGAAGGCCCGTCTGGCAGCTGTCATGTACAACCTGTGCGAAAGTCTGCGCATTGTCTCCATCCTTCTGTCTCCCTTCATGCCCCAGACCACACCCCGCATTCAGGAGCAGCTGGGCGTTTCCGGCGAGGCCGTTTCCTATGAGAGCGCCGGCAAATGGGGCGTACTGCCCGAGGGCGTGGAGATTCACAAGGGCGAGACCCTGTTCCCCCGCATCGACGTGAACAAGGAAATCGAAGAGCTGAACAAGCTGATTCCCAACCCCATGGAGAAAAAGGAGCAGAAGGAAGAGCCCAAGGCCGAGAAGGCGGAAAAAGCCGAAAAGAAGGACGCCCCCGAAGGCATTGCCATGATCGGCATTGAGGACTTCGCCAAGGTAGAGCTGCGAGTGGCGGAAGTGCTGGCCTGTGAGCCTGTCAAGCGCGCCAAGAAGCTGCTGAAGCTGACCCTGAACGACGGTGAAGGCGAGCGCATTGTGGCCAGCGGCATTGCCCAGTGGTACAAGCCGGAAGACCTGACCGGACACCACATTGTACTGGTGGCAAACCTGAAACCCGCCAAGCTGTGCGGCGTGGAGAGTCAGGGCATGATTCTGGCGGCAGATACCCCCGACGGCGTCAAGGTGCTGTTTGTGGACGAGATTCCCGCTGGTTCCAATATCCACTAAATAAAACCTGCCGCTCAGGGAAACCTGAGCGGCGTTTTCCATAAAAGGAGTTGTATGGATGTATCCCCATCATGAACGGGCCCTTGAGAGCCTGAAAGCGTATTTTTCCAAAGAGCCGGGGGTAATCGCAGTCATTTTCGGCGGTTCCGTGGCCAAAGGATTGGAGCGCCCGGATTCCGATATCGACGCCATGGTCATCGTCACCGATGAACGGTATGAAGAACTGAAAGCGCAAAATCAGCTGGCTCAGGTCATCTTCGGTTACTGCGATTATGAGGGCGGCTATTTTGACATCAAGTACATGACCAAAGGCTATCTGGCAGCCGCCGCTGACCACGGCAGTGAGCCCACCCGGAATTCTTTTCTGAAAAGCCGGTGCCTGATGACCACCGACCCGGAAATTCCGGAACTGGTGGAAAAGGTGCAGACCTTCCAGAAACAGGAGAAGGAGGAAAAGCAGCTGTCCTTCTATGCAGCGCTGAGCCTGAACGCCGGGTATTTCTGGAATTTTATCGAGGAAGACCCTCTGCTGAAAGCCCGCACTGTCAGCGATATCGCCTTTTTCACCCTGCGGCTTCTGCTGGAAGATCAGGAAGTGCTGTTCCCCTGTGCAAAAAGCCTGCTGAAAACCGTGGAACGGCTGGAACACAAGCCGGAAGGCGTGCTGGACCGTTGCCGGGCGTTTCTGGAAAACCCCTGTGAACAGACCCGGGAAGCCTTTACCCGGCCAGTACTGGAGTTTATCTCCTTCCGCCCGCCGGAGGACGGAAACAAGGTGCTCACCCGGTTTGTGGAGGACAACGAACAGTGGTGGTACAAGACCCGGCCGCTGATTGCCGAATGGTAACCGATAGATTGACACCCGGAGGAGGGCTTATTGTTGGATTCCCTGATTTTTGACACTCATGCACATTACAATTCCCATGCTTTTGAAAAGGACCGGGACGAACTGCTGGCCCAGCTTCCCCAGAAGGGCGTTTGCGGCGTCATCAATGCCGGAACCACTTTGGAGGACAGTCTGGACTGTATCCGGCTGGCGGAACAGTATGAATACTGCTATGCAGCCGCCGGAATCCACCCGGAGGATGCGCTGGTCCGTCCGGAAAACTGGCTGGAACAGCTGGAAGAACTGCTGAAGCGCCCGAAAGTGGTAGCGGTGGGCGAAATCGGCCTGGATTACCACTACGAAGACGATTGCCCCCGAGAAATTCAGAAAGAGGTGTTCGAGGAACAGCTGAAGCTGGCACAGAAGCTGAACCTGCCGGTGATTGTCCACGACCGGGAAGCCCATGGGGACACCATGGAGCTGCTGCGGAAATACCGTCCCCGGGGCGTGCTCCACTGCTTTTCCGGCAGCGCCGAAATGGCAAAGGAAGTGGTGGCGCTGGGCATGTATATCGGTCTGGGCGGTGTGATTACCTTTAAAAATGCCCGTCATCCCTTGGAAGTGGCCGCGGTGGTTCCGCCGGACCGTCTTTTGAATGAAACCGATGCCCCGTACATGGCTCCGGTTCCCTATCGGGGAAAGCGGTGCGATTCCACCATGATTCCCTATTCCGCGGCAAAGATTGGGGAAATTCAGGGGGTTTCCGCTGCTGAGGTACTGGCCCGGGGAAAAGAAAACGCCTGTACCCTTTTCGGAATTTCACTTTGAACCAATGGAGGGAAGAACATGACCATTACCTATGAGTACCATTCCAATCTGTATGTGAACCTGACCAACCGGTGTCCCAACCGGTGCGCCTTCTGTCTGCGCACCCACAGCGCCGGAAGCATTTACGCCGACGACCTGTGGCTGGAGCGGGAACCCTCCAAAGAGGAAATTCTGGAAGACATCAAAAAGCGGGATTTGAGTCAGTACCGCCAGCTGGTTTTCTGCGGATACGGCGAGCCTACCTGCCGGTTGGACGATATTCTGTGGCTGTGCGACGAAGTGAAGAAGTTCAGCCCCATTGACATCCGGCTGAATACCAACGGACTTTCCGATTTGATCAACGGCCGTCACACGGCACGAGAACTGGACGGACGGCTGGACGTGGTTTCCGTCAGCCTGAACGCCTGCAACGCGGAAAAATACGACGAACTGTGCCACTCGGATTTCGGTCTGGAAGCCTTCCCCGCCATTCTGCGGTTTACCGGAGAAGCCGGACTGTATGTGCCCAAGGTCTATATGACCGTCGTGGACACCATGCCCCAGGCGGAAATCTCCGAATGCCGCCGGATCTGTGAAGGGCTGGGCGCCATTTTCCGTGTCCGCAAGTATATTCCCAATTAACCTCTTTTTCAAAGCAATTGTCAGCGCCCCGCGGAACAGCTTCCGCAGGGCGCTTTTTGATACCTTATTAAAATACAAATCCTATTTTAAATCTCGTTTTCGTGTTTTTCAACGGTTTTTAACGCTGAAAATCAGAGGATTTTCCCGTTGTTTCCCGGTTTTCTCTGTGATATCATACTGATAGTAACGAAATCTATGTTTTAATCCCGGCTTTCTCCGGGAGAGAGGAGCTTGTTATGGAACCCTGTTCCCCTGTTTTCACCATTGACGGCCGCAGCCGTTTCCCCCGACCCGACTTTATCCGGGAACACTGGGAAAGTCTGGACGGCGTGTGGGCGTTTTCCTTTGACCAGCCGGTATTTGACCGGGAAATCACCGTCCCCTTCTGCTATCAGTCGGAAAAAAGCGGCATCGGTGAAACCGCCGACCACGAGGAAGTCTGGTATCGCCGGACGTTTTCCGTTTCTCAAAAAGACCTGACCGGCCGTCTGCTGCTCCATTTCGGCGCGGTGGATTATCAGGCCCGGGTGTGGGTCAATGACCAGCCCGCAGGCGAACACACCGGTGGTCATGTGCCCTTTGCGCTGGATATCACAGAGCTGGTGCAGGATGGGGAAAACTGCCTGACCGTACAGGCCATTGACCGGACCGACCCGGCACAGCCCCGGGGCAAACAGACCTGGATTGGCAAACGGTTCGGCTGCTGGTACACCCCCACCACCGGCATCTGGCAGAGCGTGTGGCTGGAATACGCGGGCGAAAACCCCATTCTCCGGACAAAGCTGACCCCGGATCTGAAAAACCGCACCGCCCGCTGTGAAGTATTCCTCACCAAGCCTCAGGACTGCTACGTCACCGTCACCCTGGAAAACCGTGAAAAAGGGCTGTTTCTGGGAGAACAGAAAATCCTGTGCAAAAACGGACGGGGACAGGCAGGTTTTGCCTTCCCGGATTGGGATTTGTGCCGTCACGAGATTCTCTGGTCACCGGACAACCCCAATCTCATCGACGTGACCCTCTGTGCAGAGGGCGGCGGCCGGGTGCTGACCTATTTCGGAATGCGGGAATTCCGGGCGGACAAAGGCCGGTTCCTCCTCAACGGGGACGACCTGTATCTGCGGATGGTGCTGGATCAGGGCTACTGGAAGGAATCCCTGTTGACGCCGCCGGACGGCGACGCCCTTCGCCGGGATATTGAACTGACCAAAGCCATGGGCTTCAACGGCGCGAGAAAGCACCAGAAAATCGAGGATCCCCGCTATTACTACTGGGCCGACCGTCTGGGACTTCTGGTGTGGGGCGAACTGCCCAGCGCTTATGAATTTACCGACCCGGCCATGCAGCGGAGCGCCGGAGAACTGATGGACTTTGTGGCCCGGGACTACAACCACCCCTGCATCATCGCGTGGGTACCGGTCAACGAAAGCTGGGGCGTCCGGGGTGTGCTGGACGGAAGCCGGGAGCAGGCTTTCTGTCGGGCGCTGTACTGGCTGCTCAAATCGGTAGACGGAACCCGTCTGGTCAGCTCCAACGACGGCTGGGAACAGGTCACCGAGACGGACATCTGCGCCGTCCACGATTACGCCCTTTTTGAAACCACCGAAGGGAAATATGAGGATATGGAAAAGGCCCTGTCCCAGACGGTACAGGGCCGGATGCTCTATGCAGACGGAAACCGTTGGCAGGGCCAGCCGGTGATGATGACGGAATACGGCGGCATTGCCTTTGCCGACGGAAACGAGGAAAGCTGGGGCTATTACGGAAAAGTCCGGGATCAGCAGGAATTCATGGCCCGGCTGGAACCGGTGAACCGGTTCCTGATCCGCAGCGGAAAATTTGCCGGATTCTGTTACACCCAGCTCACCGACGTGATGCAGGAAACCAACGGCCTGCTCACCGAAGACCGTCAACTCAAGCTGCCGCCGGAAGAGCTGAAAAAGACCTTCGGCCTGCCGGTTTACGGCCTGTAATTTAAGGGCGTTTCTGAAAAGTCGAAATGATCGTCTTCTCCGACAATCAACGCCAGCTACTGCGTTAAAAATACTCGGAATCCGGAAAGGATTCCTGCGTTTTTTGCCTTGTATCTGTCTGTTGCTTGTGGAAAATCCTTCCATTTCTTTGTTTTCAGAAACGCCCCAGCGACTTTCCCATAGCCAGCAGCATTCGGGTTTTGCCGCCGGTCCCGGTCCGGGGCTTGCGGCGAAGCTCCGTGAAGCCCTGTTTTTGCCAAAAGGAAAGGCCCGGGCCGTTTGTCTCATAACAGCCCAGCTCCAGCCGGGTTTTCCCCGTTTCCAAAGCAGCGGCTTCCAAAGCAGAAAACAGCGTTGTCCCCACACCCTGACGGTGCAGGCCACGGTCCAGCAGGAACAGCCCCACATACCCGGTGGTTTCATCGGGATAGCCCTCAATGTAATCCACCACCGCCGCGGGAACCCCTTCCCGGTACAGAAGGACAAAGGTCTTGTCCGAAAGGCTGCGCCCCGGCGGCAGGGCGGTGATGTCCTTCCGGAGGTTTTCTTCCGTGGGCCATTCTTCCTGAATATGGGTATAATAACCGGCGCGGTTGCTTTCCAGCACGGCCAGCGCCGCCTGTAAATTCTCTTCTCCAATCGGCTCCCCGGTCCATCCGGGGAGCTTTTTTAACAGCACGGAAAGGAACCGGTTCATTCTCCGTCCTCCTCCGGGGAAGCCTCCAGCAGCAGCATACTGTACCCATAGGGTTCCAGACGCAGCCGGTCATTTTCCGGTACAGAGCCCAGCAGCGCCTTTACCTGATTCCACTCATAGGGCACATGGATGGTCTGGGGAGATGCGGCACGGTTCACCGCCACCAGCACCGCCTGTTCCTTGCCGATGCGCATAAAGGCAAAGCAGTCTTTTTCGGCCAGGAACGGTACCATGCCGCTTTCCGCCAGCGCCGGACACTTCTTCCGGATTTTTCCCAAAGTCCGATACCACGCCACCAGCTCCTGATCCTCTTTGCCCCAGGGATAGGTGCCCCGGTTAAAGGGATCGCGATAGCCCTCCAGGCCCGCTTCGTCGCCGTAATAGATACAGGGCACGCCGGGCAGGGTATATTGGAGCAGGGAAGCCAGCCGAAGCAGCTTCAATCCCCGCTGACGCTGCTCCGGAGAGAGCTTCCTGCGGCTCTGCCATTCCCGTCCCCGGTTTCCGGAAGGTTCTCCCGCCAGCACCGTCAGCGCCCGCTCGGTGTCGTGGGTGCCGATGTGGTTCATCAGGCAGTGGATGGTCTGGGGCGGATAGTTTTCCAGAATATTCATGATGCACTCCATCATGTCCGCCGGGTTGGCGCCGGTGAGGAACCCCAGAATCGCGTCCCGGAAAGGATAATTCATGACGCTGTCCAGCTGGCCGCCCAACAGGTACCGGCGGTGCCTGCCATAGGCGCACTTGTTGGAAGCATCCTCCCACACTTCCCCCAGCACCACCGCATCGGGCTTCTCGGCCTTGGCTGCGGCGGTCAAAGCGTCCAGAAACTCGTCGGGCAGCTCATCCGCCACATCCAGCCGCCATCCTGCGGCGCCGGCCCGCAGCCATTTGCGGATGATACCGTTTTTGCCGTTGATATAGCGCATATAGTTCTCGTTGGTTTCGTTTACATTGGGCAGGGTATCGAAATTCCACCAGCACTCGTAGTCGTTGGGCCAGTGGCGGAAGGTATACCAGGAGTGGAAGGGCGAATTCCGGGAATTATAGGCGCCCTCGGAATGATATCGGCCCTCCCGGTTGAAATAAATGCTGTCGCTGCCCGTGTGGCTGAACACGCCGTCCAGCAGAATCTTCATGCCCCGCTTTTCCGCCGCCTGACACAAGCTGCGGAAATCCTCCTCTGTGCCCAGCAGAGGATCGATGCGGGAATAATCAGCGGTGTCATACCGGTGGTTGGAATGGGACTCGAAAATCGGGTTCAGATACAGGCAGGTCACGCCCAGCGATTCCAGATAGTCCAGCTTCTCCTCGATTCCCTTCAAATCCCCGCCGAAAAAGTCCTTGTTGGTAATCTCCCCTGTCTCATCCGGCCACCACTGAGGAATCTCTTCCCAGGTTTCGTGCATCCGGCGGTCAGCGGGCACATTGTCCTTTTTCTGCTGGGAACGGAAAAACCGGTCGGGGAAAATCTGGTACATAATGCCGCCCGACAGCCAGTCCGGGGTCTGGTACTCTTTGGCGTACACCGTCAGCTGCCAGCGGTCTTTTCCATACAGCACACCGTCTCCGCCATAGGTCCGGTTCAGGGAGATCCGGCCGCGCCAGGTGTCCACCTCAAACCAGTAGAAGCGAAGCCCTTCCGTTTTGGGGGTATAGTCGCACTCCCACCACTCCGCGTGGTCGCCGTTCATGCCGCACCAGAACATGCCGTACCGTTCTGTTTTTCCGGAAACGTCGGAAACCAGCAGCGCAGCGGCCGAACAGCGCAGATCCCGGTCCATGCTGATTTTGAAGTGAACATTGGTGCCGGCGGCCACAGCGCCGGTCGGCGAACGGTATTGAGGGTTTCTGGAATGAAACATGGTGCTGCTCCTTTACGATAAATTCTTTTCTTTCCAACGGTACTGCGTCCCGTTGACGCCGTACTTGTATGAACAATGATTTTGAAGAAGAAAAAAGCGGGCGAAACCTCGGCAGCTTTTTCGCTGAAGAAGCCTTCGCCCGCTTGCAGGATGATAGAGGAATTATCTCTGGCGCTCGATCAGGGAAACCTTTGCGGCGGCTTTCTTGGCCGGGTCCAGAGAGACGTTCTCGGGAATGGGCTTTGCGTGCCAGATATTGTCGGCATACTCGCGGATGGCGCGGTCTGCGGCAAAGCGGCCAGCCATGGCGGTATTCACCAGACCCATCTGGTTCCAGCGGCGCTGGTCACGGTACACCCGTGCGGCGCGCTGCTGCACCTGAGAGTAGGACTCAAAGTCAGCCAGCACCATATAGGGGTCAACCTTGGACAGGGAGTTGTAGATATCCTTGAAGTCCACACCGCCGAATCCGCGCTGCAGTTCCTCCATGGCGCGGCGGATGACGGGGTTGTTGTTCATATACTCATAGGGATGATAGCCGTTCTGTTTCAGGGTGTTCACTTCGGGGGTGGTCAGACCAAACAGGAAGATGTTGTCGTCTCCCACAGCCTCGTGAATCTCCACGTTTGCGCCGTCCAGCGTACCCATGGTCACGGCGGAGTTAATCATGAACTTCATGTTGGAGGTACCGGAAGCCTCGGTGCCGGCCAGAGAGATCTGCTCGCTGATTTCAGCGGCGGGAATCATCAGCTCGGCCAGGGATACGCAGTAGTTCTCCATGAAGACCACTTTCAGCTTGTCGTTGACTCTGGGGTCATTGTTGATGACCTGGGACAGGGCATAGATCATGCGGATCATCTGCTTGGCGAAATAGTAGCCGGGAGCACTCTTTGCGCCGAAGAAATAGGTGTGGGGCGTAAAGTCCGCATTGGGATTCTCCCGCAGCCACTGATAAGTGGCCAGAATGTGCAGGGCGTTCATGTGCTGGCGCTTGTACTCGTGCATCCGCTTGACCTGTACGTCAAAGATGGAGTCCGGGTTGACCTTCACGCCGCAGTTTTTGGCCACATATTCGGCCAAACGCACCTTGTTGTCGTGCTTGATCTTCTGCATACGAGCCAGCACAGCTGCGTCGTCCTTATACTTCAGCAGCTTTTCCAGCTCGTCAGCATCGGTAGTATAACCGGTGCCAATCAGTTCATCCAGCAGTCCGGCCAGCTCGGGGTTGGACTGGTTCAGCCAGCGGCGGTGTGCAATGCCGTTGGTGACGTTCTTGAACTTGTGGGGCATCTCGGTATAGAAATCGTTGAAAACGGAATCCTTCAAAATATCGCTGTGGAGCTGGGAAACACCGTTGACGGAGTGGCTGCTGATGACCGCCAGGTTGGCCATCTTCACATAGCCGTCGTTGAGGGGAGCCATACGGCCCACCTTATAGCCGTCCACGCCGCGGGCGTGCATTTCAGCACAGAACCGGCGGTTGATTTCCTCCACGATCTGATAGATCCGGGGCAGATACATCTTGAACATATCCACGCCCCAGCACTCCAGTGCTTCGCTCATGACGGTGTGGTTGGTATAGGCGATGGTGCGGGTGACGATGTTCCAGGCATCGTCCCAGCCATAACCGCACTCGTCCAGCATAATGCGCATCATCTCTGGGATGGCCAGCACGGGATGGGTGTCGTTCAGGTGGATGGCGGCCAGCTCCGGCAGGTTATCCAGAGACTGGTTGCTGAACAGATGACGGCGGATAATATCCTGAATGGTGGCGGACACCAGGAAGTACTGCTGCATCAGGCGCAGGCCTTTGCCCTCCATGTGGTTGTCCTCGGGGTACAGCACCTTGGTGATGACCTCGGCCATGGCGTTCTGCTCCATGGCGCGCATATAGTTGCCGCCGTTGAAGAGCTTCATGTCGAACTCATCGGTCTGGGCTTTCCAGATACGCAGCACGCTGATGCCCTTGCCGTCGTTGCCGGCGATATACAGGTCATAGGGGATAGCGGTGACCTTGGTGTAATCCTTATGCTTGACAATGTGGTACTGGTTATTCCAGGACTCCTCAATGTGGCCGTTGAAGTGAACCTCTACGGACTTCTCGGGGACTTCCTGCATCCACACACGGCCGCCGGGCAGCCAGAAATCGGGGAGCTCGGTCTGCCAGCCGTCCACCAGCTTCTGGCGGAAGATGCCGTACTCATACCGCAGGGAATAGCCCATGGCATAATAGCCCTGAGAAGCCAGGCCGTCCATGAAGCAGGCAGCCAGACGGCCCAGACCGCCGTTGCCCAGACCGGCATCGGGCTCCTGCTCATACAGAGCATCCAGCTTGATGTCCATGTTGGCCAGCGCCTTGCGGAAAGGCTCTTCCAGGTGCAGGTTGCACAAGTTGTTCCGCAGGGAACGGCCCAGCAGGAACTCCATGCAGAGGTAATACACCTTCTTGGTGCCGGTCTTCTCGGCCTTTTCCTTGCACTCGTTGCGGCCCCGGACCATCAGGTCCCGAAGAATCAGGGCGACTGCTTTATAATACTGCTCATCGGTGGCATTTTCCGGGCTGACACCGAAGTTGTGGGAAAGCTTTTCCTTGATGAGGGATTCAATCTGCGGGACAGTGAGGGTATAATTCATAAAGATCGTGCCTCCAAACTGAAAATCTATAAACGGGACATTTCCGGAAACCGGACATTTTTCTGTGATCTGCCGGAAGCCCCGATTCTCCGGCGGAGCTCCCTCACGATTCATGGCAGCGGCACAGAAAAGCCCTCTCTCCGTGAAATCCCGGGATATTGTTATTATATACCAAATAACGCCCTGATACAAGGGGGAAGAGGGCAACTTGCAGATTTTCATAAAATCGTCATTTTTTGGCTTTCTCATGCGAAATCCTGTACTTTTTCGAAGGAATTCGGTCATTTTGGAAACAGGGAAATTTTTGATAGTTTATTGTGCAAATTAAACAAATTCTCTGTTTTGTGCTGAAAACGCCCGCTGCCTTTTCGTCAAAATCACCCGTTTTTCCCTGCCCTGTTCCCCCGTACACCCTCCTTTCCTTCAAATCTTTTCTTTTCCCCCTTTTTTCCTGGTCAAATCTGACGTATAATAAATAAATAGGAATCACACAGCACAGCAGAAAGGAGCTGGACCTGTATGAGCAAGAATAAAATCAAATTGACCATCTGCAATATGCCTTGCAGTCTCATTTCCGACGATACAGAAGACTATGTCCTTTCCGTGGGAAAGGAAGTAGAAAAGGCCATCGAGGATATTACCCGCCAGAGCGACCGGGCTTCCACCGCCATGGCGGCGGTGATTGCGGCGCTGAATTTCTGCGACAGCGCCCATAAGGCCAACGAAGACGCCGACCACCTTCGCGTACAGGTGAAGGACTATGTGGAAGAGCTGGAAGCCGCCCGCAAGCGGGAGCAGGAGCTGACCACAGAGCTGGAAGCTCTGCGGGCCCGGACAGCGGAAAACGAAGCTCTGCGCACACAGGCTGCGGAGCTGGAAAGCCTTCGGGCACAGGCAGCTGAAGCGGAATCTCTCCGGTCACGGGTCAGCGAGCTGGAAGGCCTTCAGGTACAGGCCGGCGAAACGGAAGCCCTCCGGGCACGGGTCAATGAGCTGGAAGGCCTTCAGGCGCAGGCCGATGAAACGGATGCCCTGCGCTGCCGCATCGCCGAACTGGAAGCCGCTCTGAACGCAATCCCCGGGGAAGCCCGGGAGGAGCCGGAAACCGCACCCATCCAGCGCCCCACCCCTTCTTCCGTCCAGAAAGGCAGCTTTTCCAACCCCCTCAAGGCCACGGTGGCCCCGGAGCAGGAGGGATTCATGAGCTTTTTTGAAAAGCCGTAACCACTGGGAAAAACGAGGAAAGCGAATTCCCGCTTGTACTTTACATACTCCCAAAATGGGACCTGATTGCGGATTCACCAAAAGGAACCCCATACCATCCATCGAAAACCACAGGGACTGTCCCTTCCGGGCAGCCCCTGCCTTATTATCGTCCCAAATTTTCCGTTTATCACACCAAATGGAAAATCACCAACTTCTGTCAGAAAGGAGTCCTTCATGACCCTTCCCACCTCTGTTGAAGTCCTCTCCCCTGCCGGTTCCCCGGAATCTCTGGAAGCGGCGGTCCGCGCCGGAGCCGACGCGGTGTATCTGGGGGGCAGCGCATTCAGCGCCCGGGCTTCTGCGAAAAATTTCGACAATGACCAGCTCCGTCAGGCGGTGGAATACTGTCATGGCCGGGGCGTGAAAGTCTATCTCACCGTCAACACCCTGCTGCGGGACGACGAACTGCCCGCAGTGCTGGAATTTCTCAAGTTCGCCTGCTCTCTGCCGGTGGACGCCCTGCTGGTACAGGACCCGGGGCTGTTCCGGCTCATTCGGAAAGCCGCGCCGGAACTGCCTGTCCACGCTTCCACCCAAATGAGCATTCACACCCCCGCAGGCGCCCGTTTCCTCTATGAACAGGGCATGGAGCGGGTGGTGTTGGCCCGGGAACTGTCCCTCTCCGAAATGCGGGAAATCGCCGACGGCTGCCCGGTGGAGCTGGAAGCCTTTGTCCACGGCGCGCTGTGTATGTCCGTTTCCGGACAGTGCTATTTCAGCGCCATGCTGGGCGGAAGAAGCGGCAACCGGGGCATGTGCGCCCAGACCTGCCGCCTGCCCTTTTCTGCACCCGGCGGCACCACGACCTGAGCCTGCGGGATTTGTCCATGATTACCCGCATGGAAGAGCTGCGCCGCGCCGGCGTCTGTTCCGCCAAAATTGAGGGGCGGATGAAGCGCCCCGAATATGTGGCCGCCGCAACCGCTGCCTGCCGTCAGTCCGCCGACGGCCTTCTCCCGGACCCCATGCTTCTCTCCGATCTGGAATCGGTATTCTCCCGCTCCGGCTTTACCAGCGGTTACCCTGACGGAAGGCTGGGCGTGGAAATGTTCGGCACCCGCACCAAAGAGGACGTGACCGGAGCCACCTCTGCGGTTTTTGCACGGCTTCACGGCCTGTACCGGGAAGAGCGCAGCCGGATTCCCGTTTCCCTGTTCCTGACCATTCAGGCCGGGGAACCGGTTTCCCTCACCGTCCAAGATGAAGAGGGCCACTGCGCCCACGCTGTCAGCGATGTGATACCGGACCCCGCCGTCAACCGTCCGCTGGACCGGGAACGGTGTCTGGCACAGCTGCAAAAAACCGGCGGCACGCCCTTTTTCTGCAAAACCGCCGGCTGTTCTCTGGGAGAAGGGCTGTCCGTGCCTGTTTCCCTGCTGAACCGTCTCCGCCGTCAGGCGCTGGAAGACCTGCTCACTCAACGTTCCCGGAAAACGCCTCCGTCCTTCTCCATGCCCTCTCTGGAAGAAGCACCCCACCTGCCCAAAGGGGAACCGGCCATGCGGGCCTTTTTCACCGGCGCGGAGCAGGTGTGCCCGGAAGCAAAAGCCTGTGAGCTTATCTGGTTGCCCCTGCACACCCCCACAACCCAGCTGCTGCGCCTGCGGGAAGAGGGCTACCCGGTAGGACTGGCACTGCCCCGAGCCTTTTTCGGCGGGGAAAACACCGTCCGCGCCCTGCTGCAAGAGCGGATGGCCTTGGGCTTTTCCAAGGTCTGGTGCGGAAATCTGGGCGCTGTAGCTGTGGCCAAAGAGCTGAGAGCGGAGCTTCACGGAGGCTTCTCCCTGAACGTCACCAACACCTCTTCCCTGCGCTGGCTGGAAGAGCTGGACTTTGCCTCGGCGGAGCTTTCCTTTGAGCTGACCCTGGGCCAGTGCGCCGGTCTGGGCGGCGACATTCCCCGGGGAATGGTGGTATACGGCCGCCTACCCATGATGCTGTGCCGGAACTGTCCTGCATCAAACTCCCCCAAAGGCTGCATGAACTGTCAGACACCGCCCCTTCTGCGGGACCGGAAAGATGCCCAATTCCCGGTACAGTGTACCCGAACTGCGGGCTATCGGTATGTGGAAGTCCTCAACAGTGTGCCTTTGACCCTGAGCGACCGGAAACGGGAAATTCATGGTCAGGATTTTGTCGTTTTCCGTTTCACCGTGGAAAACTCTGTGGAAACGGGAGCCTGCATCCGAGCCTGGCAAAAGGGAGAAACACCGCATGACGGCTATACCCGAGGGCTGTATTACCGGGGCTGGGAGCAGTGTTGAAAACTCGGTTGAAAATGTTGAAAACACTGTGGAGACTTTTTTTGACTTGTGAAAAACCCATTTGACAGGAGGAATTCCCTATGAAATACGCTGATTTTGACGGTGCCGTGCTGCCGGTGCGCCGTGTTCGTCCGGAAGCGGTGCTGCCGGTACGGGCCACTCCGGGCAGTGCAGGATTGGACCTGAGCGCCTGCATTTCCGAACCCATTACCCTGGAGCCGGGCTGCCGGAAGCTGATTCCCACCGGCCTGGCCGCCGCCATTCCCCAGGGCGCCGCCGGGATGATTTACGCCCGCAGCAGCCTGGGCGTCAAACACGGCATCGCCCTTTCCAACGGCGTGGGGGTCATCGACAGCGATTACCGGGGAGAAATCCGGGTAGGGCTGTGCAATTTTTCCGGCGAACCCTATACCGTTTCCCCCGGCGAACGGATTGCCCAGCTGGTGCTCCATCCGGTGCTGCTGCTTCCGGTAACGGAAGTGGACACGCTGGATGAAACGGAGCGTGGTACAGGTGGTTTTGGTTCCACGGGAAAAGGCGTGTGAAGAAATCACTGCGTTTTTCTCTCTTCCTGCAAATATGATACAACTTTGATACACTACTATACTATACTGAATTCATGCCGAAAGCCGGCAAGATTCATTTTGAGAAGGGGTGACGCCCATGATGTTTGATGTCCTGGCAACGCTGGCTGCGGCGCTGCTGGGCTGTTTTCTGCTGCTGCGGTGGCTCATGGCCTGCGGGCTGGGGCTTCCCATAGAAGAGTCTTTTTTCGCTTTACAGTCTCATCCGTCCCCATCTTCTTCCCGCCCGCTGGGGGTTCCCGGTGAAAAAGCCATCCGCCGCCGGGAAAACGTCAAGCTGTTCTGCATCGCCCTTTCCTTTCGGGTGGCGCTGCTGCTGCTCAGCGGGCTGATCCTGCTGTTTCTGGCGGGAAACGGGGAAACCACCTCCCTGCGGGATGCCTGGCTACAGGGGGACGGCTATCATTATGTTCAACTGGTGGAACGGGGCTATTCCGGCTATACGGAGAACGGCCAGCACCTGTTTCTGGTATTCTTTCCCCTGTATGTGTGGGTGACCCGGGCGGTAAACGTGCTGATTGGCGACGCCTTTTTCTCCGGGCTGACGGTGTCCTTCCTCTGTTGCAGCGGGGCCTGTGTGTTTGTCTACCGTCTCGCCCGGGAAGAGCTGAACCGCCGGGCTGCCCAGCGGGCCGTGGTGTTTCTGTCCGTGTTCCCCTTCTCCTTTTTCTTTGGGGGCATGATGACGGAAAGCCTGTTCCTGCTGACCACATCGGCCTCCCTGCTGTACATCCGCCGTCACCGGTGGGCGGCTGCGGGCGTTTGGGGAATGCTGGCGGCAATGACCCGGATGCACGGGGTATTGATGGCGGCGGTGGCTATGATCGAACTGTTTGAAAGCCTGAAGGTGCTGGAAGCCGACGGCCGGGGACTGAAAAAACGGATTTTCCCGGTACTGCGGCAGCTGCCCTTTCTGTGTCTTCCCTTTTTGGGCACCGGCGTCTATCTGCTGTTAAACTACTGGGTGGACGGAAACCCCTTTGCGTTTGTCATCCATCAGCAGCACTGGCATCAGGGATTTTCCTGGTTCAGCCAGACCCTGCAATATGTGGGGGAAAACGCCTTTGCCTGGGAGGATCTTTCCGCACGGGCAGCCATCTGGATTCCCCAGCTGGTGCTGTTTGTGATTTTTGCCGCACTGCTGGCCCTGTGCTGGAAAAAGCTGCCCTCCATGTACACCCTGTACGGGTTTTTCTATCTGGTCCTCAACTACTCCCTGTCCTGGCTGCTCAGTGCCGGACGATACCTTTCCTGCGGCATCCCCTTTTTCCTGTTTGCGGCGCTGCTCACCGAAAAGCGGCCGTCTCTGGACAAAGGCCTGACCGCCGCCATGGCGGCGCTGATGGGAGTTTATCTGTTTGCCTGGCTCAGCGGCGCAGCGATTTATTGAAATCTGTCAAAGAGCATCTGTACATCTGCACAGGTGCTCTTTTTATATTGTGAAAAAACAACCTATAAACTTTCCAATATTCACCCTGCTGCAATTTCATCATTTTTCTGTAATCTATGTTCTTCAAATAAGCAAATTTAAATATTTTCGAAAAAATTATGTTGATATTCGAAAAACCGCATGATATCATAAAAACAGTTGAAATTTGAAACAATCACGCAAAAGCTCACATTAACAAATTTCACACTTATAATTTCAGCGGCACAACAAAAAATGGAAAGGGACATATTTATGAAAAAAGCAGCGCTATTTCTGACCATTCTCTGTCTGGTACTCTTCACGGTCGGATGTACATCCGGTTCGAGCACGAGTCGGGAATCCTATGACACAACAGGTACCGTCTATTCAAGCCAAAATACAGAAGACGATGATAAGGATGATGAACCGAAGCCCATGGCTTCCGCCACACAGACTCCTGAACCGGACATCTGCTCTGTCTGTAACGACGAGGGATATCTGGACTGTGAGGTATGCGGACATATAGGATATACCGAATGTGACCTGTGTTCCGGAGAGGGACAGAGAATCTGCCCCACCTGTGACGGCAGCCAGTACCGGATTTGCGGAGCCTGCGACGGCGCAGGCGGTAAAAAATGCATTTCCTGCAACGGTACCGGAATTTTCGGCGATGAATACACGCTGATTCGCGGAAAATGCATGATGTGCGGCGGCAGCGGAACCGCACAATGCGCCTACTGCGGCGGAGCAGGCAAAGAACCGTGCGTGTGCACCGGCAGCGGCTTGATCCAGTGCAAAAATTGTCACGGGGACGGCGGTTTTCTGTGCACAGCCTGTCAGGGAGAGGGCCGGATTTTGTGCACCAATTGCCAGAAAAAAACAGAACAGCCCTCCGGCCAGACACCCGGGGGCGGAAACACCGGTGGAACCGGATGGTATGACAATGGCGCTTACGAAAACCCTGTTCCCAATCAGAATCAGGACTGCCCCTATTGTGTGGGCGGAGAGAGAGAATGCAAAGTGTGCAGAGGAAGCGGTACGGTCAAACGCCTGGAAGACCCACCCTATTATGGCGGCGAGGATATGGGAAGCCAGTGGGTTCTGGAGGAATGCAGCGGGTGCCGCGGAAGAGGCTATACCCCCTGTCTGTACTGTAACGGTCAATAAAGAAACTTCCCTTTGATTTTGAAAAAGCAAAGCCCTCCGGATGCTTAGCGGGGCGCTTGTAAGACAGTAAAATATGCAAAAGGCGTGACTCTCGTGGTCACGCCTTTTGCGTTAAGAGGATAGCCGCCAAGCGGTGTGAGGGATGCAGCCCCTTGTCCGGAACGCAGCGACGCAAAGCGCCCCGGACCGTTCAACGCAGGTGTCCGGGGTGTTCAGTCTTGCAGAGCGCACATGCGGGGTTACCCCGTATAGAAGTGCGCCCTTAGCAGCTGCCTGAAAAAATGGAATTTATCGGTGGATATACATTCTGGTCATATTGGGTTCGCCATCGCCCTGTACCATGCACAAAAACTCCCAGCCGTATCGTTCATAGAATCCGGTATGATCCGTTACCAAATAAACAGGAGTAATGCCTTTGGATTTCATATCCTCTACGACCATATTCAGCAGATGACCTGCGATTCCTTTGCAGCGATAGTCTTTTTCTGTATAGACTGCGCAGACATTCGGGGTAAGGTCTTTCCTGTCATGGAAGTCATTTTCGATTACGCCCATACCGCCGACAATTTTGTCACCGTTCATGCAGAGATACCAACCGTACTCCGTTTCTTTTTTCAGATAAGCCTCCATACATTCCAGATAGGCTTCCGTTGGAACGCCCCATTTACAATGGAACCATTCCGCCGCACAGCTTTTTAATTCAGCTCTTTCTCTCAATGTGATATAGTCAAAATTATTCATTTTCCTTTACTCTCCTCATAAACTTCCGATTTGCAGGTCTGTTCGGTTCCATATTACCACATAACGGGATAATCTACAGTAACAGACACCGCAGAGCTGCGGTGTCTGTTACTGTCTTATGAACACCGCCCTTTCCCGAAGGGCTTTTTCATAGAGCGATTACATCTGAAACACGATTCCCGCCACGGCGGCGCCGGCGATATAGACCACCGGGTGTTTTTTGTACTTTTTCAGCAGCACATAAATCAGCACGAAGAAGAACAGGGTCTTCCAGTTAAAAAGGTCCAGATAATTCCCCGTCTCCTCAAACAGGTCAAAGGTAAACAGGGTGATTTTCATGACCTGCCAGCAGGCAGCACCGATCAGCGCCGCCACAATGGGCCGCAGGCCGGAAAAACCGTCCTGTACCAGCGGGTTGGTCTGGAACTTTTTCAGGAAGTTGGCCACGATGATAATGACAATCAGAGAGGGCAGCACCAGTCCGGTGGTGGCCACAATGGCGCCCAGCACGCCATAAGCATGATAGCCTGCATAGGTAGCCATGTTGATGCCCAGAGGTCCAGGGGTGGACTCGGAAACGGCGATCATGTCCGGCATGGCCTCCATAGGCAGCCAGTCATACCGGGCCGCGATATCATAGAGGAAGGGAAGCGTTGCCAATCCGCCGCCTACGGCAAACAGACCGGCTTTGAAAAATTCATAAAACAGAAGCAGCAGCGTCATCATTTCTTCCATACACCCGCCTTTCCAAGAAGCATCCCCAGCACTGCGCCGGCCAGCACAAACCACACGGGAGAGGGATTAAAGATCACCATAACAGCCAGAGTAATCAAAAACAGGCTGATGGCAATCCAGCCTTTCACGCTCTTTTTCGCCAGCTTGACCACAGTGTCGGTCACCAGCACACACACCGCCACCCGGATGCCTGCAAAGGCGTGCTGGACATAGGGGTTGTCCTGAAAATTGGACAGGAATGCGGCGATGATGGTGATAATCACCAGCGACGGGAACACCACACCGGCGGTTGCAAAAATGGCCCCTGCAATCCCCTTCTGTTTATAGCCGATAAAGGTGGCGGTATTGACCGCGATAATACCCGGTGTACACTGGCCCACCGCGTAATAGTCCATCAGTTCCTCTTCCGTGGCCCAACCGTATTTCTCCACCACTTCCTTCTGCAGCATGGGAAGCATGGCGTAGCCGCCGCCAAAAGTCAGCCCGCCAATGCGGCAGAAGGTAAGGAACAAAGTCCAGAGCTCTTTCATGGTCCGGTCCCTCCTGAAATTGAAAATTTGTAATAACAACTTATTATAGCACAGTCTGACAGAGACTGAAAAGATGGAATTTTGGGTAAAAACAGGACCTTCCGGCCCCGGAATTTTCAGTTTGTTCACTGTATTTTTCCCGCCGGTTCTGGTATAGTATAAGTGGTAAGAATGATTGTGCAAAAGGAAGGAGGCGGCTGTATGGTTGAACGATGGATTCAGGGATTCCGGTTTTGTATCGAAGACCTGATTGATACCCCCAGCGTTCGGATGATGCAGCAGTTCCGCCAGCATGGAGACGTCACCACGCTGGAACACTGCCTGATGGTGGCCTTTTTCAGCTATGTGCTGTGCCGGATCATCGGCCTGAATTTTTATGCGGCGGCCCGGGGCGGACTGCTTCACGATCTGTTTCTCTATGACTGGCACAAGCCCAATCCTTATCCCGGGCTCCACGGGTTTACCCATCCCAAAACCGCCTGGCGCAACGCCACCCGGATCTATGCCCTGACCCCCATGGAACAGGACATTATTTTGACCCACATGTGGCCGCTGACCCTGCGGGCGCTTCCCCGATACCGGGAGAGCATGGTGGTCTCCTGTGCCGACAAGCTCTGCGCCCTGTGTGAAACCTTTGGACTGGTTCGGCACCTGCGCAGCACCGACACCATGGGCTGGATTGCAAAGCTCTGCCGGGAAACCGGCTGAAAAGCCCCATTCCTCCGGGAAGGGGCTTTTTCCATCCCTGCATCTGCCTGAAACGCACCATATAACCCTGTTACT
Source organism: uncultured bacterium (assembly GCA_905215105.1). GTDB lineage: Bacteria > Bacillota > Clostridia > Oscillospirales > Acutalibacteraceae > Heritagella_A. Next base: position 26,146 of record CAJMOI010000004.1, read on the forward strand.
TTTCCCGAAAGGATCGATTGTGATGAAAACCGTATTGATTACCGGCGCCTCCCGGGGCATTGGCGCAGCAACCGCCCGGCTCTTTGCCCAAAAAGGATGGGCCGTCGCCGTCAATTACCGAAACAGCCGGGAAGCTGCCGAAGGGCTGGTTTCGGAAATCCGGAAAAACGGCGGCACGGCTCTGGCCATTCCCGCTGACGTAGGCGACCCGGAACAGGTGGAAGCCCTGTTCCGGACGGCGGAACGGGAGCTGGGCCAGATCGAAGCCCTTGTCAATAACGCGGGCATCGCCCAGCAGAAGCTCTTCACCGACCTGACAGACCAGGACTGGGACGAGCTGTTCCGGGTGGACGTGAAGGGCGTTTTTCTCTGCTGCCGCCGGGCCCTGCCTGCCATGATCCGCCGTCACCGGGGCGTGATCGTCAACATCAGCTCCATGTGGGGACAGGTGGGCGCTTCCTGTGAGGTTCATTATTCCGCCGCGAAAGCCGCCGTTATCGGCCTGACCCGGGCGCTTGCCAAGGAAGTGGGCCCCTCGGGAATCCGGGTCAACTGCATTGCCCCGGGAGTCATCCAGACGGAGATGAACGGAAACCTGACCCCGGAAACGCTGGAAGCTCTGAAAGAGGAAACCCCGCTGGAACTGCTGGGCGATCCGGCAGACGTGGCGAAAGCCGCATGGTTCCTGACATCGGAGGACTCCGCCTTTATTACCGGACAGGTGCTGGGCGTCAACGGCGGCATGGTCATTTGAACCCCGGTTTCCCCTCGTATATCGAGGGTAAAATGACGGTTTATTCAAGATTTCTTCATGTATTTGATACAAAAATGATGCCTTTTAAAGACAGTCTGTCCAGAAATTCCGTCCGGGATTTCCCGTGGCTGTCAAATCTCATAAAATTTACAGAAACCGCCATTTCCCGCCCAGTTTTCTGTTGAGAAAAATCCGCAAAAGGGGTATAATAAAAGGCAGTGCCGTGCTGTTTTTTCCTGCTGTCTGCAAGCGGCGGAAAGAGCCGGTTTTTCCATGAAGTTTATGAAATTTTTACCACTGTCATACAAGCTGCACATCCGTTGCGGGATGAAGAAGGAAAGGGGAATTTTTACATGTTTTCTAAGGATATCGGAATCGACCTGGGTACTGCCAATACGCTGGTGTTCATGAAGGGTAAGGGCATCGTCATGCGCGAGCCTTCCGTTGTGGCCGTGGACATCCGCTCCGAAGAGGTTCTGGCTGTTGGCACACAGGCTAAGGAAATGATCGGCCGCACCCCCGGCTCCATTGTGGCGGTTCGTCCTCTGAAGGACGGCGTCATTGCCGACTTTGACGTGACGGCAACCATGCTCAAGCACTTTATCCGCAAGGCCATCAAATCCAACTCCTTCAGCCGTCCCCGCGTGGTGGTCTGCATCCCCTCCGGCGTCACCGAGGTGGAGCGCCGCGCTGTGGAAGACGCTGCCCGTCAGGCTGGCGCCAAGGAAGTGGAACTGATCGAAGAGCCCATGGCCGCTGCCATCGGCGCAGGTCTGCCTGTGGCAGAGCCTACCGGCAGCATGGTGGTGGATATCGGCGGCGGTACCGCTGAAGTGGCCATCATCTCTCTGGGCGACATTGTCACCTCCTGCTCCGTCCGTGTGGCAGGCGACAAGTTTGACGAGGCCATTATCTCCTATGTGAAGAAGAAGTACAACCTGCTCATCGGTGAGCGCACCGCTGAGGATATCAAGATCAAGATCGGCTCCGCCTATCCCACCGAGGAAATGGAAAATGTCACCATGGACATCAAGGGCCGCAACCTGGTGGATGGCCTGCCCAAGAACGTGACCATTCACGCCGACGAAGTCCGCGATGCACTGGCTGATCCGCTGGTCACCATTGTGGAAGCCATCAAGAGCACCCTGGAAAAGACTCCCCCGGAGCTTTCCGCAGACGTGATCGATCACGGCATCATGCTCACCGGCGGCGGCGCACTGCTCCGCGGTCTGGACCTGCTGGTGGCACAGGAAACCGGTATGCCTGTCCATGTGGCAGAGCGTCCGCTGGACTGTGTGGTTGACGGTACCGGCAAGCGCCTGGAAATCGTCATGCCCCGGGAATACTATAAGAACAACCGCCGCTGATTCTTTTTGAAGCGGTTCCAACCGAATCCTGTACGGCAGGGGCTGCCGCTCTTTTCCCAGTAGCAGGCGCACTGCTTTCCCGGGGAAAAGAACGCCAGTCCCTCTTTCTATTTCCGGCGGTTTGCTCCCGCCTGTTTAGGAGGCGTTTTCATTGAAAGATTTTTTCCACACCAGAGGCTTTAAAATCATGCTGGCTTCGGTGTTTGTACTGCTGGGGCTGCTGCTGTACACCAACAGTGTGGGCAGCTCCATGACCGCCAACCTGCTGGGCTTTTTGTCCTCTCCCATGCAGAAAATCAGCACCGGCATCACCACCAACGCCGCGGTGTTTGCCGATGAAGTCACCCGCTCCGCCGATGAGCTGCAGGCGGAAAACGACGCACTGAAAGAAGAAGTCCGGAAGCTGCGGGAACAGCTGGTGGACTACTATGAAGTCAAACAGAAAAACGAACAGTACGAGACGGTACTGGAATTGAAGAAAGCCAACAAGGACTATCAGATGCTCCCCGCCACTGTCATTGGCCGGGACCCCAATGATGTGTTCTACAGCTTTTCCATTGACCAGGGCTCCCTCAACGGCGTTTCCAAAAACGACCCGGTCATCACCGGTGACGGCGTGGTAGGCTGGGTGTCCGAAGTCTACGCCACTTCCAGCCAGGTGACCACCCTGTTTTCCCCCAACACCAAAATCGGCGCCATTGCCAAGGAAACCCGGGACACCGGCGTGACCGGCTGCGACATCAAGCTGGCGGATCAGGGCGTCATCAAGCTGGCCTATCTCACCTCTGAAAACACCATTGAACCCGGCGATATCATCACCACTACCGGCCTGTCCGGCATGTATCCCAAAGACCTGCTTATCGGCACGGTGAAGGAGCTGGCCTATGAGGACAACAGCGTTTCCCAGTATGCAGTGGTAGAGCCCTTTGTGGACGTGAAAAACGTGCGGGACGTGTTCGTCATCACCGACTTTGAGGGCAAAGGCGAAATCGCCATCACCGAGCAGAACAAAGAGGATGGTGAGAACAGCGAGAAAGAAGATGCTGACCCCACGCCTTCTCCCTCTCCCAGCGCCAGCCCCAGTCCTTCTCCGGAGGGCGAATAAATGGAAAACCGATACCGCTTTATCCGATACTTTGCCTATGGGCTGGAGCTGCTGATTCTCTATATGCTCCAGCAGACACCGGGACTGCTGCCGCCTCTGTTCGGCGCACGTCCCATCCTCATCATCCCGGCCGCACTGGCCATCGCCATGTTTGAGACGGAAGTCCCAGCCATGGCTTTCGGTATTTTCGGCGGCCTGCTCATCGACTTCGGCATTGGCGCCGCGCTGGGCTTCCACGGAATCATGCTGGGCGTTGCCTGTTACCTGATCAGCGCCCTTTCCGCCAATCTGCTGCGCACCAACCTGTTCACCTCGTTTCTGGTGAACACCCTGGCGCTGCTGCTGATCGTCACCCTTCAATGGATTTTCTATTATGTCCTCTATGACTACGAATACCCGGTGTATGCGCTGGTGTACCACTATCTTCCCAGAATTGCCTATTCTCTGGTACTGACGCCCATCACCTTCTATTTCAACCGGGCCTTTGCCATGCTGATTCGCCCGGCTGACTGACCCGCCTCGGAAAGGAGGAGCTTTCTTGAAGAAATTTTCCGGAATCGGACGTTATATCGTCTGCTGCCTGCTGCTGTTTGCGGTGTTCGGCGTCTATGTGATGCGGCTGTTCCAGTGGCAGATTATCGACGGCGACAGCTATTACAGTCTGGCCAACACCACCACCTCGTCCTATATCAAGCTCACCGCCACTCGCGGCGAGATTCTGGACCGGAACGGCGAACTGCTGGCCCAGAACCGCACCTGCTACAACATTGTATTCGACGACACCCTCATTGACCGGGAAAAGCTCAACGACACCATTCTGGAACTGATCGGCATTATGGAAGAGACCGACAGCGAATGGATTGACGCCCTGCCCATTCAGCTCAATGCAGACGGCAGCTACTCCTTTGAAGAAGACAGCGACAGTGAAATCGAGTTTTTGAAAAGCAGCAGCATGCTGCACATGAACGCCTATGCCACTGCACAGGAGTGTATGAACCAGCTGCTGGAGCTGTTCGACTGCAAGGACTATGCGCCGGAGGATGCCATCAAGATTGTTTCCGTCCGGTATAACATGAAGAAAAACCTCTTTGACGCGGATTCCCCCTATACCTTTGCCAAGGACATTTCCGCCGACGTCATGACCGTTGTCAACGAGCGCACCGCCAACATGCCCGGTGTGCGGGTGGATGTGACCACCACCCGGGAATACCCGGACGGCGCACTGGCCCCCCACATCATCGGCCGTACCGGCGCTCTGACGGCGGAACAGTACGAAGCGGTGAAAGAAGAGGACAACCTGTTCAGTCTGGATAACCTCTCCGGCTATTCCTACGACGACACCATGGGACAGAACGGCATTGAAGCCGCGCTGGAAGATACCCTGCGGGGCCACAACGGAAAGCTGGCCATTGAAACCGACCGGGAAGGCAACCTGACCAGCTCCGAGGTGGAAGTTGCACCGGAAGCGGGCAACACCGTATATCTGACGCTGGATTCCCGGATTCAGCAGGTAACCAATGCTTCTCTGGCCAAAAACGTGAAGGCAGCCAAGGAAAACGCCGTGCCCACTTCCGAAGACCCCAAGGGCAGCGACTGTGAAGCCGGCGCCGCAGTGATGATCAATGTGAAAACCGGCGAGGTGCTGGCTGCCAGCACGTATCCCACCTATGACCTGAACAAATATATCAGCGACATCGACTATTACAACCAGCTGAACAACGACAAAACCTACCCCTTCATTAACCGGGCTTTCAGCGGTACCTTTGCTCCCGGCTCCATTTTCAAGCCGGTGGTGGCCGCCGCTGCATTGCAGGAAGGGGTTATCACCACAAACACCACCATTAACTGTGACGGCACTTACCACTATTATGAGTCCAGCGGTTGGACCCCCCATTGCATGGGCTATCACCCCAACGCCAGCGTGCTGACCGCCCTGCAAAAATCCTGCAACGTCTTTTTCTATGAAACCGGACGCCGTTTGGGCATCCGCAAGCTGGACGCTTATGGAACCCTGTTCGGACTGGGACAGAAAACCGGTCTGGAAATTTCCGAAAGCGCCGGATTCCTGACAAACCCCGAAGATTACGAACGCCGCTCCGGTGTCACCTGGACCGACGGTATGACCTGCAACGCCGCCATCGGCCAGCAGGACAACGCTTTCACGCCGGTACAGCTGGTCAGCTACTGCGCTTCCATCGCCAACGGCGGTCATCGGATGCAGCTGCATCTGGTGGACAAAGTCACCGACTACACCCGCCAGACCGTCGTTGAAGAAAAAGAACCCGTCGTCCTCAACGAAGTGGGCGTGGACGATAAAAATCTGGAAATCGTCCGTCAGGGAATGCGTCTGGTGGCCTCCAGCGGCGGCACAGCCTCCGACTTTGCCAATTACGGCGTGGAAATCGGCGCAAAGACCGGCACCGCAGAAGTCACCGGCCACTCCGACAACGTGACTTTCATCGCCTTTGCCCCCTATGACGAGCCGGAAATCGCCATCGCAGTCGTGCTGGAATACGGTTCCAGCGGCACCTATTCCAAAGCCGTTGCCCGGGACATGCTGAACGCCTATTTCTACGGCGCTTATGTGGACGAGGACGGCGAAGTCAAGGTGCCCTCTGCGGCAGATACACTGGATAAGGACGAATAAGCAAAAACCGGTACTTTTGAACAAAAATATATATCGGAATACTAGATATTTCTGACGGATTCCCTACTCCTCCTTTGTTAAAATCAGCCAGAAATGAAAAAACACGCCAAAATTCACAAAAACGCTTTGACTAGAAAGCCGGTTTGTGGTAACATGATTAAAGAGGTATTGTTGAATGGGAGCAATTACGGTAATCACGTCCGGAAAGGGAGGTGTCGGCAAGTCCACCACCACGGTGGGACTGGCCTGTGCCCTGTCCCGGAGAGGAAGAAGAGTTTTGTTGATTGACGGAGATGCCGGCCTGCGGAGTCTGGACCGGATGCTGGGCGTGGAGTCCAGTCTGGTCTATGACATTTCCGATGTGGCGGCCGGCCGCTGTGAGCCGATTCGGGCCATTTATCCCTGTCCCGGGTTTAATGGTCTGTTTTTGCTGCCTGCTCCGGGAAAAGAGGACAACATCATCCCGCCGGAGATCATGCGGCAGCTGGTCCCCCTTCTCGCCTCTTATTACGACCATGTACTCGTTGACAGCCCCGCCGGTGTGGGGCTTGGGTTTTTGTCCGCCATCGCCGCCGCCCAGCGGGCGCTGGTGGTATCCAACCCGGACCCGGTCTGTGTGCGGGACACCGCCACCGTCCGGCGGCTTTTGACAGAAGCCAGGATTCAGGAACAGCGGCTGGTCATCAACCGGTTTCAGTACAGCCGCTTTAAAAAGCTGGGCTGCTTCCGGGATCTGGATGCCATGATCGACGAATCCGGCATCCGCCTCATTGCCGTCATTCCGGAAGACGTTCAGCTGGCTGCCGCAGCAGCCAGGGCACAGCCTCCCTCACACCGCTCGTCCGGCGCCATGGCCTATGCCCGGCTGGCGGCCCGTCTGGAGGGAGAACACGTCCCCCTGGCCTCCCTTCGCTGGATGTGACCGGGCGGGAAATCCATCGACACACCACTACCGATTTGGATGATTATAAGGAGGAGTTCAGATTGAAAATCGCACTTATCGCTCATGACGCCAAAAAGGAACTGATGGTCCAGTTCTGCATCGCGTACTGCGGCGTTCTCAGCCGCCACACACTCTGTGGTACAGGCACCACCGGCAAAATGGTTTCCGAAGCCACCGGTTTGCAGATTCAGCGTTTTTTGAGCGGTTCTCAGGGCGGCGACCAGCAGATTGCAGCCCGCATTGCCTGCAATGAGATCGATTTGCTGCTGTTTTTCCGTGACCCTCTCAGCCCCAAGCCCCATGAGCCCAATGACATGAACCTTCTCCGTCTCTGTGACATGCACAACATCCCGGTGGCCACCAACATCGCCACTGCCGAAGTGCTGATCCACGGTCTGGAGCGGGGCGATCTGGACTGGCGCAATATCGTCAATCCCTAACCTTTGACAACCTGATTTTTTCATACCGGCGTTGAACGGGAGCAGTAAATCCGCTTCTTCCACAGGGAGGACAGGCCGTGACTGAGAGCCTTTCCGATACAGAAGCGCTTTGAAGGACACCCGGGAGCCGTCGCAGCTTTGCTGTGCGTTTTCCGCGTTAAGGAACCGAAAGGGAAAGCTTTCTCACCGAAAACTTTCCGAAAAAGGGTGGCACCGCGAGGATTTTCCCTCGTCCCTTTACCGGGACGGGGGTATTTTATTATCATATAAAGGAGAACAAAATACTATGGCATTATTAACACAGGCGCCCAAGGGCACACAGGACCTTTTTCCGCCCCAGAGCGGACGGTGGCAGGTAGTCGAAGACGTGATGCGCAGCGAAGCTGCCATCCACGGCTTTGGCGAAGTGCGTACGCCGGTGTTTGAGCATACCGAACTGTTCCTGCGCAGCGTGGGCGACACCACCGACGTGGTGGAAAAGCAGATGTATACCTTCAACGACAAGGGCGGCCGGTCCATTACCCTGCGGCCGGAAGGCACCGCCGGTGCTGTCCGCGCCATGCTGGAACACGCCCTGTACAACGAGGGTCTGCCGGTGAAGCTGTACTACCTGACTTCCTGCTATCGCTATGAAAAGCCCCAGGCAGGCCGTCTCCGTGAATTCCACCAGTTCGGCGTGGAGATGTTCGGCGCAGAATCCCCGGTGGCTGATGCAGAGGTCATCTGTCTGGCCAAGTCCATTTTTGACCGTCTGGGCGTGAAAAACCTGACATTGGAGCTGAACTCCATCGGCTGCCCCACCTGCCGCGCCAAATACCACCAGGCACTGAAAGAGTACTTTGAAGGCAACAAGGGCGACTTGTGCGAGACCTGCCTGTCCCGTCTGGAGCGCAACCCCATGCGCATTCTGGACTGCAAAAGCCCGGTCTGCTCCAAAATCGCCGAGGGTGCGCCCCACATTCTGGACTTCCTCTGCGACGACTGCAAGGAGCACTTTGAGGGCGTCCAGTCCTACCTCACCGCCGCTGGCGTGGAATTTGTCATCAACCCCACCATCGTGCGCGGACTGGACTACTACAACCGCACCGTATTTGAATTTGTCAGCAACGATCTGGGCGCACAGAGCACAGTCTGCGGCGGCGGCCGGTATGACGGCCTGACCGGCCAGATGGGCGGCAAGCCCATGGCGGGCCTTGGCTTTGGTCTGGGCATGGAGCGGCTGATGCTGGTGCTGGAAGCCCAGAAAATCGAGCTGCCGGAGCCCCCTGCCTGTGAAGTGTACATGGCTTCCATGGGCAAGGACGCGGCAAAAGAGGCCTTCCGCCTGACTACCGAATTGCAGAGAAGCGGCATTGTGGCTGCCTGCGACGTGTGCGGCCGCGGCCTGAAAGCCCAGATGAAGTACGCCAACAAAATCGGCGCAGCCTTTACGCTGGTGCTGGGCGACAACGAGCTGGCGGAGAAAAAGGCCAAGATGAAGAACATGAAGACCGGCGAGGAAACAGAGATTTCTCTGGGCGACGACTTCATGAACGACTATCTGGCGGTCACCGTTGCAGCAGAAGGACTGGGCAGCCTGTCGGTTTGATGACAGCGTTCTGCGCGGGGAATCGGGCTTTCAAAACCACGTTTATTCCCTATTAATTTCATAGTAAATCACTATTTTTATCATAGTAATTATCAATTCAGGAGGCTTTTATCATGGCAGAAACCATTACCGGGCTCAAGCGAACCCATTACTGCGGAGAGCTTCGCCCCTCCGATATCGGAAAGGAAGCCGTTGTGTTCGGCTGGGTACAGCGTCAGCGCGATCTGGGACAGCTGATCTTCATCGACCTGCGGGACCGCAGCGGCATTGTGCAGCTGACCTTTGACGACAGCACCGACCGGGCTGTTTTCGACAAGGCCTTTTCCGCCCGTTCCGAGTATGTGCTGGCTGCCCGGGGCGTTGTCCGGGAGCGGGACTCCAAGAACATGGAAATCCCCACCGGCGAGGTGGAAATCTATGTGCAGGAACTGCGGATTCTGGGCAAAGCCGAAACCCCGCCCTTTGAGATCGTGGAGAATTCCCGCGTGAAAGAGGACCTGCGCCTGAAGTACCGCTATCTGGACCTGCGCCGTCCCGACTTGCAGAAAAACATCCTGATGCGCCACAAGATCGCCAAGATCACCCGGGACTACTTCGACGAGAACGGCTTCATTGAGATTGAAACCCCCATGCTCATCAAGTCCACCCCCGAAGGCGCAAGAGACTTCCTGGTGCCCAGCCGCATTCACAAGGGCAGCTTCTACGCTCTGCCCCAGTCTCCCCAGCTGTACAAGCAGCTGTCCATGGTGGCCGGTTTTGACCGCTATATGCAGATTGCCCGCTGCTTCCGCGACGAGGACCTGCGCGCAGACCGTCAGCCGGAATTCACCCAGATCGACCTGGAAATGTCCTTCGTGGAGATGGAAGACGTGCTGAAAATCGGCGAAGGCTATGTCCAGCGGGTCTTTAAGGACGCACTGGGCGTGGACATTCCCCTGCCCCTGCCCCGCCTGACCTATAAAGAGGCCATGGAGCGCTACGGCTCCGACAAGCCCGACACCCGTTTTGGCATGGAGCTCATCGACCTGAGCGACCTGGTGAAGGACTGCGGCTTCGGTGTGTTCTCCGGCGCAGTGCAGGGCGGCGGTTCCGTGCGCTGCATCACCGCGAAAAATGCGGTTTCCGTCCTGACCCGTAAGGAAATCGACAAGCTGACCGACATGATTAAGGGCATCGGCGGCAAGGGCCTTGCCTGGATTCGCATGGCCCCCGACGGCATGAAGGCTTCCTTCTCCAAGTTCATGACCGAGGAAGAAATGAACGCCATTCTGGCCCGTGCCGGTGCAGAAACCGGCGACGTGGTGCTCATCATCGCCGACACCAAGACCAGCCATGTGCTGCCTCAGCTGGGCGCTCTCCGTCTGGAAGTGGCCGACAAGCTGGGCATTGAGCGCAAGGGCTACAACTTCCTGTGGGTGGTGGAGTTCCCCTTCTTCGAGTTTGACGAGGATCTGGGCCAGTATGTGGCCATGCACCATCCCTTCACCGCTCCTCTGGAGGAGTGCATCCCCTATCTGGAAAGCGATCAGGGCAACGTGCGGGCGCAGGCCTATGACCTGGTACTCAACGGCATTGAGCTGTCCAGCGGCTCCATCCGTATCACGGACCCCGACCTGCAAAAGCGGATGTTCCGCCTGCTGGGTCTCAGCGAGGAAGAGTCCTATCAGAAGTTCGGCTTCCTGACCGACGCTTTCAAATACGGCGCACCGCCCCACGGCGGCATGGGCATCGGCCTTGACCGTCTGGTGATGCAGATGCTGGGCTGCCCCACTCTGCGTGACGTGGTTGCTTATCCCAAGGTGCAGAACGCCAGCGAGCTGATGACCGAAGCTCCCGGCGTGGTGGACACCCAGCAGCTGGACGAGCTGGGCATTACCCTCAAGAGCGAATAAATGACAAAACGGCTCCGGATAATTTCCGGGGCCGTTTTTTGTATGTACAAAAATCCCTGTTTTGCCTGTATTCACTCCCTCCGTCTGCTCCGCAGACAGCTCCCTCTTAGAGGGAGCCAAAAAAAGCCCCTCCCGTTTTCCACGAGAGGGGCAAAATTTGTTGAAAACTTATTTGAAGTAGGCCACGCCGGACTCGAAGATCTTCTGATCCTTTTCACCGGGAACATTGCCGTACAGGTTGCTGCCTTTGCGCTCGCTGTGGCCCATCTTGCCCAGCACGCGGCCGTCGGGGCTGGTAATGCCTTCGATGGCGCACACAGAGCCGTTGGGGTTCCACTCAATGGAGCCACTGGGCTTGCCGCAGGGAGTGACATACTGGGTAGCCACCTGACCGTTGGCAATGAGCTTCTCCAGATACTCGTTGTTGGCAACGAAACGGCCCTCACCGTGGGAAACCGGGATGGCGAACACGTCACCGGCATTGACACCGGCAAACCACGGGGACTTGACGCTGGTCACGCGGGTGTAAACCATGCGGGAAACGTGGCGGCCCAGGGTGTTGAAGGTCAGGGTGGGAGCGTCCTCGGAAGGCTCGGTGATCTTTCCGAAGGGCACCAGACCCAGCTTAATCAGCGCCTGGAAGCCGTTGCAGATACCCAGCATCAGGCCGTCGCGGGCCTCCAGCAGGTCGGTCACGGCCTGTGCAATGCGGGGGTTGCGGAAAGTGGTGGCAATGAACTTGCCGGAGCCGTCGGGCTCGTCGCCGCCGGAGAATCCGCCGGGCAGCATGATGATCTGGGATTCCCTGATGGCCTTTTCCATGGCCACGATGGTCTCCTCAATGGCGTCGGCGGTCAGGTTGCGAACCACCAGCACATGGGGATCAGCACCGGCCTTTTCAAAGGCGCGGGCGGTGTCGTATTCACAGTTGGTGCCGGGAAATACGGGAATGAACACCTTGGGCTTAGCGGTCTTGATGACCGGGGCGCCGGTGTAGCGCTGGGTAAACAGGGGCACGTCCTTCTCCACTTCCACTTCCGGTGCGAAGCTGGGGAAGATCTTCTCCAGTTTGCCGCTCCATACGGCGATCAGGTCGTCAATGTTCATGGATGCGCCGCCCAGAACCATGACAGGCTCTTCCACGGTGACGCCTACGGCCACAGCTTCCTTGGGGAATGCGGTGCCGGGACGGAGCTCGGCCACGATGGAGCCGGAGATGGGAGCAAACAGGGCTTTTGCGTCCTCCATGTTGCGGTCGAAGGAAACGCCGATCTTATTGCCGAATGCCATCTTGGCAACGGCGGCGGCCACGCCGCCCTCCTTCACCACGGAAGCGGAGAGAATCTCGCCGTTTTCCATCATGGTGAGGATGGTCTCGTAATAACGGGGCAGAGCGTCCCAATCGGGGAGCAGGGTTTCCTTGTTTTCGGGGAGCTTGAACAGCACCACCTGGCTGCCGGCCTGCTGCAAAGCGGCGGTAGCGGTCTTGCTGGCCTTGGTCATGGTAATGGCGAAGCTCACCAGAGTGGGAGGAACGTCCAGCTCTTCAAAGCTGCCGCTCATGCTGTCCTTGCCGCCGATGGAGGGCAGGCCCAGCTTGAGCTGTGCGGTGAGGGCGCCCAGCAGGGCAGCGGCGGGCTTACCCCAACGGGTGGGCACGTCGCGGAGACGCTCGAAGTATTCCTGGAAGGTCAGACGGGCCTTCATGGGGTCTGCGCCAACAGCGCACAGCTTGGAAAGGCTCTCCACTACGGCATAGGCAGCGCCGTGGAAGGGGGAGAACTTGGCGATACCGGGAATGTAGCCGTAACTCATGGCGGTAGCGTCGTCGGTCTCGCCGTGGATGACGGGCAGCTTGGCCACCATGGCATCCTCGGGGGTCAGCTGATATTTACCGGCAAAGGGCATCAGCACGGAAGCCGCACCGATGGAAGCGTCGAACCGCTCCACCAGACCCTTCTGGGAGCAGACTTCCAGCCGCTTCAGGTTGTCGGAGAAGGCCTCGGCCAGAGGCTTGTTCTGCAGGCACTCGGGCACCAGGTCACGGTAATATTCGTCGGGGTTGGGGGCCTCGATGACAGCCTCCGCATTCTGGGTCACACCGTTGGTGTCCAGGAAGGCACGGGCGATATCCACGATGGTGTCATCACGCCACTGCATCCGCAGGCGGGGCTCAGCGGTTACCACAGCCACCACCTGAGCGTTCAGGTTCTCCCGGTCAGCGGCAGCGATGAAGGCGTCCACATCGCTGGGAGCCAGCACCACAGCCATACGCTCCTGAGACTCGGAGATGGCCAGCTCGGTGCCGTCCAGACCCTCGTACTTCTTGGGAACCTTGTTCAGGTCGATTTTCAGGCCGTCAGCCAGCTCGCCGATGGCCACGCACACGCCGCCTGCACCGAAGTCGTTGCAGCGCTTGATGAGGCTGGAAACCGCCGGGTCACGGAACAGACGCTGAATCTTGCGCTCGGTGGGCGGGTTGCCCTTCTGCACTTCTGCGCCGCAGGTCTCGATGGACTCCTCGGTGTGGGCCTTACTGGAACCGGTTGCGCCGCCGCAGCCGTCGCGGCCGGTGCTGCCGCCCAGCAGGACGATCACGTCGCCCTCTTCCGGCTCAAAGCGCTTCACGTTCTCCTTGGGGGAAGCGCCTACCACTGCGCCGATTTCCAGACGCTTGGCCACATAACCGGGGTCGTACAGCTCGGTAACCTGACCGGTGGCCAGACCGATCTGGTTGCCGTAAGAGGAATAGCCCTGTGCTGCGCCGGTGGTGATTTTCCGGCTGGGCAGCTTGCCGTGCATGGTCTGCTCAAAGGGAATGGTGGGGTCGCCGCTGCCGGTGACGCGCATGGCCTGATACACATAGGCACGGCCGGAAAGGGGATCGCGGATGGCGCCGCCCAGACAGGTGGCGGCACCGCCGAAGGGCTCGATTTCGGTGGGATGGTTGTGGGTTTCGTTCTTGAACTGCACCAGCCACTGCTCGGTCTTGCCGTCAATGGTCACGGGCACCTGAATGGAGCAGGCATTGATTTCCTTGCTCTCGTCCAGATCGGGAATCAGGCCCCGCTTTTTCAGAACCTTCATGCCCATCACAGCCATATCCATCAGGGAAACGGGACGGTCAGTCTGGCCGTACACCTCATCACGGGCATCATAATAAGCTTTCAGAGCGTCTTCGATGGCGCCGGAAACCGCGCTCTTTTCAATCTCGATGCGGTTCAGGCGGGTCAGGAAGGTGGTGTGGCGGCAGTGGTCACTCCAATAGGTATCGATGACCCGCAGCTCGGTGACGGTGGGGTCACGGTGTTCCTGATCGCGGAAATAATCGCGGCAGAAGCACAGGTCTGCCAGCGTCATGGCAAAGCCCATGGAGTCGAAATAGGCCTTCATTTCCTCGTCGTTCCACTGGATGAAACCGGTGACCCGGGCCACGTCCGCGGGAACGTCGGCCTTCATATCCAGGCTTTCGGGCTTGTCCATGGAAGCCAGACGGGATTCCACAGGGTTCACCAGATAGGACTTGATTTTGTCCATTTCCTCGGCGGACAGGCTGCCCTTGATGGCGATGACCCGAGCGGTGAGTACCTGGGGACGCTCTTTCTGGGTCAGCAGCTGTACGCACTGGGCGGCGGAGTCGGCGCGCTGGTCATACTGGCCGGGCAGGTATTCCATGGCGAACACCTGATAATCAGCGGGGAACTCAAAATCCTCGCCGTACACGTTGTCCACATTGGGCTCGGAGAAAATGGTATTCCGTGCAGCCTCAAACTCTTCCTGAGACAGGCCGTCCACGTCGTACCGGTTCCAAAGGCGCAGATCCTCGATGGCGGTCAGGCCCAGATTCTCCCTCAGATCGGCCTTGATGTGCCGGGCTTCCACATCGAAGCCGGGCTTCTTTTCCACAAATGCTCTGATAACCATATTGTCCATTCCTTTCTTGCGCTGCCGCGGCTTTCCGAAAAAAGTCGAAGACAGAAAATCAATCGGGCAGGTCTTTGATTTCATTGTAACATAACTAAAGCTGTGACACAAGAAAAAAGCCCATGTTTCTGCCGGGAAAGGAACGAAGCCCCGTTTCCGGTGGATTAGGGCGTTTCTGAAAATAAAGAAATCGACGAATTTTTCGCAAGCAACAGAC
>CAJMOI010000005.1 GCA_905215105.1 uncultured bacterium
CGGTTGGGGGATACAGGCATCGGGAACAGCAAGACTGGATAATTTCCAGCTTTACTATGCTGTTCAACCCCAACACGGTCTGTGCTCACCACCACAACCATGGCGAAGAGCATCACTGCGGCGAGCATCACAGCGGCCACTGTGCTCACGGTCACTGCGGAGAATAACCAGCCTGAAATTGAATTCTTTCAGAAAACGCTCTTCCTGCCATTGGTGAAGAAGGGCGTTTTTCTCTGCTTTTTCATAAGGAAAACCGGGCCCCTGTTGCAGCAGAAGCCCGGTTTTCGGAGTGCATATGTTCATTTTGGATCGGAAACGCATCAACAGTGGGAATCATCCAATCAGGGACGGACCCTGCAAATACAGGCAGGCCCCGACAGCAACCGCGATAAAGAGGATTCCGGAAATTACCAGCGCCACTGTACAGCGGCGAACCAGCTTTTCACGCTGTGAGCGTCTGTTGCTTTGAAAAAACGGTTCCATGGCGTCGGCCTCCTTTCGAGACTGATTATACCAGAGAACGCTTTTCAAATTATCAGCAAATTTTGACGGTTTCCTTACGTTTCCGTAAGTCACCGGGCTTCGGAGGTTCCCTGCTCCCGCAGATAGGTGGCTTCCAGATCGGCCAGATGCAGTTTTACCGCCAGCGGGTATTTTTCATAGGCGTGGCTGATGGCAAAGCTGCCGCCCCGGGCCGCTTCATCAAATCCGCCCATATGCCAGCGAATGGCAACGGCTTCCGCGGGCTTCAGCCGCATAAACCGCTCAATGAGATACACGGACTTTTCCCCGTGTCCATAGGGAAAGGAATCCTCTATCATATAAAAGGGCTTCTTCTCCCACTGACCGGTTTCCTCATTTTTGACATTCCGGGTGGAAACTTTGTAAAACTGAGCCTTGCAGATATCGTGGAGCAAACCACAAATGGCAAAGCTCTCCTCGCTGTCTCCCTCCTCGAAATACCGCTCCCGCAAAACCCGGTAGACATTCAGGCTGTGCATGGCAAGCCCGCCTTCACAGGCACAGTGATATTTGGTGCTGGCCGGTGCCGTGAAAAAATCCTTCTGTCCCAGCCAGTTGAGCAGCTCTTCACTGCCGGCACGGTGTATCTGACTGGAAAAAACCTGAGAAAATTCTTCCTGAATCTGAGACATGAAAAACACTCCTTATGCTATGTTCATTTCAAATTGATGTAAGATTGATTGTTTCTATTGTATCATATTGGTGAGGAACCGTCACCTTCCCAGTCCTTATGCTGACAGTGCATCTGGCGAACCAGCCGCTGCCGGATCAGGTCAATAAAACTTTCCGGCTCTGTCACCCGCACCATAGGCCCAAAGGACAGCACCCGGATCACCAGTTCTGTTTCGTCATCCTTCCGATATTCCACCCGGACACGGTACCGTCCGTTTTCCAGCCGTTCCGCTTCCTTTTTAAAGTGGGCAAAATGAAGCATCACCCGCTCCAGTGCATTGCGGCGGTCCTCCAGCTCCAGTACCAGATACCGATCCGGCCCCTTAATGGATTCTTTGGCCAGCTTCATCCGTTCTCCCGTCCAAAGGGAACACCTGCGGATATTCGCCAGATTGACCACCTTCCCATATCGGCAGCCCACGGTATACAGCCGGAATTTATCGTCCTTTTCCGAATATTCCAGCATTCTGGGCATGGCGGAAAACCGCGCCACGCCTCCCCGGCGGGTTGCCACTTCAAAGGAAAGGGGACTCTGTTCCCGGAGCGCTTGGAGAATCAGCTGAAACCGCTCCACATAGCTCGGATCTTCAATCGGGTCCCCGTCTGCATACCGGTCAAAGATCCGGTAATCCTCCTGGGTAAACAGCGGCTCAATTCCTTCCAGCTGGGGAAAGGGTTCACCAAACAGTCGGATTCTCGGGTCCAGCGAAATGGCTTTCAGCCACCGTTTTTGCAGCAGCGTCAGGGGCATTTCCGGCACATGACCCAAAGGAGTCGTTCCGTCCCGATGAAGCAGCGGCCACCGCTCTTCTTTCAACGCGGCCGGAATTTCCAGCATACTTTCAGAAAATGCATATTTCTCCACCAGCTGGGAGATTTCCTTTGCGGTTACCGGCGGATGCTGCACTGCTGCCTGCAAAATTCTGGCCACCGTATGATAATATACGCTGTACAGCTCGCTGAAAATCACGGATTCTCCTCCTCCACCCCATACATTTGATACATCTCTTTCAGGTCCTGTTCAAATTGTCGCTGTAAATTCCGGTTGGAAAAATGAATGCTCACAATCCGGCACAGGAAGGTGCGAATCCACGGGATCATCTCTCCCGTATCGTAGACATCCGCCCAAAAACAGCTGGTATGATCGTCCAGCTTCACCACATGGCCGCAGCGCTTTTCCCGTACAAGTCGCTGGTGGATGTGCTCTTCTCCCCGACCATACTGGACCGTAAATTCCACATGCTCGAGCCGCTGTTTTTCTCCCTGGGTGCTGACACCCCACATATAAGACTGCATTTCCGTCAGCGTGTCTCTCAACCGGTCAAAGTCTGCGCAGTCCTCCCCTTCCTCTACTTCCAGAATATAGTCCAGCCGAAACGCCCGAATCCGATGAATCCGAGGATGGTAGGCCATCAGATACTGCCGGCCGTTCTGGACACTGATAAAAATACGCAGCGGGACTACGGTATAGTCTCCGACTCCTCTTCGATAACGGTGAATCACTTGAAGCCGGGCCTGTTTTTTCTTCTGCATACACCCAAACAGGCAATAGAGAATTTCGCTGTCCATGGCCTGTGTGATGTAATGATGTTTATAAGCCAGATGTTCCTGCTGGGGTTCCAGTTTGTCCAGCAAATAGGAACCAATCACGCCGCAGGGTGCCGTTTCTGAAAAAAACGCCAGTGTATCCGGGCAGAGGAGCTCTGTTCCCTCTTTCCGACGGTAATACAGGGTTTTCCCCCGTTTTTCCGTCAAAATCAATCCTTCCCGGACATATTCCGCCAGCTTTTTCCTCACCGTGGAGCTGTCCATGGTTCTGGCTTTCGGAAAACCGCTGAGAAGCTCATCGTTTTTTTCCATGATTTCCCCCAGAGAAAAGGCTTCCTCCGGGTCATGGAGAATCTCCATTAACAGAAAATGAAGGGTGATTTCCCTGTCTGTAAAGCTGCGAGCCTTCCACGCCTGATAAAAGGGGTTATGGTGGGTCAAGCGGCTGTCCAGAGACAGGAAAACATTCTTCCCTTCCGGAGTCTGGCGAAATCCCATATACTCTCCCAGCCAGCTCTCCACCCGGCGGCGCTCATCATCATAGGAACGGGCGCTTTTCTGATGGTACTCGTTTCGGTTTTTAAAACCGTACACATAAAACTCACGCATATACGCCCGGATTCCCTCGAAATTTTTCACCAGCTCCCGATAGGCCATCACAATCCCCCTCTCCTGTGTTTCTGAAATTATCTTATCAGAGGTTGTTCTTCGGTGCAATCCCCAAAGAAATTCTCCTCCCGATTTTCCTGTGATTCCTTTCTTTTTCACTGGAAATAAGTTAGACTGTATAAAACTCAGATCAGCAGAGTCCTCTACTGTACAACAGGTTATTTTGAAATTGATTTTTCTGATTCCGCATTTCTCCAGTAATTTCTGTAAAATTCTTCAATTTCATTTTGAATTCGAATGTCACTATTGACATTCCTTCCTGCCGGGTTTATCATACAAATGAGTATATTTTCAGAATCCCGTCTGATTTTTACACGGAAGCACAGTTTCAACCAATCCAAACCAATCTGTGAAACTATTATACTAACTTATTTTTTAATACTGATATATTTTTACATTGAATAAATTTTTATTTAGATGATTCGTTTGGTATTCTCCATGCTTCCATAACATGTGATTTCCACGGCATAATTTCCTGGTCCGTCATTGCCTGCTCCCAATCAGTAAGCGTGAAAGCCTGTATCGCTGCGGCTTCGACAGATTTTTCAGTTTTCATGCTCTTTCACTTGTAAAAGAGAGTGATGATGGCCACGATTTATGATATTGAGTGAGGTGCTTGAACCAATGAAGAAAAAACTGTCAATCATTCTGGCCATTCTCCTGATAACACTGTTTTGCTGCTCTCCTGTTTCCGGAGCGGAAGGAAAACAGAGCAATTCTCTGAACCGTTATAATGTGGTGCTGGTTACCGATGCCAGCGGCTCTATGACGGATACAGACCCGGATGAATACCGTTATGAAGCCATCAACCTGTTTGTGGGACTGTTGGCCAACGGCGGCAACCATGTAGGCAGCGTGGTATTCAGCAATGACGTCATTTCCAGCCAGGACCCGGTGGAAGTGACCGGCAAAAACGAAAAAATGACCATTTCTGACAGCATTCAGAAACAAAAGGTGGGCGGCTGGACCGATATCGGCGGCGCACTGGAAGAAGCAGTGGAGCTGTTGGAAGAAGATGGCGATCCGTCCCTTCCGTCGATTATGATTCTGCTGACGGACGGCAACACCGAACTGGGAACCGATGAGGAAACCCAGGAATCCATTGAAGAAAAAGAAGAAGCTCTGGAAGAGGCTCGGGAAAAGGGATATCAGATTTACACCATCTGTCTGGACCAGAACAACGGAGCCAACTCCGACGAAATGAAACAGATTGCCAGCGCCACTGGCGGTCAGTTCCGGGAAGTCACCAAAGCGGAAGACCTGAAAGACGTTTTCGATCTGTATTATCAGATGATCTTCTCCACTCAGAGTATTAAAATGGTGGAAGAACCCATTCCGGATTCCGGCGTACTTTCCAAAGATTTCAATGTGGCCGATCTGGGCGTGGAAGAGTTCAACGCCGTAATTTTCGGTGATATCTCCAGCTATGCACTGAAAGACCCTGAGGGTCATGCTTATACCGACGCAGAACTGAAGGAAATCAGCTATGAGTCCCGCACTTTCAATATTCTGAAAGTGGCCGATCCGGTTCCGGGCAACTGGCACCTGGATGTATATGGCGATCCCGGCTCCATGATTGAAGTATTCAAAATCTATAACCCCAACCTGCAGGCTTCTTCCCATATCCGCACGGAACAGGAAAACTATATGTCCGGTGAGCCGGTGGAATTCATCACCGAGCTGTATGAGGGCGACCAGAAAGTGACGGATATCAGCCGTTATGCCGGTTATCGTGCAACTCTGGAAATCCGGGATTTTGACGGAGAGGTACTGGATACCATCGAATGTACCGAAGCTTCTGAAGAAGGATTTGTCACTTCCTTTACTCCCAAAGATCTGGGTACTTATTACGCTTCCATTAACGTGGAGAGCGACGAACTGTTTGCACCGGGCGGAGAATTCACCATTAACGTGGGCAACACCCCGCCTGTAGCCAATGTAGAGACGCTGGAAAAGCATATCAACATCTGGCCATTCCTCATCGAAACCGATTCCACCATTGATCTGAGCTCCGCAGCCAAAGACGCGGAGGACGCTCAGCTGAACTATAAAGTGGCCTCCTCCACCTGGCTGGAAGACGATTATACGCTGGAAGGCGACAAGCTGACCATTGATAATTTCAGCGTATCCAAGGGCTCCTTTGAGGTTCAGGCCTATGACTCTCAGGGCGCTTACTGCACCTTTAACGTAAAGGTCACATCCACCAATATCGGAATTCTGGCGCTGATTCTGCTGCTGGGCGGCGGACTGCTGGTGCTGCTGGCAATCCTGTTCAAGCTGTGGTGGGATTACGGCCGCTCCTTCATGGGCAACATCACTGCCGAAAACATCGAAAGCGGCCAGAGCAACAGCATGCCCAAGAGCCGCGGACGTCTCAAGCTGAGAATGTTCCAGATCGGTCAGACCGGTCTGCATCCGGGCTGTTACTTCCAGGCAACCGGCAAAAATTATATCTGGTTTATCTCCAAAAAGCCGGTATACTCCGATTATGCTGCCGGCAAAACCAAAAAAATCCGTCTGGAAAGCGGTATGGATGTCCGCATCTGTACGGATCAGGACCTCACCCATGGCGTAATTGTACGCTTTGACAGCTTTGTGAGAAGCTGAAAACCTTGACAATCAAATAGTATTCCGTGATACTCTGGTTTGCCAGCAGACCAGAGTATCGTCGGTTTTATATGAAAGAAATGCCTGTAAAATGGACTCTCGATTTTTTCAGCAATGTCAGTCGCTGGTACAAAACCGGTAATTCTGCCGTTGTTGTGAAAATATAAAATCAATGAGCAAATGGAGGGTACAACATGTATAAGAAATTACTGATTTCCGCCGGCGGCGGTATTGTTTCCGCAGAGCAGCAGGCAGAACAGAATGCCAGCGCAACCATTGCCATCGGTCTTGGCGGCACCGGCATCAGCTGCCTGCGCAGCCTGAAAAAGGAAATCTTTGACCGCCTGCGTCCCGACGATCCGAAAGCTACCGTGCCCAGCTATAGCCACATTAAATTTCTGGCCATCGATACCGACAAAAGCAGCCTGGCAGATGACGGCAGAGTGGATGATCTGGACAGCAACACGGAGTTTCTGGATCTGAGCTGTGCCGATATCAGCGCACTGCTCAGCAGCGCCCCTGTGCTGCGCACCAGCCCTTCCCTGCAGTGGCTGAAAGCTTCTGCAACAGAACCCAGTGGTACTGGAATCGAAATTCAGAGCGCAGAAGCCGGCGCCGGCGGTGTTCGTCAGATCGGCCGTCTGCTGCTGATTCAGAACAGCACCAAATTCATCGACAAGCTCACCACTTTGATTACCCAGGCCAGAGCAGGCCTGCCCGCAGGCGCTGAAACCAACATCCACATCTTTACCGGCATGGGCGGCGGCACCGGCGCCGGTACCTTCCTGGACACCTGCTATCTGGTTCAGTATGTTCTGGGTACGCTGGGTATTCAGGGCTCTGCTTATACCTGCGGCTATTTCTTCATGCCTGATGTGAACATTGCCAAGGTTGCGGATGCCAAAATTCAGGAATACATCAAGAGCAACGGCTTTGCTTCCATGCAGGAACTGGACTACTGCATGAATATGGAAATCAACGGCGGCAGCTGGGATCAGGATTACGGCAATGGTGTAGAAATCCACACCACCAATCCTCCGGTCAAACTGGCTCATCTGATCACCGCAACCGACGCCGCAGGCGCCATTAAAACAGACGCTTACAACTACGCCATGCATGTGGCCGTGGACTATGTGATGGAATTCCTGATCCGTCCCAAGACCAGCGCTGATTCCACAACCGACAACCCCTTTACCATCAAGTCCCACATCGCCAACATCAACAACCTGATTAATATGGTCAATAAGAACCGGGGCGCCTGCTATAACTACTGTGTATTGGGCGCATCCAACGCTTATCTGCCTTACAAGGAAATCACCACCTATCTCAGCGCCAAGATCTTTGCAGGCTTTGGCCGTCTGAACCAGCAGCTGCCCACAGAACCGGATCTGGATGTGTTTATGCAGACTTGTGCCCTCCGCTATGAGGATATTCTCAAGTCCATGAACCATCAGGTTCCCCCTGTTCCCATGTATGATGTGGACAAAAACCTGCTGCATCAGCAGGTTGCCGGAATTACCCCTGATGTAATTCCCCAGGTGCTGGGACAGATGCGGAATGCCACCGCAAAAATCCAGGGCCAGATGACCGCCAACCAGAAGGCCCTGCTGGAAGACGCTCAGGACACCGCCGTGGAAAACGGAAAGGGCATTGCTTCCATGATCGGCCGCGTAAGAAAGCAGCTGATGCTCCTGGCTGCTAATCCGGATAAAGGCCCCTACTATGCTGCCGCAGTTCTCCATTCCGTCCACGCAAAAGACCTTTCCAACCGTGTTGACGGATTTATTGTAGAAAACCAGAACAACCTCAACATGGCCATGAATGATATGACTCTGCGCCAGAACAGCATGGCCAATGCGCTGCGGGAACTGCAAAACTCCAACATGATCAACCGCGGTGGCCGTGCAGAGCGGTATGTACAGACTGTCAACGCTTACTACCGTCAGGAGGCAAAAATTGACCTGTATCAGGCAACCGCCAACACCCTGTCCCAGTTCAAACGTCAGATTTCCGAGCTGTATACCCAGTTCTTCGGAATCTTTGAAAAGATTCTTCGCGAACTCCAATCCACTTTTGCCGAAAACCTCTCTACTCTTTCCCACCCGGTGGCACAGAACAACGACTATGCCATGAAGCTGCTGACCATTCAGGATCTCCAGGCTTCTCTGGACGATGCCGTGAAGGCCATGCAGATCAATGATCTCATCAGCGGCTTTGTAACCTACATGCTGGAACGTCCCGATTTGTGGCTGGCCGAAGATGAAAGCAAGATCAGCCGCGGTGTTTCCAACTATTTCCTGGATCAGCTGCACTACTTCACCCACCGCACCATGAACGACTATCTGAAAATCAAGTTTGACACCACGGATCCCAGCACCATTGCCAAGAAGGTACGGGATGACATTCTGCTGCCGCTGGCACAGAAAGCAGAACCTCTCTTCTGGACGGACAATGCTCTTTACAGCATTGCAGAAGCCGGAAAGCTGGGCTACTGCTCCATTCCCGAAGAGTCTCAGGAAATCGATCGTGCAGCACAGGATTACCACACTGCTGAAACCACCGTTTCCATCCGACCTTCCTACAGCAGCGACCGCATCAGCTTCCTGATGTTCCGCTGCGGCATTCCCATGTTTGCCTATAAGGGAACTGATAATTACCGCGGCGCCAAAACCGTTGTCGGCGCTCACCTGTACGAAGCTGCTGTGGGCGATACCCGAGACTGGAGAAAGCTCTTTGATATCACCCCCTACAGCTGCCGCAACGACCGTCTCATTACCGACGAGCTTCGCCGCAGGGCAGAGGCCGTAGAAGAGGCCACCCAAAAAGGCATCCGTGAAATCCAGCAGCTGGGCGCCAATTCCTATCAGTTCCTGATCCATCTTTACGACGAGGAAATGGTCAGCAATGCTGTTGCCAAAACGGAAGAGATTCTGAGTGCCCGTGACGTCGAAAAAGCCAGAAGGCTGCTGGCCGGCCTGGAAGGTCAGCCCCTGAAGGAAATCGGGCAGACAGTGATGAAGAACATCGGCACCAGCAAATTTGAAGACCTGAGCAACAAAGACCTGATTATCGCTTCCGAGGAAATGTCCAACCTGGTGGCCCGTCAGGTAGAACTGGTCAACACCTATGAGGGATGCAAGAAACGACTGTCTGACTTCATCAATGACGCGGAAAAGAAGGCCAACGACATTCAGGCCTTCGCCTCTGCCCTGTGCACCGGCGTGATCACCATGAAGAATGACTACACCTTTGTTTATGTGAAATCTGACGAATTCGGTTTGACCGAAGAGGAGGAAATCACCAACATCGATGCACAGCCTTATGGTGAGCTGCTGCCCCTGTACAGTGCTTATATGAACTTTACCCAGCTGGACGAGGAAACCAAGCAGCTGATCAGCACCGGCATCAGGGACAAAAAGGTCAACCACCGCGACGAAGTAGCCGCCGCCTTGGAAGAAACCAAAACTCTGATTGTACCGGAAAAGATGCAGGCTATGGCCGCACGCGCACAGCGCTCTTTTGCTTCCGAGAGCAAGACTATTATGAAGTTCCTGAAGGAATTTGCCACCGAAGTGAGCAGCTTCTTCTAAAATACGAATCACCGGTTCTCCGGTAGGGAATGTGGATCTTTTGCCTTTTGCCGCCTGCGGCGGCAAAAGGTCCTTTTTCTTAGCAAAAGGAGGCGAGACCATGTATCGATCTTTGCTTTATTCCGCCGGCGGCGGAATCGTTTCTCCGGAGCAACAGGCGGAACAGGCCTGCTGTGCCAATATTTTCATCGGTCTTGGCGGCACCGGTATTGACTGCCTGAAACAAGTCAAAAAGCAGATTTATGAGCAAATTCGCCCGGATAATCCAAACGCCGTGATTCCCAGCTATCAACACATCAAATTCCTGGCTGTGGATGCTGATCCCCTCAGCATCGGTGACACAAATCTTCCCAGCTCACTGGACCGTTATACCGAATTTCTGGATCTCCGCCATTTTTTTGCAGGAGGGCCTCCAAAACTTCACTTACTGCTCAAAAATCCCGCTTTTCAGTGGCTGAAAGTGGCTGCAATGGAACCTGATGGTATCGGAATTCAACTTCCGCTGCCGGAGACCGGCGCCGGCGGCATTCGTCAAACCGGCCGATTGCTGCTCTTCCTGAAAATTCCTCAGTTCCTTGACAAACTCACCTCCCTGATTATCCAGGCCAGAGACGGCCTGCCCGCAGATACTGAAACCTTTATTCACATCTTTACGGGACTGGGCGGCGGCATGGGCAGCGGTGCTTTTCTGGATGTCTGCTATCTGATTCAATATGTTCTGAGTAACCTGGGGATTCAGGGTTCCGCTTCTACCTTCGGCTATTTCTTCATGCCTGATGTCAATCTTTCCCGTATTCTCGATTTGGGAATTCAGGCATTCGTCAAGAGTAACGGTTTTGCCGCCATGCAGGAGCTGGATTACTGCATGGACTTTGAAACCAATGGCGGCCGCTGGAAGCAGGATTATGGAAACGGTTTGGAAGTCCATACCACCAATCCTCCGGTCAATCTGGCCTATCTGATTTCTGCTACCGATACCGCAGGCTTTATTCATCACAATGCATATGATTACGCCATACACGCAGTTGCAGACTCTGTGATGGAATTACTGATCCGCCCAAATGTTACTGCGCCGCCGCTTCTTGCTGCCGCTGGGGCCTTTGATCATATGGTCACTAAGTATCACGGCGCCTGTTACAAGTATTGCACGCTGGGGGCTGCCAGCGCATACATTCCGTACAAAGAAATCACCACCTATCTCAGCGCTAAAATTTTTGAAAATTTTGACAAACTGAACTACCGGCTGCCCACCGAACCGGAGCTGGAGCTTTTCATGCAGACCTGTGGTATCCGTTATGAGGATATTCTAAATTCTATCAATTATCAGGTTCCCCCTGTTCCTATGAATGATGTAGATAAAAACATGTTATATCAACAGACCGCCGGCATCCCCCCTGTTAGTATTCCTCCGGTGCTGGGACTGATGCGGGATTATACCGCAAAAATCCAGGGTCAGATGACCGCCAACCAGAAGGCCCTGCTGGCAGCCACGCCATACAGCGATGAAGAAAACGGAAAGGGCATTTCTTCCATGATTAGACGTGTGAGAAAGCAGCTGATGCTTCTGGCTGCCAATCCCGACAAGGGTCCCTGCTATGCCGCTGCCTTGCTTCATTCGATCCATGCAAAAGACCTCTCCTACCGTATTGACGGATTGATTATGGAAAACCGGCAATATCTCGAAATGGCCATGAATGATATGACCCTGCGGAAGAACAACATGGCCAATGCGCTGCGGGAATTGCAGAACTCCAACATTTTTTACCGTAAAATCCGTGCTGAACAGTATGTACAGGCTGTCAACAAATATGTTTGTCAGATGGCAAAAATTCATCTGTTTGAAATAGCCGGAAAGACTCTGGATCAGTTCAAACACCAGATTCCTGAGCTCTATACCCAATTCTTTGGCATCTTTGAACGGGTTTTCCGAGAACTTCAATCCACTTTTGCCGAGAACCTCTCTGCTCTTTCCCACCCAGCGGCACAGAACAATGACTATGCCATGAAGCTGCTGACCATTCAGGAGCTCCAGCCTTCTCTGGATGAGTCCGTTGAAGCCATGAACAGCAATGAGCTGATCAGCGGCTTTGTGACCTATCTGCTGGAACGCCCCGATTTGTGGCTGAATGAGGACGAAAACAAGATCAGCCGCGGTGTGTCCAACTATTTTCTGGATCGGTTTAAAGACTTCACCAACCGTACCATGAGGGACTGTCTGAGAATCAAATTTAACACCTCCGACCCCAATACTCTTACCAGAAAAATACTGAATGAAATCCTGATGCCGCTGGCACAAAAAGCAGAACCTCTTTTTTGGACCAATCATGCTCTTTACAACTTTGCAGAATCCGGAAAACTGGGCTATTGCTCCATTCCCAAAGAATCTCATGAAATCGAATATGCGGCACTGGATTACCACACTGCTGACCCCACGGTTTCCATCCGTTCCTCTTATACCTTCGATCGCATCCGCTTTCAAACTCTTCGCTGCGGCATCCCCATGTTCGCCTATAAGGGCACCGATGCGTACCGCAATGATGCCATGATTCCGGGTACTCATCTATATGAAGGAACCACACGCGATCCCCGGGACTGGAGAAAGCTCTTTGATATTACCCCCTACAGCTGCCGCACTCCGGAAACCCTTACCCGGGAATTGGAAGAACGTGCGAAAGTGGTAGAGGAAGCTACTCAACTGGGGATTCGGGAAATTCTCCCGGAAAATCTTTCTCTATATACAATCGTAATAAATCTGTATAATTCTCAAGCCATTACCGAGCTTACTGCAAAAGCAGAAGAAATTCTCCGCAGCAATGCGATTGACAAAACCCGAGATTTATTGTCAGATATGAAGCAGCATCCTTTGGAACCTGTTGAGCAGAAAATAATGCGTACAACTGAAAGAACTCCCGAATTAGCTGACAGCATGAATCGAGATATTCTTATCGCTTCTCCGGTTTGGTGTGAACTTCTGTCCCGGCAAATCCAACTGATCAAGCAATACAACCATATTCAAAACCAACTGGCGGAGCTGGTTCGTACAGAAAACCGTCCGCTTTGACTTAAAACACCCCAAAGGGAACCTTCCCGGAAACGGAGGAAACCATGAAACTTATTCAAGAACTGATTGACAGTGCGGTTCGGGAGCTGGAAAAAGGCTCCCGTAGTTCCGACATGGTGGGAAACCTGCCCTATTACCCCATGTTTCTCACCATCAACGGAAAACATCCGGAAACCTTCTGCCGGACTGTCAAAAAACGAGCAGGACGCACCTGGCCCCAGGCGGTTGAGAAAATCAACTTCTGTGGATACACAGTGGAAGATGGAGCTCTCACCTATTTTGACCCGGAAACCGGTACAGAACAGGAAATGACCGCTGTACAGGAAAAACTCACCCAGGCTGCTATGGGAGATGCCTTTCATAACATGATGCGGTGGGGCTACTACAACATTATCGATACCTCCGAAATGCAGTCTGCGGAGGAATTTGCCCGATATTACGAAGCCAGGACCGCATTCCAGAAACTGATTGTAGACCCCTGTCAGACCATGGTCATTGTCCTGCTGGACGATTCTATCGCACACCGGGAAATCACCCGTCAGATTCGGGCCTATCTGGCTGAACACAACGAATATGACGGTTCTGTCATTCTCGCCAACCGTCAGCGCAGCGGCAGAATGATGACCATGCCGGAGCTGTATCGAATTGCTGCTTCCGTGCTGATTCTTTCCAACAATATTTGCGTTACTACCCAGAAGGGAAAAGAGGAGTACAACGCCCGGCTGTCTGCTTTTTATAACAACCGGAAAAATACCATTTCCTATTCTGTCAAAGAAAGCCCCAATCGGAAAATTGCACTGCAGATGATAGATACCTTTCTCCGTCATGGGCTGTCTATGATGGAAAGTACCGCTCCTATCACGGAGCTGCAAGCCTGGAAGAAAATCATGGGCATTGAGAAAGGCAGTATCACGCTGGCAGAAGAAACCCTCTCTCAGGTTCCTGTTTCCTTTGACGACAGCCTGCTCCAGTATATGCCTCTGCGCAATTGCCTGGAAAAGAGCGCTTTTCCCCATATTTCCTATCAGGAATTTAACAGCTACAGCTATCCGGGCGCTTTGCAGACCCTGATTGACCAGCTGTGCGAAACCCAACCGGGTGTCTCCGGTACACTGCATCAGGGCGTCTCCCGATTCAAAGCACAGGTTGCCGACTCTGTCACTTCCGGAGAAGCTCTCGGACTGACCAGCGAGCTTCTCGATCAGCTGTTCAAACCGCTGTATATGGGCACTTTGAACCCAAACCAGACGGTTGCGAAATATATCGTAGCCCTTACCAAAGATCGGATGCGGAAAAATCTTCTTTATCCCGACTTTGAAGATGCGATGTTACAGCTTTATGAGCAGGCCGGCATGATGAAAAAGAATTTGCAGCAGCTCAACGGGGAACTCCAGCAGGAAATTCCCGTCAACGGTTTCAACGATATCGGTCAGATGTACGCCAACATGGCGGAAAATTATCTGAACACCGCCAAAGGTGAAGCCCTGATGCGGCGTTTTCTCCAGCCCGGCGCCTCTCGGGAAAAACAGCTGGATACGCTGCTGGAAATGATTCAGGGAGTCATTCTGGACAATTCCGAACACTTCTCCGAACCCTTTATCAACATGTGGGCCAGCCTGCTGAATCTGGCGGGCAATGAAGTCTATCGGGTCATCACCAATGAGCTGGACGAAGACAGCCAGGATCATATCTGCCTGTTCGGCAACTATCCCGTAGAAGCCCGGCTCCAGATGTACCTGTTCCACACAGCCAGTGCAGACGGTCTGGAAAAAACCAAACTGTGCAGCTATCTGGAACAGGCTTATGCCGATATTCCCAATGTGCAGCTGTTCAATACCGGTTTTGACGACGCCATCGAAGCGGTAAAACTGTTCGACTGCGGCGATAACCGGCTTCTGCTGTGAGAACAGGAAAGGATGTGACGTAAATGGTATTCAATAAAATGTCGGATTCCTGCAGTCTCAGCAGCATCCAGCGTGCCGGTACCTCAGGACATTACAGCTTGAAATGGAAATCAAAGGGACTGAATGCTTTCCTGATTATCGCAGGGCCTTCGGGCATGGACCTTCACCTGGAAAAGCAGGGAAATGAAAACACGCGACTGCGCCGGCAGCTGCAAGCCTGCCAGGCCTCTTTGAAGGAACAGGGAAAAGCCGAGCTTCCCGAAGAACAGCTGGAAGTTTTCCGGCTGGAATTTGCAGAGCTGATGCGGCAAGGTGGTTTTTCCATCAGTGAAAAACCCGGAAGCTATGCAGTTTACGGGCTGGAAGAACAGGACGGCGAATGGTGTGTGCTGATTCCGGAGGGAGACAGCACCTATCAGTTCAGCGTGGATGTAAATGTGGAAGAATCTGCCGTCATGGCGGAAAAAGGACTTTTCAGAAGAACCCGGTACTATACCGGATATCGGAAAATCCATTTTCCAAAGGCTGTTCCAGGGCTGAGCGATGGCAGCATCTGTTATACCGTCAATTCCGGACGGTTTTCCTATCCTGTGCCCGCAGAAGTCATTGCCTCCGGTGGAAGCTTCTACATCAAGTGCAGCGAAAATGACACCCTTTCCTTTTTCGCCGGTAAAAACAGCGGCGTAAAGGTATATGTACAGAGGAGGAACTGAACCAATGGTAGAAAACAAACGACCGGCAGCAGGCGGCGCACAAGCGATGGAATATCCCATCATCTGCCCCTACTGCTTCAATCAGGCGGCGGGAGGAAGACCTTTCTCCCACAAAGATGTCCATTTCCGTGCAGAAACCGTGTATCCCAACCTGCATGCAATCGAACAGATGATGGGAAAGCGCAAGGTTGACATCGAAATGATGACCAACACCAAGGAGCAGGCGGCGGCCATGTCTCAGTTCGAGGCAGCAGAACGGTTTTTGCAGAAAGATGACCCCATTTATAACCGCTTTTGGAGCGACTACAACTCCACTTCCGAGCAGGAATCCCGGATGGACAACGGCATTAAACCCTGGACCCGCCCTGTTATCCGCTATGGCGACGGCGTCAGCCGTCTGGTCACCGACAGCGACGGCTTTGTGGTGGCTGCTGTGGACAACTTCGGAAAAACCACCCATCGCCGTGTCTGCCCTCATTGCCACAACCCCCTGCCTTTGGGATTCGGCAAAAACCCGGTGAAAAACATTTCCATCATTGGCATCACCGGTGCCGGCAAAACCGTGTACATCAGCCAGCTGCTGAAGGGCATGGTGGACTACGCTGCAAAATCGGGATTGGCCGCTTTCTTTACCTCCGATCATGAGTCCAATTTTATTGCCGCCAATCAGGTTGCCAAGGGAAAGCCTCTTCCGGACTCTACTTTGCCCAACAGCCTTTCTCAGCCCATGTTCTACGATATTATTCAGAGCAATGGTTCTTCCAAAAAAACCGACACCATTGTACTGTATGATATCGCAGGCGAAAACTGCCGCAGTGCTGCTGATATGGTGCGGTTTGCCCGTTTTATTGAGCATTCCGATGGTCTGATTCTGCTGATCGATCCCAAACAGCTGAACTTTACCAGCGACTGTGATGAAGAAAATGTGGACGCTCCTTCTCTGGCACTGAACACCCTGCATGGTGTCATCACCGGGCAGCAGGGACGGAAATGCACCATTCCCATGGCGGTCTGTGTATCCAAAAGTGACCAGTGCTTTGACATCCTTCCTTCTATGGCACAGGAGCACATCCAGGTTGCCCGCCGGAATGAAATGGGCGTCATCGCCAAGGAATTCGACGGCAGCGCTTATAATCAGCTGAGTCAGGAAATGACCCGCCTCATTGAAAACAATGCGCTTTCCGTCTGCAATATTTTGCAGGACAACTATCTGAACTTCAACTTCTTTGCTGTCAGCGCCATTGGATGTGACTGCACGAAGAATGAAAACGGTGTTTTCGCTCCCTCTATGAAGCCGGAACCCCGCCGGATTGAAGAACCTATCCTGTGGCTGTTCAAGCAGTTCGGTTTCATTCGTTCCAATACCAAGGTATTGCGTCCTTATCCCATCAAGCAGCCGGACAAGGAAGTCTGGAAGCCCGGTTTTCTGGGAATCGGCGGCAAATATGTCCGAGTGGAGGGCGAGCTGGCCCGATATGAGGAGGAAAAAATCCGCGAAACCGTCATCCGGGAAGGAGGGAGATAATCATGAGGTTTTTTCAGGCCAGTTACGGAAAACCGGATAATATCAACTGGAAACTCTTCAATCTCTCCCCGGGAATCCCTCAGGACATGTGTGATTTTTTTGAAAAAGTCGGCACCCGCAACGCACCCCAGAACCTGAATCCCCAGGATATGCGGGATGAAGCCGGGAACCCGCTGCTTCTGCGGGAAATCTGTTCTCAGGACCGGATTGTCGGTCTGACCCAGGTACAGTATGGTGAAGTGGACAACACCGGACGGCCGAAAATTACAGCCCATGGTTTTCTCTTTTCCGCAGACGATCATGTGCTGCGGGACCCAAATGAAATTCTCTCTGTTTCCGATGAAAACTTCACCTTTGGCAACCAGGCTACCAACCCTGTGGATTCTCTGCAATATGAACCCCGCTTTACGCTGGCCAGTGCCATGGAAACCGCCGGTCTGTCGGAAAACAACCTGTTGAAATTGATGGCCTGTGTCAATATTTCTCTGGTCAGCCAGACAGACTATCCCCTGTTTTTGCTGGACTGCCGGGAGGAACAGCGGATGAAAGCGGTGATGTACTGCATCTATATGTCTCTCCCCTATTCCCTGCGTTATCTTCTGTCTTTCTCCAACGCCAATAACTTCAGCCGTTCTCTCTGCAAGAGCATTTCCTTTGTCCGCCAGGCTCCTACAGGCGCTTATTGGTACCATCTGGACAACGGTGAAACCAACGTTGAGCTGGAAGACATCGGCCAAAATCCCGACCAGTATCCCTTCCTGTACCGTCTGCGGGAATACGGCGCAGCCCGGTTCGACACCTATTGCCAGCAGCTTCAGGCAAAGCTGGACGAAATGCAGCTTTCCTGGTCTCAGGACTATGAAACACTGAAAATGGCGGACGTTATGCTGGACGGTCTGGCTTTTTTACAGAAAAAGGATGACCAGAAGCTGACCCGCTTCCTCTTTGAAACCGTCAGCTATGCACCTTTGCAGAATCAGAAGGTGGACGATTATCTGGCACAGGTTCTCAAAATCTATGCAGAAAGAGGACTGGTCCCCAACGAAATTCTGCTGAAAAAATTGCAGGTACGGGCGCTGAAAACCTCTTCCGCCGCATATGGCGAGATTTACCGCCATATGCAGGCCTCTTCGCTGATTCAGCAGGGACAGTCGGAGGTTTCTGCATTTCTGGCAC
Organism: uncultured bacterium; assembly: GCA_905215105.1. Classification (GTDB taxonomy): domain Bacteria; phylum Bacillota; class Clostridia; order Oscillospirales; family Acutalibacteraceae; genus Heritagella_A. Next base: position 17,988 of record CAJMOI010000005.1, read on the forward strand.
AGCAGAGCAACGAAAATCCGGAAGAGTTCCGCAAATGGTGCACCTATCTGGAAAAGTTCGACAACGGACACGAGATGGTAGGCGGTTACTATACCTTCCGTGTTTCTCAGAGCACGTCTCTGGACGACCTGCTGGAAACTGTCCGGGAAGGTCATCGCTATCTGGACACAAAAGCATTTTCCGAAGCCATTCTGGACAAAATTCAGAACTTCACCCGTCAGGCCTTTACACGGGAATTCACCGGTCCGGACAGCTGTGTGGAAATTCAGGAAGCCTGTGACCACGCGCTCAGCGAGTGCTTCCCCCAGATGTCCCGCCAGGAAATCGAGGGAATCCTGTGCAGCCTGATTGATGAATACTGGGATCGGTTCCGGTTTGAAACTTTCCAGTTTACTTCCGTCAAGATGACCAACTATCAGACCATGGCCAGCGAGTCCCACCCCACCTGTCAAAAGGTAGAACGGCTCATCCGGTTGTATGAAGAAGTAATGGAAGCGGAACGCAATATTTCCGCTTTCCCCTATCAGCTTGCGGACACTCTCTCCGAGCTTTTTGACAATCAGAACTTTACCCCCCGGGAATGCGATGTCCTGGTTCCCATGATTCAAAAGCTGGTATGCACCCATCTGCGCGCCAGAACCAATCGGGATTTTGTATTTTGGTTCAACGTGGCCGACCTGACTGCACGGGATAACAGCGCCGGTATGGAACAGATGCTTCGCTGGAATCTGCCGGTACTGACCGATGACGACTGCTTTGAATCCGCTTTGCAGGAACAGGGACTGCTTCAGAATCTCGATCTGATTATTCGCCTGATTGGTGACGGCAAAAACCGCACAGGCCTTCTGGGAAAACTGGACCCCCGCTCCGATGAGTTCAAACTCATGAAGCGCCGTCAGGTCCGTCTGCTGAATTTGCAGCAGGAATTCGAGAAGGTAGAAAAGCAGCGTGCCAAGAGCGAAGAAAAACATCGTCGTCAACAGGAGAAACAACAGAGAAGCCTTCCGGAAGAGGAGGAGCCCACTTATTATCCCCGGGATATCTCCATGGAGGAAAGCCGGGATCTGTACAGCCACAGCGAGGATATGCCTGTAGAAGAACGGGAAGACAGCAGTCCTTTCAGCCTGAAAAAGTTGGGGAACCTGTTCCGCGGAAGAAAAAATAAATAACAGAAAGTGCTTGAGGTGTTATGAGCGAAACAATTATTGAAAATGCGGAAAAGGCGATTTTGTTCAGCAGCCTGAGCGGATATAATTTCTACACCCTCGACCCGAAGAAAAAGCCCAGCGGCTTTTATTGCGGCAAACACTGTATCAGTGGTGAAGAGGTGGAAATTCGCTTTTCCGACCAGCCCCGTTGGATCAACGGTTGGCGAAATATCATCGAATATCCTGCCGACTCAGAGTTTTATCTGTGGCCGGTGGATGTGGTCAGCTATTATGACGGAACCAATCAGAAACAGGGACTGGTGTTTCAGCGCCAGTCCTTCCCCGCTAAATCCTTCCCCCAGCTGGAGCCGCTGAAAAAATTCCTGTATACGGACGAACTGCTGGATTGGCGGACTGAACCGGTAAAGCGCTTCCTGTACCACTTTCTGGACTGCGCCATTCATCTGAATAACGGCGGTTACGCCTATTTTGATTACAATCTGGACAGAATCTATTACAATCCCCAGGATATGAACGTTCTGTTCGATTTCACTCCCTATATCACCCGACTGGACGGAGATCGCTATCGCAACGAAAAAATTCCCGGAGCGGATGTGGCGATTGAATTTCTGGCGCCATGGGTTCCGGCAGAAGGAACCGTTCAGGTAGATCTGATCTGCGAGTATTACGCCATCGCCGCTATACTATTCCGGGCCATGATTGGAAGAATGCCCTATCAGGGCCGCCAGATGGACGGCCACGGAAACATCATGAACCTGCTGACCGATACGGACGCCATGCTGCACCGTCAGATGTTCCTGGTATATCGAAGCAACCCTCGGTTTATTTTTGAGCCTGGACAACACGAGAATACCATCGGACAGTTTGACAACGAAAAGAAGTACAAAGAGCGCTGGAAAGCGCTGCCTGAGCAGATTCAAACCATGATGATGCAGGTTCTGTGTATGAAAAACGCAAAGGCCGATAATCTGGATCGGGTCGTCTATTCCCCTCAGGAATGGATGGAAGCATTTTCCCGCTATATTTTTGTTTGAGAGGGTGTAAAAGGGTTTGGAAATGAAAAACGCATTTATCAAATACAAAAAACCCCAGGTCTCCCAGGCACATTTGGAATACAGTAATCTGGGAGAATCTCTGCGGATCCTGGTATCCGAAAATGGGATACAGGCGCTGGGAGAAGTCCGGAAGGTAGAGGATTTCCTGCGCGGACGGGGCGTCAACAATTTACAGATTCTTCAACTGAGTTTGCTGCTGGAAGAAAGCAACTTGTCCCGGTATCTTTCCAAAAATCCCGGCAGTGTTTCTCTGGTGGATATCAACAACATCATCACCTGTGCGGAACGGACTACCGGCCTGCGCAGAGATGCCATCCGGGACATTCTGGCCGCCATACTGTACAGCATGGATCTCTCCAATGCTTTGGTCCATACACCGGTGCAGGCAACAGGAGATCAAATCGCCTATCAGGACCGCGGTATTGTCATGCGGGAAAAATACCGCGACATTGAGTCTCAGATCATTCAGGCAGTCAATGCCAAAGACACCAAAAAACTGCTGGAGCTTCTGCCGGATCTCAACCGTCTGGCGGAAGCCGGCGTCCCCCAGGCACTGTATTGGAAGGGTGTTTGCTATGATATGGGACTTGGCGCAGAAAAAAATCTCGACAAGGTCCATGAATACATGGAGGCCGCCGCAAGAGGTGGCTGTCCCGAAGCCAACGCCTATCTGGGAGATTACTATTTCAGCAAAGATATCCCTGATTTCGACACCGCTCTTCGCTATTACACAGAGATCGGTGCAGTGGCTCTGAACCGTACCCGCCAGCAGAACGTACGGGTGATTCTGGCAGCAGAGCCCAAAAACTTTAAAATGCTGTGCATGACCGGTATTCTCACCGCCATTCTGATCGTATTCAATGTGATGATGGCGCAGGGGGTACTGTTCAAGCCCGGCGCAGGGTCCAACGTGGTATGGGCCTGGATTTCCAGTATTCTGGTGCTCGTTACATACGCTCTTTCGTGCAGAACCTTTTTCATTTTGAAGCTGAAGCATATTGACTACAAAGTCATCCCCGCAATTTCCATGCTTCTGTTTTCCCTCTGCACTTTCTTTGCCATGATTTAAGGAGGGAATGGAAATGGATATTGTTAAGCAAAAAAATCTGGCGGCTTCTGTAGCCTCCATCGGACTTTCTTCGCTGTTTCTGCTGAATCGGTATTCTGTGGAAGGTCTCTGTATTCTGGGAATTTTGGCTCTGTATCTGCTGCTGCGCACGGTTACCGGTGCGGGAAACAATCGGTATGGTATTTCCGATTTCCTTGGGGAATATGTTGGCGGCACGCTGATTGCTTTACTGCTGATTTACTATTGTCAGTCTTTTTCCCTTATGGATACGATTGAGAATCGCATGATGGATGAGGACACCTTCATCGCAATTCCTCTGCTGCTGGCCTGTTTTCTGGTCACTCGTTGGCTGCTGAAGAAAAAACTGGTCTTTCAGATTCTTGCGTATGTCATCACCTTTATATTCTACTATTCCATTTTGCAGTCCTCTGCTTCTCTGCCCGGAGACATGCAGCTTACTTATGTACTGATGCCAGTAGCTTGTGTCATCCTGCTTTTCGCTCTGATGCAGAACATCCAGAACAAATACGCAGGAAAAATTTCCAATACAGCATTTGGATTTCTTCATCTGCTGCTGGCCGTAGCGGTTCTTCTGTTCACCTTTAACCGTGAGTTTCTAAATCAGATGGTAATGCTGCTGCGATTTACCATGGGGATGCCCTCCTGGCCTGTACCGTCTGTTCTCATTACCACCCTGTTGTTTGTTATTGCTGCATTTGTCACCTATCGCTGTGATAAAAAACAAAACAGTCCTCTGTATGACACCAGTGTTGTCATTGCTGTGCTGATTCATGTGCTGGCTGTTCCTTTCTGTCTGGCAAATCAAAGTGAATTTTTGCCGGTATTTGTGGTGCTGCTGCTGGCGCTGGACATGGTGGTATTTTTCAGAAAAGAAAAAACAGCGGAAAAGGCGCTGGGCAATAAATGGAAGGTTCGCGAAAATGATCTGTATCTGGTGGGCGGCAGCCTCCTGCTGGCTTGTCTGTACCTGTCCTTCCTGGGAAATGCGCTGGACATTATGCTGGTGATCGTACTGTCTATCATCCTGCTGGTTTATCTGGCACGTTCCGGAAAGGGAACCGGCGGTACTGCTTTCTGGGTGGTGCTCATTGCGGTTTACGGACTCTTCACCGCACTGGTCTGCGGTCACAATGCTGTCATGCCCGGAGAATTTGCACGGGAGCTTTTGTGCATCATCTGCCTGTGTGTACCCTTTATTTTCGGAATTTACATCGTCAGTGTTCCCAATCGGGAAAAACCGCTGCCGGAACGGGGCGTAAAGCTCTTCTTGTCCATTCTGTGCATCATCCTCCAGTTTATGGTGATGATTCACTGATCTGAGTCCCAAAGTGAAAACCGGTTCCGTCTTTTGAAAAGGCAGAACCGGTTTTTCATTGCTTTTTTCTTCGGTGATTGGTATAATCAAGCTATCGATCATATGTTTTCTGTTACGTTTCATTGTGGAGGGATTTTTCATGCGATTGTTCATTGCCATACAGTTCTCCCCGGCCCTGCGGGAAAGCCTGCTGGATGCAGCCGGTCAGCTGCGCAGTCAGTGTCTGGAAGGCCGGTTTACCACACCGGAAAATCTGCACCTGACACTGGCCTTTATCGGGGAAGTCCCTTCTGACAAACCGGTGCGGCGGGCACTGGAAACTCTCTCTTTCTTCCCCTTCTCCCTTTCGTTGGAGGGATCGGGACATTTTCGGGAATTGTGGTGGGCGGGTCTGCACCGCTCCCGGGAACTGGACAAACTGGCCCGCGATGTACGGCAGGCGCTGAAACAGCAGGGGCTCACAATTGACGAAAAGCCCTTCCGTCCCCACATCACGCTGGCCCGCCAGACCCGATGGGAAACACCCATCCATCTGGAAATCGCGCCGGCTTCCATGACGGTGGAGGCAGTTTCTTTGATGGAATCCCGAAGAATCAATGGAAAACTTACCTATATCGAGCGGTTCCGCCAACCGGCACAGCCGCAGCAGGAGGGATGATGCATCATGCTGGATGAAAATCGAATCGTCTGTACCTTTATCGGCCACCGGTCGCTGGAGGACCCGGAAACGGTTACCCATCAGATTGACCAGTGGGTAACACTGCTGGCCGCTTCTCAAAAACCCCTGCGCTTTCTCAACGGCGGAATGGGCAGTTTTGACCAGCTCTGCTCACAAGCAGTAGACCGGTTGAAACAATCCCATCCGGAGCTCTCCATTGAGCACTGGCTGGTCATCCCCTACATTACCGGCGCTTTTCGACAGGATGAGAAAAACCTGCGGAAAATTTACGATAAAATCATTACGCCCACCTGTTTGAAGGACCTCCCCAACCAACACGCCCTTCCTGTCCGGAATCAGTGGATGATAAACCAGTCGAACTATGCCCTGGCTTATATTACCCATCCCTCCGGCGGCGCATGGCAGACCTTTCAGTTTGCCCTTCAGCAGCCCCACATTTCCGTCGTACAGATCGGCGCCTTTCAAAAACCGTCATAAACCATAACCCCTCCCACTGTTTGAACTGTAAACTGGTTCGTGAAAACAGCAGGAGGGGTTTTTCTTACTGGAACTGGGAGCGATACAGTCCGGCATACACGCCGCCCCGCTCCATCAGCTGCTGATGATTGCCCTGTTCCACAATTTCTCCCTGCTGCACCACCAGAATTTCATCTGCATTCTGAATGGTGGAAAGCCGGTGCGCAATGACAAAACAGGTCCTTCCCTTCATCAGGTTCCGCATGGCAGCTTGGATCTGCTGTTCCGTCCGGGTATCCACATTGGAAGTGGCCTCGTCCAGAATCAGCATTTTGGCGTCGGAGAGCATGGCCCGGGCAATGGTGAGCATCTGCTTCTGACCCTGTGAAATATTCATGCCGTCCCCGCTGATGATGGTGTCATAACCGTCGGGAAGCTGAGTGATAAACCGATGAATCCGGGCGGCTTTTGCCGCTTCGATGACTTCTTCCCGGGTGGCGTCCGGACGGCTGAAGGCAATATTCTCATAAATGGTTCCATAGAACAGCCAGGTATCCTGCAATACCATGGTATAGGCCGCCCGAAGGCTCTTCCGGGTAATTTCCCGGCTGTCGTGGCCATCCATGCGGATGGTTCCGGATTGAGGATCATAGAACCGCATAAGCAGATTGATAATGGTAGTCTTTCCGGCGCCGGTGGGGCCGACAATGGCCACCAGGCTGCCCGGTTTTGCGTGGAGGTTCAGGTCATGAATGATGATTTTCTCCGGATCATAACCGAAACGGACGTGCTCCATGCGGACATCACCGGCGGTTTCCGGTAGGACAAAAGCACCGGGAACATCCGTCGGTTCCGGTTCCTCGTCGATGAGCCGGAACACCCGTTCCGCAGCGGCACAGGCTGATTGCAGCTCGCTGATAATGTTGGCCATCTCGTTAATGGGACCGGAAAACTTGCGGGAATACAGGACAAAAGAGGACAGGTTGCCCGGCGTCAAACTTCCAGCCAGATAGAGCAGCGCGCCGAACACACTGATTAATGCCAGAGACAGGTTGTTGATAAAGTTCACCGAAGGACCCACCATACTGCCGTAGTAATCCGCATCATAGTAGGCATCCACAGCATCCCCGTTTTTCACATCAAACCGGCCAATCATGGTTTCCTCCTGATGATAGGCCTTGGTGGTTTTCTGGCCGGAAATTACTTCCTCCACAAAGCCGTTGAGCTCTCCCAATTTGGCGGAGCGTCTGCGGAACAGAGGCCGTACCCGGCCGGTCATATACTTGGTGAAGAAAATCGAGACGGGAATGGTCACCACAAACACCAGCACCAGTGTGGGGGAAATCATCAGCATCATAATCAGCGAGCCCACCACCGTAATGACACTGGTGGCGATTTGCAGCAAATCATTGGAAAGGGATGCATTTACCGTATCGATGTCATAGGAAATTCGGCTGATAATATCGCCGGTCTGGTGGCTGTCAAAAAAGCGCACCGGCAGCTCGATCAATTTATCGAAAAGGTCTTTCCGCATTTGATAAACGATTTTCTGGCTCAGTTTAACCATCAGCACGGAGAGAATATAGGAAAGCCCGGAGGATACGATGTAAAACACCAGCATCAACCCACAGTACCAGAATACCATTGGGAAATTGGCTTCTCCCGGGCCGACGCCAATATAGTCGATGGCCAGACCGGACAGAAGCGGCCCAAGCAGTGCCAGAAGGTTGCTGACAAACGTCAACAGCAGCGCCGCTGCAATCATCCATTTGTGCTGAAACAGATAGCCCCACAGCCGGATCAGGACTTTCTTGCGGTCTTTGGGCTTATCTGTCGCGGCTGAAATCCGTCCTCTCATTCAAAATCCCCTCCCATCTGGGATTCACTGATCTCCCGGTACAGGGGGCAGCGCTCCATCAGTTCCTTATGGGTACCATAGCCCAGTTCTTTTCCGTCCTCCAGCACCAGAATATGATCCGCGTGCAAAATGGAGCTGACCCGCTGGGCAATCACAATGGTGGTCACATCCCCATAGTTTTCCCGCAGCGCCTTTCGGAGCGCTGCATCCGTCCGGTAATCCAGCGCGCTGGAAGAATCGTCCAGAATCAGGATTTCCGAATACCCGGCAAGAGCGCGTGCCAGCAGTACCCGCTGTTTCTGCCCGCCGCTGAGATTGGTTCCCCGGGGCGTCAGCATATGGGAAAACCCGTCCGGCAGGCCCTGAATAAACTCCATAGCCTGCGCACACTGGGCAGCCTGCACAATTCGTTCGTGGGGCAGATTTCGCCCGAAATCAATATTGGCTTCGATGGTATCGGCAAAGAGAATGTCATTCTGGAATACGACACCGAATTTGGTGTGGAGCTCCTCCGGTGGAATGGACTCTACCGGCTTTCCGTCAATGCGGATACTGCCGCTGTCCCGCTCATACAGCCGCATGAGCAAGGCAGAAATGGTGCTTTTTCCGCTTCCCGTGCCGCCGATAATACCCAGTGTCTCCCCTTTTTTCAGCCGGAACGAGATATGGGAAATGTCGTCGCCTTTTTTCTGATAGGAAAAGCTCACATCCTCAAATACGATATGCTCTGTTTCAGAAACCGCAGGCGCCTGTTTCACCGTCAAGTCCTCCCGGGTATAGAGCACTTCACAGATTCGGGCAGCAGAAGCGCTTCCGCGGGAATACATGACAAACAGCCGGGTGATGGAAAGCATGGCATTGAGGATGATGGTAAAGTAGCTCAAAAAGGCGATAATCACGCCCACCTTGGTCACGCCTGCATTGACCCGGAACGCACCGACCACCACCACCAGCGTCAGGCCGGTATTGAGGAGCAGATTCATCATGGGGTTGGTAATGCCCATGGTAATGGCTGCCCGGGTTTCCCGGCGCACCACTTCCCCATTGACCTGTGCAAAATGTTCTTTTTCCTGTTCTGTCCGGGAAAGAGCTTTGATGACCCGGATTCCGGAAATGTTCTCCCGGACGGTTCGCACCATGGTATCCACGCCCTGCTGCAAATAGGTGTACATGGGAACGCCTTTCCGGGTTACCAGCCATACCACCAGCCCGATAAAGGGCATGACGGCCACCATCACCAGTGTCAGCACCGGTTCCATACTCATAGTCACCAGTACACCGCCCACCAGCAAAATGGGAGCACGCACACCCAGGCGCTGCATCATGCCGATTACCTGATTGACGTTATAGGTATCGGTGGTCAGCCGGGATTCCAGAGACGGAATGGAGAAGGCATCGATCTGACGGCTGGATAACCAGGAAATTTTTGCAAAGAGGTCGTGGCGTACTGCCCGGGTTGTGTCCCGAGCCACAGCAGAAGCCATCCGGTTTGCTACAATATTGTTGACCAACGCCAGCACCGCACAGAGCAGCATAGCTCCGCCCCACCAGTAGACCTGTACAATATCCCCGGTGGGAACCACTTCATCCACAATATAGGACAAAATCATGGGAATAATCAGTTCCACAATGGTACCGGTAAATTTGAACAGAAACCCCACAGTCATACGGGGAAGATGAGGCTTCAGATATCGAAAAATTTCCCTCATCTGACCTCCCCACCTTTCTCGTTTTTCCCCATGGTTTCCTCTGCGGCTTTTACGGCCCGCTCAGTAATGATTTCCAGCATGGCAATGAGCTTTTCCCGGTCTTCTTCGGAAAAATCCGCCAACAGACAGCTGTTCCAATCTCCCATGACTTCCCGGACACAGGGCAGCAATGCCTCCATCTTTTCAGTGGGAAACACCTGCATCACCCGGCGGTCCTCCGGGTCCGGTGTCCGTGTCAGAAGCCCATTGGCTTCCAACACCGCAAGCTGTCGGGCCACATTACTCTTATTCACACAAATCGCCCGAGCCAGTTCTTCTTGACTGATGCCCGGATGACGGCAAATCTGAATGATATAGGGATGCTGACAGTGATTGATCCCAAACTCTCGCAGGCGATGGTTATAGACGATTCCGGTACTGCGATTGATGCGGTTGATATACTTCATGATTCCCCGCATAAAGCCTCCCCTTCCTTTCCCCGCTTTCAAGCTTTCAATCGTTGCGCCCGCAACGTTTATCTATTTATAGGTATAACCCGTTTTTTTCAAAATGTCAATAGGAACCCGGAAAAAACATGATTTTCACTTATTATGAAAATATGCCTGACAGAAGGATTTCTATCAGGCATATTTAAATTCTAATTATAATATTCCGGAATATAATCCCACTACTATCAAAGAGGCTGGTTTCCAAATTCCTTCCAGACCTCGGGCAGAATGGCTGCCAGATTGCTGAACTCCTTGATATTATGGGCAAAGAGTCCCTGGGGAACAAAATCGGGAAGCCGGAATCCCTCCGGGAAAATCTTCTGATATTTGCCGTCTACCAGTCCAAAACCAATCCAGAACCGGGAGGTAAAGAGTACACCGTCCCGATAGGGAACCCACTTGTGAGTCATCGCAGCAGGACATCCGCCTTCACCAATGGCGCACACCATGGACTGGCAGGCATCGGTTCCCACAATGGCCGGGTCATAGCCCAAATCTGCCGGGCTCTTAAAACACAGCTTGAGAAAATCCGGGCCGGGGCCTACATCTTCCATGATGTAATGGTTCACACCCCAGGTTTTCTGGTTCATGGGAACCGCCGGGTCGCACACATAATCCGCACGGTCAGCACGGGCAAAATAATGATCCTCCGGGTCCCAGATCTTATAGCGAAGATCAGAGCCGACGCTGTGCCACGGGAACCACCAGTCCAGCATTTCCCCGGTAACCCCGGGCATATAGGTCTGATTGCACACAAAGCCGGTGCCGTCCTCTGCAATTCCATAGCCAATCTGGCAGTATTCCCCGTCTTTTCCGCTCAAAAACAGGTTCCGCTCTTCAAAGGGAACGGCGGAAATCTCCGACGGGCCGTTTTCCAGAATGGCCAGCTTTTCAGCCGGAATGGGAGCCAGCAGCTGCTCAAAAAATCGATAATAAGGAAGAGCTTTTTCTTCCTGACTTACGCCTACTTTTTTGGCCATTACACACACCTCTTCTTTATGGTTTCTGACGCTTGGCCAGAAAAGCCAGCATCCGATTCCGCACAATGTTCAGGAACACACCTACATACCACACACCCACCAGCATGGCAGCAGCAATTTGCAAAGGCAGCGTTTCCACTGCGGAAAATCCTCCCGGCGCCATAGTGGTCAGGCCAATGGCCCATCCGCACAGCCATGCCGGGCAGAAAATCCATTTTGGCGCCAAAGAGGAGAAAATCACCGCCAGGCCACCCATTACAAACAGCGTTCCAAACAGCTCTGCATCCGGGTTCCACGGCATGATATCCATCACCCAAACGGCCAGCCACGCCCAGAAATCTCCCAGCAGGAAGCCTATGGAAATCTTAACTGCATCCGCTGTCTTGTCGCCATTGGCTGCACACAATCCGGCGCAAATCAATGCGACTGCGCCAGTGGTTACGTTCAAGTAGGGCGCCGCCACCGCCCAGATGGGCGGCAGCAGTGCAATACAAAGCGCCAGCGTCAGGGTTTCCGCTTTTTTCGTCATCCTCATCACCTTACTGGCAGTCGGCAATATACTGGGCGATGCTCTCACCGGCCATACGTCCGGTATTCACGGCAAAGCCCATGGAATTGCCGGGCAGGGTGAAGTTGTAGCTGTCGCCGTAAATGGTGTTGGCATCGGAACCGGCACTGTACAGGCCTTCAATAGGCATCAGGTTCTTGTCCAGTACCTCGCAGTATTTATTGATACGGACACCGCCCACAGTGCCGTAAGCGCCCAGATAATATTTACCCACCAGATACTTGCCCTTGCCGGTAATGGGGTGCAGGTACTTCTGGGGCTTGTGGAACTTGCTGTCCACGCCGCAGCGGCACATGGCGTTGTATTCGTCAATGGTGTCCTGAAGCTTTTCGGGGTCAATACCCAGTTTTCCGGCCAGCTCTTCCACGGTTTCCGCTTCAAAGTAGGCCTCATAGCCCTGCTCCACAGCCAGTGCAGCCTGTCCGTCAAAGGCCAGGAAGGCTTCGGCGGGATGAACGATGTCCACGATGTCCGGGCCGTTCTTCTTATACTCTTTCAGGATGCCCTCGTCCATAATGCAGTAAGCATAGTTGCCGGGCTGTAAGGCAATGGCGTTACCGGCGTAGGTGGTATTGCCCAGATCGCCCTCGTTCATAAAGCGGTCGCCCAGCTGGTTGATGAGCAGGTTGGGCTGACGGAGCACGGCATCCAGCAGGAACCAGTTCAGATTGTCGGGCAGCTGATAAATTGCCTCGATGTTTGCGCCAAACTTGGCAGCGCCCACTTCCCACATCATGTTCAGGCCGTCGCCGGTAATGCCGGGAATCCGGAAGGGGAAGTAGTCTTTACCGATATGCAGGCCAAATTCTTTCTCAATCATTTCAGGGTTGTTGCCGAAGCCGCCGGTAGCCACAACTACCGCTTTGCCGCGAACCTCGATACCGTTGCCGTCTTTATCCACGGCCACTGCGCCACAAACCTTGCCATTCTCGGTAATCAGAGAAGTAGCGGCGGTTTCCAGCAGGATTTCACTGCCCAGTTCCTTGGCGCGCTGGGTCATGGCCTTGACCATAGCACCGGCGGCACGAGGACCAATAACGCCGTTTTCCGGCTTGACAATGTGCCAGGTAGCTTCGGATTCCTTGAAGTACCGGAAAGCACCGGCAAACTCCACGCTCATTTCCTCCAGCCATTCAATGGTATCGGCGCTCTTGTGGAAGTAGGTCTGCACCACGTCTTCATCCACATGATAATGGGTGTATTCCATGTGCATCTGGATGGCCTTGTCTACGCTCAGGTTGTTAAAGTTTGCCTTCTGAATCTTGGTGTCAATTCCCAGCGGGCCCATTCCCATATTGGCGGCGCCGCCGGTAGCGCTGGATTTTTCCAAAATTACGGATTTCAGGCCATGCTCGCCAACGGTAATGGCAGCAGCCAGACCGGCAGGGCCGCCCCCAGCCACAACAACGACATCCGTCTCGATGGTTTTCATAATCTTCACCTCAATATGTTTGGGCTGTTCCGTGGGAGCAGCCGTTTGTTTTTCTTCTACAGGAGCTGATTTTACCGGCTGGGCAAATACCCGCTTGCGTTTTATGGGGCGGTGAGCGGGTTCCTCTCCGATCACTTCTGCGGCAATCTTTGCACCCTTTACCGGAACGGGAGCGGAAGGGAGCTTGGGCAGACGGCCGGAAACGCACTTCACCGCGTCATGGGTACAGACTTCCAGACATTTGCCGCAGCGGATGCAGTCAAAGGTATCAATGACAGATACCAGCTCTTTGCCGCCATCAATACACTTGGCGGGACAAACGGCAATACAGTCTCCGCAGCCGGTACAGCGCTGGGGGTCCACATAGAACTGGCTGAGAGCCAAACAGGCGTTAGCGGCGCACTCCTTACGGCGGACATGGGCCATGGTTTCCCCTTCAAAGGCACTCATGGCAGAAAGGGCAGGCAGACCGGATTCTTCACCCAAGGTGCAGTTACAGGAAACGGTCATCGCTTCCCCAATCTCTTTTGCCAAGTCCAAATCGGCAGGTTTTGCCCGGCCATTGGAGATATTCTCGAAAATTTCTGCCAGCTGGTACAAGCCTTCCCGGCAGAAAGTACATTTGCCGCAGCTCTTTTGCCGCAGGGACAGGATTTCTCTTTTGGCGCCATCCACCGGGCAGTCCTTTTCGGTCAGGCGGCGAATCACACCGGAGCGGCTGTGAAGCTGTTCCAGGGACAGGCCTTCCAGCTCCTGAGCAGAATAGAAACGGTGGTCGATTAGAATTCCCTTGCACTCCCCTGCCAGCTCTTTCACCAAACGGGAAGGTTCTTCCTCCGTGGGGGTTTCGCCGTCCAAGGCAACCAACAGGCCGGGAGTATTCCCCATAAGCCGGTCAGCCATAGCGGCCAGTTCATCCAGACAGAATATCCGGTCATTTTTGTGGAGCATCTTATTTACCAATGCCGCCCGGGTAATGGTCAGGGGAAGCTCTACGATCCCCGCACTGGCTTCCAGCTCCTGCTGGTTGACCTCACAGTTGACCACCAGCTCGGCGCGTTCCGCTCCGGTGAGCAGGGCTGCAATCTTCAAACCGGCAATCACACCGGCAGGATTTGTGTGAAGCAGGATATTTTTCATACCCTCCGTGTCGGCATTGTACAGAGCGCCCACCACAGCGCCCGTTACCGGCTCCATGGAGCCGAAAACCGCTTCCAATTCTTCTCTGGAGCAGCGGCGCAGCCGATTCAGTGCGTCGGTATTGTTCTGTAACAGACTCATTTTGCCGCCTCCTTTTCATCCTCCATATAATCGCTCCAAATCCGATGCCCGGTAATCTGGAACCGCAGATCACATTGCAGGCAGCGGGAGGCTTCCTGACAAATCTCGTTGTCGGAAATACCGGCGCTCACCTGACAGAAATCGCCGCAGCGGTCTCCGGCACAGCGGACGCACTCTTCTTTCCGCTCCAAGTCGCCAAAGCCCTCTACTTTTCCAATAAAGGAATCGGGGATTTCCACCGGAGCCAACACTTCGCTGATGTCTCCGTCACCGCCCAAAGCCCGGTCAATCTCACTGGCAGCAGCACGTCCGGCTGCCACGGCCTCAATGACGGTATGGGTTCCGTACACGGCGTCGCCGCAGGCATAAATACCTTCCACACTGGTTTTCAGGCTGCCCGGCTGTACGGCAATGGAATTGCCCCGGCCCAGTTCTAGCCCAGATTCTGGGGTAATATCGGTACGCTGTCCCACCGCAAAAATGACAGTATCGGCAGCAATGGTATGTTCGGAATTTTCTTCTTTTTCAATGATAGCACGACGGTTCTCATCAAAGGCAAAGGACTTGACATTGCAGAACCGTACACCCTCCACCTTGCCGTCGCCCACAATGGCCTCAAAGGTGTGGGCGGGATGGATGTGGATGCCCTCTTCCTGAGCCTGCTGGATTTCTTCCTCGTCGGCCAGCATTTTCTCCCGGGCTTCCAGACAGGCCAGATGGATTTCCTCTGCACCCAGACGGCGGGCAGTACGGGCACAGTCAAAGGCCACATTACCGCCGCCCAGCACGATGACACGCTTTCCCATTCCGGTAGGAGCACCCATGGAAGCATTTCGCAGGAAATCGGTGTTTACCAGCACCCCCGGCAAATCGTTGCCCTCCATGGCAAGGCGCACACCCTTGTGAGTACCCAGTGCCAGCAGCACCGCGTCATACTCTTTGGCAAGAGCGGTAAAGTCGCTGACCCGGCAATTGGTCTCCACGGTTACGCCAGCATCGTTAAGGTAGGAGGCTTCCCTGGCCACTACTTCACGGGGCAGACGATAGGCCGGGATACCATAGGACATCTGTCCGCCCAAGGTGGGATAGGCTTCCTTCAAAACGGTTTCATGACCCTGTTTCGCCAGATAATAGGCGGCTGTCATACCGGCCGGGCCGCCGCCCACTACACATACCCGCTTTCCGGTGGCGGGAAGGTATTTGCTGTTCTTCTTCCAAAGCTCGTTGTCCGCGTGCTCGGCGGCATAGCGCTTGATGTTGCGAATGGAAACCGGATCGTTGACATCTCCACGGCGGCATTTGCTCTCGCAGGGATGGGCGCACACCCGGCCCAGACATTCCGGGAAGGGCAGCCGCTCATGCACCACGGCCAGCGACTCACTGAACTTGCCCTCTTTGACAAAGCGCACATATCGCGGCACATCCGTACGAGCCGGGCAGGTGGCCTGACAGGGAATCAGGGTATCCTTTTTCTCGATGGGGGTGAACTCTGCCACATCCCGGATGGTACCGGTGGGACATACCTCGGCGCAGGCACCGCAGAACCGGCAATTGGCGTCTTTCAGAAGCTTGTCATGGAGTGTTCCCACATAGGTTTCCAGCTCTTTTTTGTTGTACTGCAACGCCCCTACGCCCCGCAGGTCGTTACAGGCCCGGACGCACCGGCCGCACAACACACAGCGGTTCATATCGTGGATCAGCAGGGGGTTCTGGTTGTTCTGGGGAAAACCTTTGACCCGAGTATTCATTCGGGTGGCGGAAACGCCCATGTACTGAATCAAAGTCTGCAATTCGCAGCGGCCGTATTTGGGACAGGTGGAGCAGTCCTCGGGATGGGCTGCCAGCAGCAGCTCCATGGCCAGCTTACGCAGCGGGGCGATCTTCTCACTGTTGGTGGTGATTTTCATGCCCTCTTTTGCCTGCAATTTGCAGGAGGGATGCACGCCCTCCATGCCCTCTACTTCCACAATGCACAGACGGCAGGAGCCAATATCCGGCAGGTCGGGGTGATGGCACAGATGGGGAATATAAATCCCGTTCTGCAAAGCGGCTTCCAGAAGGTTTGTCCCCTCTTCCACCTGAAGCCGTTTGCCGTCAATTTCGATGCTAACGCTCATCATCGCTTCTCCTTTCTGATGGATAAAGGCTTATTCGATGCCCTTGAACGTCTTTTTCACGAACTGCTCTTTTCTTTCCTGTACCAGCTTGATTTTCTCCGGGGCAGAGAAGAAACCGCCCTGGGTCTGGGCAATCTCTTCCAGATGCTTGGCGCGTCCGGCCACCGTAGTGCGGTCTTTCAGCAGGCCGTCTTCCTGAATGACAAACTTCCACTTGCCGTCCTCAGTCTGCTCCAAAGTGCCGCCGGCACCGCAAACCTGACATTCTACCGGATAATGGAGACCGTCCCACTGCTTTTCACCCAGCACCAAAGTATTGCTGTGGCAGTTGGGGCACAGCCCATGTCCTCTTCGCCCAGCCACTTGCGCTCTTCGGCAGGGGTGTTCACGGCGATCATGATGTTTTCGCTCAGCTTACGGGCACGGGCCATCAGCTCATCGTCCAGCAGGCACTGTCCGGGAGCCGGTACCCGGGTAGCCAGAATCATATCCACCACTTTCATATCGGTGGTGAACATAGTAGCCTGCAATCCTTCCAGCGCCATGGACTGCCAGGAACGAGTGGAACCGCCCACAGAAATCAATCCCGCTACCCGGTCACGATGCTGAATTGCACCGATCGTTTCCAGGAAAGAGGTCTCATAGCTGAGGCTGCGGTGAGCAAAGGTCAGATAAACGGAGGCGGGCATCAAGTCGTAAGTGGGCACGGAAAAAATGACTGCGTCCTGTTCCAGCATCACGTCCATAATCTTTTTCTTGTCGTCCTTTTTGTCCAGAACACAGCCTGCATATTTGCCCATAGACATGGCCTTGGTACAGGCGGTACATCCGGTGCAATCCTGAATGTTGAAGTCCCGCAGGTTGATCATGGTGACCTCTGCTCCGGCTTCCTCACAGGCCATCAGTGCCTGTTTCAGCAGAATTTCGCTGTTGCCGTTTTTCCGTCCGGCGGTGATTCCCATTACTTTTGCCATTGTAAAAACATCCCCTCTGTTAATCTTGTCGCTTTTGGTAATCAATTTGTGAAGACCAGGCGATTTTGTGTTATAATAGAAATAAAAAAACAAATTCTTTGCTATTATTGTAACAATCCCGACTGAAAATGCCTACCATCAACAATTGCGTTTCTGCTGTTTATCCAAAACTCGCCGGCGATTTGTTGAATAAAGAAGAAAATTTGGGGAGGTTGACCAATATGCCGCAAACCGATCTTCGAGTGGTGAAAACGCTGAAACAGATTGATCAGGCATTACTGGAAAGTTTATCCGAAATGCCTTTTGAAAAAATCACTGTGGACCAACTGTGTCAGACGGCCATCATCAACCGTTCCACTTTTTTACAAATACTACAAAAGTAAATACGACTTGATGGAGCAGTATTTGAAACGGACGCTGAACGAATTCCAAAAACAGATGAATGTGGCGTTTATCAATGCTTCTCCGGAAAATATCCATCATCTGATATATCAGAAAAACTTTGAAAAAGCTCTGCGGTTTATTTACAAGCACAAGAAAGAATACCGGATTCTGTGGACCATTCCCACGGAATACGGTGTATTCAGCGAAATGGTACAAGTTATCCACGATAATATTCTGGATAAACTCTGCGCTGAGAATGAGGTCGGTTCGCCTGACCTGTACGCTGATCTCTATGCCAGATTGTTTGCTTCCGATATGATGACGCTGGTTCGATGGTGGTTCCGTTATGAAGAAACTGTCACCATCAAAGAAGTACAGGAAATCATGATGAATAACATGAAGCAGGGAATGTTCCGAACTTTCCGGGAGCACGTGGAGAAATAGAAATTTTTTACGAAATAACTTCTATCATAATTGCAATAAAAAAAGCGCCCTGAATTCGGACGCTAAGCGAAAAAAGAATGCCCAAACACAACAGATGTGTTAAGGCATTCCAATTGGAAAAAGATTGATAAATTAAAGAATATCAGGACGCAAGCACAGAGCAGCCTATTGGAATCATTCATGAAACTAAGTTTCTTTTATGGTTTTCTTCTTTCCGGATAGGTAACCCTTACACCGCCCATCCCCAGGGTTGTTTTGATGCCAATACCAGAATAAGGAGCAAAACAAAGAAGTGCATTCCAGATTTCCTGTAAAACAATGGGGAGCCTTGCTTCCACAAAAATTTTCCCGTAAAAGCATGGAATGGCTGTGTTTTTCAATTGGAAACGACTGGTTCGCAGATTGTAATCTACAATATGGATGCCTTTTTTCATTTCGGCCAACAGATCCGCATCTTGCAAAGAATAGTTTGAGCAAGCTTCATTCCATTTCATCAGCAGGCTTTGCAGTAGTAAATCTTCCTGCGGGAAAATGGCGTATCGCCCTGCCTGTTTGAAGGCAGCAGGTGACACAAACTGAACCATTGCTCTTTGGCTGACTATTTCCCTGCCCTGTCTCAAAAAGTCCTCTGGCTTATCCACTGTTCGGAAATGCCATTCCAAAACCGAAAGTACATCTGTATGCAGCACAATCCGGTCTGTACGCTCCAGAATATTACCAAAGCACGCCGCTGCTTTTTCTCCAAATAGATTAATCGTCCAAATACAATCACGATCCAGATATTGGGTGATCGCGTGCTGTTCCTGATTGTGGAACTGCCCGGCTTCTTTATCCGGAATCTGATCCAACAGCCAGGCATACAGCCGATACGCCCAAAAAGAAGGGATCAAGGAATCGTCCGGCAACGAAAGCCGCAGTTTATATTGTACGATCATCGAATTTCCACCCCACACAATCCCATGAGATAGTATTTTCCCTGATACTTGGTATATTTGAGCGTATGGGGAGAAATCCCCAGCGCTTCATCCCGGTCATGATGGTGGAATTTAAAGTTTGACTGCATGATCTCCGCAGTCTTTTTTAACCCGCGTTTCTTTCCCAAATAGGGATACACCAGCGATTTTGCAAAAAATCCAGATCCTCCCCCTAAAAACAGGCAGCTCTGAAAAGGAATATCAGCCGTATCTTTTGGCTCAGAAAACTGCCGCAAATAAGTTTCCTGATAATATCGGTTAAAATCATCGATCGCCTGCATCAGGCTTTGTTGGGTAATACGCCCGTGCAGAAAACTTTGATCCAGGGTCAGCTTTAAGTAAATAGGCGTTCCCGGGCGAATGCTTTCCCGACAAACCGGAACTTTTTTCAAATCTCCATTCGTCTGGCAGTCCCATTTGTCCGCAAGAACCATGCTTCCATCTGAAACTGTCATACTGTCGGAAACCTGTATTCCCCGCATAATGCTGTTCACCGTGTCATCCTGCCGGTTCTGCTTTAATTTCAGAGTGTGCAGATACTTTCCCTCTGGAATAATGCCGCACCTTATCCGGCGATCCGGCTCCAGCTGGATGTGTTCCTCACCTTCTTCACAAATCATCTGGTAAAGAAGAATCGTCCGCAAAGCGCCCTTGACGCTGCTGCCGGGCACATAAACACATCCGGCAGCATCCCGGATAAACGCATGGATATCACTCAAGGTATGATGCGCGTCCAATGCTGCGCCTGCATCAAAGGTGTAGCGCACAGCAGATTTCCAATCGGATTCCGTTAGATGGCAATCCTGAGTCAGAAAGGTAAACAGATTGTCAAAGCGCCCCAACATAAAACTTTCAAAAGGATCGACAAGATCTTTCTCCAGGAGGAGGGAAAAAAACTTCTCCTCGTCAAAAATAGAAACCTGATTAGTACGTTTGTCATATAAATACGATTTTTTGAGAATGGTTTTCCCGTCCCCAATAAAAAGCGGGGTCTGCGTTGTCAGCACCAGATCGAATACCTGAAGAAAACCGGCGGGACTGCTCATAAATCCACCCCCAAAAATAACGGTTTTGCATATCGATAAACCGAATGGCTGCCGAAACCGCCCACGGAATAGAGATCCCCCTCAAAACGATTGGAAAACAGGGAACCGGCCCGGAAAAAGAACTGGTTTTTCTTTTTCATAGGGGTCTTCGCATAGGTATCGGAAGCCACAAAGCCGCCTCGGCGAACTACCTGAAAGGTTGCATTTTCCATTGCCGTTTCCAGCTCTTCCTCTTTTGGCAAGCTTGCAGAAAGCAGGAGATTTCTGCCCTTTTTTTCCGACAGAGCACGGAAAAGCCATTCCGTTTGATCGTCATAATATTCATTCAGCAATACCATATCTTCGATATGAAATTTCCCGCATCCGCTGCTGATCTTTCCGCCGATTCCACCCAATCCCAGTGTTTGAATCAGGGAGTGCAAAATGCTTTCCTGCTCTGCCGTCTTTACAGCGGCAATAATATACAGGCCGCAGTTTTCCGCAAACCGGTACATTCCCACCCGATAGGGAACAACATCCATTCCATCCCGGACTGCTACCCGCGTGACTTCTGTTTGAAATCCAAAAGTATCCGTCGATTGAGAAGGAGCAAACAGCGCACCGCCATGGACAGATTCCGTGAAATCGGAGAAACTGCGCACCGGAATCCAGGCCAGCTTTTTCATGGCCTTTTTCAGAGAAGCCGGCACTTCTTTCCGGCTTTCCGACAAAACAAACGGCTTCGGCAGAAAATAATCTCCCGCGCTCCATGGCATACTGTCCGAAAGCAAAAGTTCCCCTTTTCGAACCCAATCACCGAGCTGTTCCAGCGCTTTTGGGCCAGAACACTGCAAAGCTGTATGGCAGAGGGCTGAAAAAATAGTATCTGCAAAGAAATGATCCTCAGAAACAGAGAGATTGTGCTGTGTCCGAAGGGCCAAAGTGCACCTGAGTATCAAACTCCAATTTGATCAGGAAATAGTTCATATGCATTCACCGCATTAAAAATTTCTGTCAGCTTCTTCTGCTCCTGGCCGTTTTCATCGGTAATTTTGAAGCTGCGGAAGCTCACACGTCCGCTTCCCCGGGAGCCATGTCCTCCCAGATAATCCATCTGGAGCAGCTTCATTCCTTTTGCCAAAAGCTGCAAATCCTCTTGCGTCTGCTGGTCATCTATTTTGTTATAGGTAATCCGCACGCCAAATTTCACGCCGGGAACTACCCGCTCGATCTGTCTGGGATTGGCGACAGAATTGGAACGCTGGATCGCGTTTTCCGTTTTCACCTCGGTCAGGCCGACTTGCCTCATTTCCTCATAATTGAGGAGGAAACAGTCGGCAAACTGTGCTCTTGCAGCATAGACGGGCCTGGAGCTGCCAAACAGCCGTTTGATGGGTTCTGCATCCTGGTCAAAATCCGGCATTCTCTCGATATTCTCGGCCAAGCTGCGGGCAAGGAGAGAGCGAAGTTTCCCTTTCAGGCTGCTGCCCGGCACAATGGGGCGGCCGGTACGAGCATCCCGAATCACAGGACTGTCCACCGCACCGATGGCGGAAAAAGTGTCCGTTCCGCCAATGTGCATTCCGGTAATAGTCACCAGTTCACATTCTATCAGTAATTTTCCCGCCATTTTCAGTTCTCCCTTCCGCCGAAGAATTTATGATAGGCAACCAGCGCCTCCATGTACTGCGCAAATTTGATGAACTCTTCTCGGCTGCTGCCAATTCCCTTCAAATAATTCATCAGGTGTGCCTTTTCCACGAATTCCTTTACTTTTTTATCACGGCCGCATTCGTAAGCAAACCGAACCCGCATCATTCCGATAGAAGATACACTCTCCCGGGAAAGGTCTTTTTTCGTACTGAGTGTTTCCTCGTTGTAAATCTCCATTACCAGACTGAACAGGCGGCGGATTTTGCTGGTGGTAATCAGACTGGTATTTTCCCCCATCAATTTTTCCGCCTGATCCAGATAATCCTCGGGGATGGTCATGGGCGAAACGGGCTTCGATACAGACGATGCCTGATTATAGCCGCCATTCTTCCGATTTGCATAAGAGGAGGTATTGGGGCTTCGGCGGGAATCCCGATTATAGTCGTTTTGATATCCCATCAATTACACCTTCCTGTTCTCGTAAACACAAAGATAAATGGCCGTAATCAGTTGCTGGCGTTCTGTCTTGTCCAACGCCCAACTGTACATTCGGTCAGCAAATTCCCGATATCCCTTCCATTGCGGGCTGCTTTGTTTTGGCTCCAGCCGGGCAAGCAGATAGGCATACCGCGCCAAATTGATGCGTCCCCCGTCTGTCTGAGATTGCCGCAGCAGTTCCAATAGCCGATACAGAAAGGAATTGCCCCGTTCCGATGTGGAAGCAAAAAAGCTTTCCAGCAACCCCACCTTTTCTTCCCAGATCTTTTTTCGGAAGACGTCCCAACGATAGGTGTGCGCTTCTCTGGGATCAAAAAACGAAACCGCATTTTTCTCCGGCTCATTTTTGGCGCGGTCTTCCAGTTCCGCAGTCTGTCCCGCAATTGCCCGAATTGGATAATGGTCGTCAAAAATGCCCACGCCGCCGCTGATGGTCAACGCGCCGCAGGTATAAATCGAAAAGGCATCCTGTACCCGGTTGGCCGCCTCAATCACATCATTCCATGCGCCCACCAGAAAGACATCATCGCCACCGGAATAAACAACAGATACCGCCAGCGGCTTTTTGTTCCTGTATTGGCCGGACAGAATGCCATTGATATACAACTGGAAAAACAGCGACATCTGACGTGAAAAGGCTGACGTCCGGGAAATGGTGACATAGCGATAGCGTTCTGTGGGATTTTCTGTGTCAGGAAGCTCAAAACCTGC
>CAJMOI010000006.1 GCA_905215105.1 uncultured bacterium
TCTGGTAGTAAAAGCCGGACCGGATGCCGGCATTGCCACTCATCCGCTGGTAACGGCTGCCGCCGCCTTGTGGTTGCGGGAACACGGGGCAGAAGTGCTCATTGCCGAAAGCCCCGGCGGTCTGTATACGCCGGCTGCATTGAAAGCTATTTACGGAGCCTGCGGCTATCTGGAAATGTCCGAAAAATTCGGGATTCCCCTGAATTACGATTGTTCCCATCGGGAGGTACAGGCACCGGAGGGACGGCGTTCCCGGTTGTTCCCCATCATCACCCCCATTCTGGAAGCGGATCTGGTGGTGGATATTGCCAAGATGAAATCCCACTGTATGACCATGCTCAGCGGTGCGGTGAAAAATCTTTTCGGTACTGTGCCCGGCCTGATGAAACCGGAGTTCCATTGCCGTTTCCCGGAAAAACCGGCGTTCAATGAAATGCTGGTGGATTTGTGCCAGCTGGTAAAGCCCGGATTGTGCCTGGTGGACGGCATTCTGGCCATGGAGGGCAACGGCCCCACCGGAGGAAAACCTCGTTTTATGGGCGTACTGGCAGCAGGACGGAATCCCTATACAGTGGACATGGCCTGCGCGGCCATGATGAATATGGACCCCATGCAGGTGCTGATGCTGAAAGATGCCGCAGGCCGGGGATTGTGCCCGTCCTCGCTGAAAGAGCTGGAATTTCCCGATCAGCGGCCGGAAGACTTTCTGGCAAAGGACTTTTTGCAGCCGGAATCCAAAACCAGCAACTTTATTGAACGGCTGCCCAAATTCATGCAGCCTGTTGCCACCCGTCTGGCAACGCCCTATCCGAAAATTAAAACGGTACAGTGTATCGGCTGCGGAAAGTGTGCGGAAAGCTGTCCTCAGCACACCATTGCGCTGGAAGGCCAGCCTCGAAAAGCCCATATTGACTACAGCAAGTGTATTCGCTGTTATTGCTGCCATGAAATGTGCCCGGCTCATGTCATTGAGATCAAGCGGCTGTCTCTTTTCAACTTTTGATTCAAAAATGAAACTCCCTTTCCCCATAAATCGGGAAAGGGAGTTTTTGCGTCTGGTTTCTTTTTACCGGCTGAATTCTGCCAGTTCCAGTGTGGGGTTGTGGTCTTCTGCCCAGCGAATGCTCCATTCGTTGGCAAACAGCAGCAGATAACGGCCCTTCATGTCCTGTACCTTCCGGGTGTCGGAAGTGAGGTTCAGGGATTTCAGGTCGATTTCCTCGTTTTCAATCCAGCGGATATACTGGTAGGGCAGGTTTTCCATGCGGATTTCCACGTTGTATTCGTTTTCCATGCGGTATTTGAACACGTCAAATTGCAGGGTACCGACCACGCCGACAATGACTTCTTCGGGGGTAAAGGGTTCACCGGAGAAATATTTCTCAAACATTTCGTCGCTGGTTTCTGCAACAGCCTCATAAATGGCGGTGCGAAGACCTTCCAGACGGTCGCCCATGTCCGGCATGGGGACTTCCACCGGTTTGCCGCCGGAATAATCGTATGCTTTGTATTCCAGAATGTTGACATAAATGTTGGCCTGTCCATCTACAATGTAGGGAACCACAACGGGGCAGACAGAGGGGCCGAAGCTGGATTTCAAATCTTCAAATACACGATAGAACCGTGCGCTTTCGTCGCACAGACCGTTGACAAAGATGATTTTTGCCAGACCGCGTTTCTCTGCGGCAGCAAAGGCTTTTTCAGTGCCGACGGCTACGCCGGATTTGCCGGAAACCGCGATGAGCACGGTGTCGGCAGCGCGGACTGCTTCACACAGACCGCTTTCAAAATCAAACAGACCCGGAGCATCGAGGAGGTTGATCTTGTGATTTCTCCACTCAAAAGGTGCCACAGCAGCGGATACGGAGGACTTGCGGCGGATCTCTTCGGGATCATAGTCGCAAACCGTGTTGCCCTCGCCGATCTTTCCCCGTCTGTCGGAAGCCCCGGCCAGATACAGCATGGCTTCTGCCAGAGAGGTTTTGCCCGCGCCGCTGTGGCCGGCCAAAGCCAGATTGATGATATTCCTTGCTTCATAAAGTTTCATATTGCCAGAACACTCCTTCCATAATCGCCGCGTTCCAGTGCGGCGCGGCGGGGTATGTCCCCGTCCGGAAACCCGCTGTCCTAACGGTGCCTGTCTCCCGGTCTGATGTATCTGCTCAAACAAAAACAAGTAATGCCGTTAAAATGTTACAATTCAGATTGCGAATTTCTTGATAATTATATCGCACTTTTACAGAATTTACAACCACAAATTCGTCTTTTCAATAATTTAAATAAATAAAGATTGATATTATTGGCTGTATTGACGGATTGCGGCACAAAAAAAGAAGAGCCTTTCGAAAAAGGCTCTTCCTGCCATATGGCAATTTCTTATGCAATTGACTGGATTTTAAAAATCCGAAGGGCGAAGAACCGGCCAAACCAAGGTACGATAGGTCCGATAGCCAGCGCAATCAGCACGGTGACAATTCCCACTGTGCTGCCCAGCAAATAGCCGATCAGAACCGCCAACGCGTCCCAGGTGATGCGCACTGCAAAAAAGGGAAGTTTGCGCCAGCGATTGACAATGAGAAAAGGAATACAGTCATAAGGAGCCATTCCCAGATTTGCCGTCATATAAGCAGCCGCAGCCGCCACAAACACAAATTACACGGGAACCATAATAACAAAGCGCACCGCAAGGCTCCAACTTTCCGCAGGGGGAAGAATCTGATTCCAGATCCAGGTGAAGAAATCGCAGACATACCCCACCAGCACCATGTTGCCCAAGGTTCCCAGACCAATCAGGCGGCGGTTGACCAGAACTACCACCAGGGCCAACAGCAGATTGAAACAAAGCTGACAGGTACCGAAGCTGACGCCGGAAACCCGGGAAATTCCCAGATTCATACAGGAGCAGGGGTCGGTTCCCAGATTGACACGGATGAGCAGTGATAATGTAGCACCCATGAAAAATACAGCTACCAACATACCGATGGTGCGGCGCAGCATGTGTTTTCCTGAAAAGGATGAAAGCGACAAGAAAAACCCTCCTCAAACAGGTCCCGTTTTATGGTTTGTGAAGACGGGGCAGGAACAGCACCGCAAAACACCAGAACAACTCATAGAGAATCAGTGCCAGCGTGGAGAGCTGTTTCATGCCGGAATAGCACACCATGAAGGCGATCAGCACAAAGCCCAGAATGACAGCGGCGCTCTGCATCACGGAAGCCAGTGTCAGGTTGCTCCGGGTGCGGACACAGGCAGAGAGAATCCGAAGCATGGAGACAGCCCGTCCTCTGGTGGCCAGAAGGGCCGGCGTCTTTTCACAGGGCTTTTCGGAAACTCGGAGGTATTCCTGTCCCAGCATATCGGGCAGCACCCGGATTGAGTGGGGATCAAGGCCAAAGGAATTGGCCACGGATGTGTTGGTGATGTTGGGGTCGCAGGTACGCAGAATCAGGCTGATACCGCTAGTTTCCAGCCGCTGAAGCTCCCGGGCCCGATGGGGGTCGGAGTGATAGGTGAGAATAAACAGCGCTACCAGCTGTCCGCCCACTGCCAGATATACGGCCTTTTTGCCGCCGGCCGTATACTTTTTCTCTTTTTCGTGAGTCAGAGGGTTAATCTGATGAGCGGCCAGCAAATCCCGGTTTCCGATCAGCACCCGGTGACCGCCTACCCAGCCGGTAATTCCCCGGCCATCCTCATAAACGGGTTTATCCACCTTGGGAAGAATTTCCCGGCGAGTCTGGACGATCTGTTCAAATACGCTGACCAGCGGCCCTCCGGCGGCTTCCATCAGGGCGGTGGCTTCCATAATCGCTTCGTCAATTCGATGGAGGCCGAAAGTCTTGATACCGTTGAGAATAATGGTGCCTTTGGGATACAGTTCCCGGGCGTCAATCATCACCGCGTTGACAGAACTGAATTTTTCAATGGCCGGATAGCCCACCACCATGGCGCCGCATTTTTTACCCAGCAGGGCCAGACGGTGCAGCAGCAGGTTTCCGCCCAAAAGCCCAGTGAAGGGCACGCAAATACAGGCGGAAGCGGTAAAGGCGGAAACAGCCTGTGAAAAGTCCCGGGTGATGATCAGGGAGATGATGCACAGCACCAGAGAAGCGATCATTCCAATGGGAGCCAGTGTCTGACAGGCCGATTCCAAGGGGTCGGGCTCATAGGAATTTTGCAGGAAACGGGTGAGGAACCCAGCTTTCTGCTGATAGGCAATGACCGGAGAACCGGCGACACAGTCTCTCGCCAGTTTGAGAGAAGTATTGTAGTCCTCATAGAGCTGGACGGCATATTTGGGTTCCCGGGAAGCGGCAAAGCGGAAGTTGTGCCAGATTCGCCGCACCATCAGGAACTTGCCCAGTGAATTGAGGAAAAGAGCGCCTGCCGCCAGTACGGTATACAGATGAAGATTTCCGGACAAAATTTCTTCCGGGAAGAAACAGGCGTAAACTGCCTGAATCAGTGCGGCAGCAGCGGCCAGTGCCAGTCCGCTGTCCGAGTTGGCATGGAACTGGAACAGTGCCTTCAAACCATTGCCGATCATCCGGAAGCAGAAGCCCATGGTGACCAGCAGGAAAATCAGGTTCAGAACCGGATAGGAAACTGCGGTAATCTCCCGGGGGAAATCCCAGCCGAACAGGGTATGGAACTCTCCCAAAAACCCGAACAGGCCCAAAAGGCCGGTGCATAGTCCGGTGACCATGGTCCGGAGCATCAGCTCCCGCATGTGGTTCCGCAAATCGTGGGAAACGGAAGGCACATCGGAAGGTGCGTTCAGATCTTCCAGCTCTTCCGGCGGTGTTTCCAGTTCGTCGGAGGGGTCGTTTTCCGGCTCATCTCCGTGAAGGGCAAAACCACGGCGAACAGCCTGCTGCTTTTTCATTTTCAGGTATTTCTTTTTCCGGCGGGCTGCTTCCGCTTCTTCTTCCTTGCGGAATTTTTCTTCATAGAAACGGGATTCCTCCCGCAGAGCGAAGTCCAGCACATCCAAATCCATCAAGTGAACGGGTTTGGTGTGAGGGGCATAGGACGGCCCTTCCCGGGATTCCCGGGGCATTTTTGCCTGTCTGGGAGATTCGTCCACAAAGGGATTCCGTACACTTTTGCCGGAATCCGGTTGGGGGGATTTGGCACCGGAAGTCTTGGGCGGTGTTTTGGAGGAAGCAGATGCTTTCCGGCTGTCTGGTTTTGCAGGGGCAGCCGTTTTTTTGCCGGTGTCCTTTCGCGGAGCAGGAGAGGTTTTTTTCTGCTCCACAGGTTTCGGAGCGGGCTTTTCTGCTTTTGTATCGGATTGCTTCTTTTCCGGCTGTCTGGTTTCCGTGGGGAGAGGTTCAGGCTCTTCCGCAGCAGATTCTTCCGGAAGAGGTGTTTCAGAAACTTCTTCCTGATTTTCCCATATCGGCAAAGGCTGAGGGCCTTCGGGTTCTTTTTCGGGAACTGCTTCCGTTTCTTCTTCGGAAATGACCGTAGTGTCAGGTGCAGCTTCCGGTTCTTCCGATACAGATACTTCTTCTTCTCGAGAAAGAGAGGGTTCTTCCCGTTCCTCGGTGGATTTCACGAAAGTGGAAGGCGGTGTGGGAAGTACCTCGTACTCCGATTCTTCGGGCTTTTCTTCATTACGGCGAAGGGTTTCTTCTGCGCCGGTTTTGATGTTCTGCCACAAATTCTGGGCTTTCTGGAATACCGGTGCAGCCGTTTCCCACAGGGTTGGTTTATCAGGGTCAGCATGTCGGGCCCCGGTAGTGGGAACAGGAGCAGGGGCAGGAGGCGTTTCGGTTTCTTCCGGTTGCTCGGTCTGTTTTTCCGGAATGGCCGGTGCTGCCGGTTCAAAATCGGGTTCGGGTTTCGCAGGCGCGGAGCGAAGGTTTTTGTTCCGCACCTGTTCCAAAATAGCATCTACCGAAAATTCATCCAATACCGGGCTGCTTTTCCGGGGCGGTTCCGGTGAAGGTTCTGCCTGAGAATCAGAAGGAGCGTCTTTCTGCTCCGGGACGGGTGTTTCCGGTTCCAAAGTGGGGGCAGAGGAAAAGGGCAGTACCCGGGGAAATTCCTCCGTTACGGTATGTACCGGTATGCCGGGGGTCACGGAGAAAATTTCCGTGCCGTGGTCAATACCGGCCTGTTTGGGCAGAGGGCGTACAACGCCGTTTTGCTGGGGGCGGGAAGGGACCGGTATGTCGCCGCGCATGGCTTGTTCGACTTTTCGGCGGCGCTCATCGCGCAGCTCCTGAAAACGGCTGCTGATTTCCTCGTCCAATTCGGCTTCCGATTCTTCGGAGAATGCCTGCGGGTCCGGAGTGGGCACAGGTGTTTCCGGCGTTTCGGAGTCCTCCAGCTGGCGCTGATACTCCTCCAGCGGCTTCAAAGGAAGGCCGTAATAGATATCTTCGGCTTCTTCATTTGATTCTGCACGCTTGTGTTTCCATCGGTGAGGCAAAAAACGTTTCCAACCGCGCTGGGGATCGCGGCGCGGAGGGGGTGCCTGTTCCGGTTCTTTTTCTGCCGGAGGCAGGGGAGAGGGCTCCCGCACATCGTTTCTGGATGCCCGCATGGCCTGTGCTTCCTGCAAAATCTGTTCCAGCAGTTCGTCATTTGAACGTCTTTGATCATCCATAGGACTGTCCACACTTTCCTAGTTACTGGGGTGCTGTTACCGGGCTTTCAGGCCAGCGCGCTGCCGGGCAATTTCATAGCAGACGATTCCGCAGGCCACCGAGGCGTTCAGCGAATTTATTTTGCCCTTCATAGGCAGAGATATGATAAAATCTGATTTTTCCCGGACAAGACGGCTGACGCCGGAGCCTTCGCTGCCAACGACCACGGCTGCGGGTCCGGTGTAGTCTACGCCGCACCAGGGCTGTCCGTCCATGTCGGCGGTATAGATCCAAACGCCTTTTTCTTTCAGCTCGTCAATGGTGGAGGCCATATTGTTGACCCGGACCACAGGGACATATTCCACCGCGCCGGCAGAGGCTTTACCCACTGCATAGGTCAGACCCACGGAGCGGCGCTTGGGAATTACCACGCCGTGAGCGCCGGCGCATTCCGCAATACGCAGCACGGCTCCCAGATTGTGGGGGTCCTCCAGTTCATCACACAAAATGAGAAACGGTGCTTCTCCCCGCTCTTCCGCCAGTGCGAAAATATCCTCCATCCGGGAAAATTCCCGGACAGCGGCAATGGCAACCACACCCTGATGATTGGCGTTTCCGCACAGGGTGTCCAGTTTTCTGGGGTCAGCTTCTTTAATCACCGCACCGGCCTTTTTGGCTTTTGCAATAAGGACAGACAGCGGGCCGCCATGGTTTCCGCGGGCCACATACAGGCTGTCAATGGTACGTCCGGCTTTCAGCGCTTCGCTGACAGCGTTCCGTCCGGCAATGATGTCGTCTCCCCGTACTCGGGCGTTGTCTTCTGCTTTTTTATCAATCATGTACGATTCAGCCTTTCCCGCATTTTACCAGTGTAAATGCGACCAGTTTATTTTTATCGGAAAAACCGTATATTTTCCCATAATCTCTATTAGTATACCATATTTGCAAAGGCCGTGAACAGCTAAAAAGGAAAAATTGTGGGAAAACTGCGGAGATTTTCCATGAAAAGCGGTAAAGGAATCAGGAAATAAGTGAAATTTCTTGACTTTTTCTCCGATTTATGATAAAAGACAGATATAGAATGGTAGAGGTGCGGGAATTCAAGAGTATGCCGGGAAAAGTGGGCACGACCGGCAGAAAGGGAATCTCGCCGAAGGATCGAAAGTCCGCCCGGGGCTCCGGTTCTGGCCCGACGCAGAAGATGCGCCGGTCTGTCACGGATGTGGAGCGCTATCTTCGGAAAATGAATTTTCTGTATCCATGCTGCGTTTTCCATATCGGAAACCGTTCATGGGTATTTTTTTGCACTTTTTTTGGGGAACGTCCCCTACATCACAGCCAAATGGCCAGAGGAGGAAATGAAACGTGAAGAAATCAACCAAACGCAGAGTCCTCACGGCGGCAGTGCTGATGCTGGTGGTAGCAGTGCTGTTCAGTGTGACGGTCTTTGCGGCAGAAACTGAGGGAGAGACACCGCTGCCGTCTCTGTATGGAACTTTTTGGGCACTGGTGCCCCCTATTATCGCCATCGGACTGGCGCTGATTACCAAAGAGGTGTACAGCTCCCTGTTTATCGGCATTCTGGTGGGCGCGGTTTTTGCTTCGGATTTCAGTTTTGAGGGAACCATGAACCATGTGCTGAAGGGCGGTATTGTCAAGGTCCTCTCTGACAGCTACAATGTGGGCATTCTGGTGTTCCTGGTGATTCTGGGCACCATGGTGTGCCTGATGAACCGTGCAGGCGGTTCCGCTGCTTTTGGACGCTGGGCCGGACGAAAGATTCATTCCCGGGTTGGCGCACAGCTGGCGACCGTTGCGCTGGGTGTGCTGATCTTTATTGACGACTATTTCAACTGCCTGACAGTGGGCAGTGTTATGCGTCCTGTGACGGACAAGCATCGGATTTCCAGAGCAAAACTCTCCTATTTGATTGACGCCACCGCAGCGCCGGTGTGCATCATTGCCCCCATTTCTTCCTGGGCCGCAGCCGTTACCGGTTTCGTGGAGGGAGAAGACGGTTTTACCCTGTTTATCAACGCGATTCCCTATAATTTTTACGCACTGCTTACCATTGTCATGATGATCGGGCTGGCCGTCATGAAAGTGGATTACGGTCCCATGGCAGTTCATGAGTGCAACGCCGCGCTGAAAGGCGATCTTTTCACCACCGGTGCAAGTCCCTATGACAACAGCTCGGAAAAGCAGGAGGAAAGTAACGGCAAAGTTATCGATTTGCTGATCCCCATTCTTTGCCTGATTGTTTTCTGTGTCATCGGCATGATTTATACCGGCGGTTTTTTCAGCGGTGCAGACTTTATCACCGCATTCTCCCAGAGTGATGCCTCTGTCGGTCTGGCATTGGGCAGCTTCTTTGGCCTGATTGTGACCATTATTCTGTATATGATTCGTCGGGTGTTGAGCTTTAAAAAGTGCATGGCCTGCCTGCCCGAAGGCTTCAAAGCCATGGTGCCTGCAATCCTGATTCTCACCTTTGCCTGGAGTCTGAAATCCATGACCGATTCTCTGGGCGCAGGTGAATTTGTCAAAAATGCCATGCAGGGTTCCGCCAAGGAGTTTATGATGTTCCTGCCCGCCATCATTTTCCTGGTAGGGTGCGGACTGGCTTTTGCCACCGGTACCTCCTGGGGTACTTTCGGCATTCTGATTCCCATTGTGGTGGATGTGTTCAGCGCGACTTCTCACGAGCTGATGATTATTTCCATTGCTGCCTGTATGGCTGGTGCTGTGTGCGGAGACCATTGCTCTCCCATTTCCGACACCACTATTATGGCCTCTGCCGGTGCACAGTGTGAGCATGTGAACCACGTCTCCACCCAGCTGCCCTACGCGATTACGGTCGCGGGCATTTCTTTCCTGGTCTATCTGCTGGCCGGATTTGTCCAGAATCCCTGGATCTGTCTTCCGATCGGTGTAGTATTGACGCTGGGCTTCCTGTTCCTGATGAAGGTTTTGCAGAAGAACAGCGCTCAAACCTGAAGCATTTGATTTTTCTTTTTTCAGAATTGACAAACGGAAAAAAGAAGACTATACTGAGTATCAATACAGTACAAACCGATGAACAGGGGAAGTACACCGACAAAGGAGCTTTCAGCGAGCCGCGGCAGGTGTGAGCGCGGCAAGCCGTCCGCCGGTGGAATGGGCCTGTGAGGGCAGAAGCGAACCGGGAATTTTCCCCAGTAGCTTCTGACGGGGACTCTGCCCGTTATCAGGGGAGCACACGTATCCGCGTGTGATAAGAGTGGGCGCATTGCGCCAACTTGGGTGGTACCGCAGGAATTTTGACTCCTGTCCCTTGCTTGCAGGGGACAGGAGTTTTTTCTTTTTCCCGGAAAGTATCCATCCTCTTTTCGGAATATAGAATCATTGTCTGGAGGTTGTATTTTATGGAACCCATCAAAACAGAACGGAAACCCGTGATTTTCAGTGCCATTCAGCCCAGCGGTACCATTACGCTGGGCAACTATCTGGGGGCGCTGAAAAACTGGATTGCTTTGCAGGATGAATATGACTGCATTTATGCTCTGGCAGATCTGCACGCCATTACCGTGCGGCAGGATCCCGCTGCTTTCCGCCACAATACCCTGGAGGCCTATGCGCTGCTGCTGGCCTGTGGAATTGATCTGGAAAAAAGCCTGTTCTTTATTCAGAGTCAGGTTTCCGCTCACGCGGAGCTTGCATGGGTGCTCAATTGCTTTACTCAGTTCGGCGAGCTGTCCCGCATGACCCAGTTTAAGGATAAGTCCCAGAAGCACCCGGAAAACATCAATGCCGGTCTGTTCACTTATCCCAGCCTGATGGCTGCCGATATCCTGCTGTATCAGGCTGATCTGGTGCCCGTAGGCGCTGACCAGAAACAGCATCTGGAGCTGACCCGCAATATTGCGGAGCGCTTCAACGGTGTGTACAGCCCCACCTTTAAGGTGCCGGATGGCTATATTCCCAAAACCGGCGCCCGGATTATGTCTTTGCAGGACCCCACCCGGAAAATGTCCAAGTCTGACGAGAACGCCAATGGCTATATTGCCCTGCTGGATAAACCCGAGGATATCATGCGGAAGTTTAAGCGTGCCGTTACCGACAGCGAAGCCTGTGTCCGCTATGCAGAGGGCAAGGACGGCGTGAATAACCTGATGGGCATTTATTCCTGCGTGACCGGAAAGAGCTATGAAGAAATCGAGCGGGAGTTCGAGGGCAAGGGCTACGGCGACTTCAAAACTGCCGTGGGCGAGGCTGTTGTGGAGCACCTGCGTCCCATTCAGGAGCGCTTTGCAGAATTGATTAAGGACAAAGCCTATCTGGAGAAGTGCTACACGGAGAACGCAGAGAAAGCGGCACGCATTGCCTATCGCACTTTGGCGAAAGTCATGAAAAAGGTCGGTTTCCTGCCCATGGGTAAGAAATAATCGAAATATCGATCTGTAAAAGTAACAGCACGCTGACGGTTCTGTAACGGTCAGCGTGCTGTTTTGTTTAGGAAAAAAGGGCCTGCCTTCTGCGGATACAGAAGGGCAGGCCCTTTTATATGGAAATGGAGAAATTTACTTAATGGTAAAGGTACGGGTAATGGGAGCAGCCAGATAGTTGCCGCCCAGTGTTACCACAGTCATCACATAGCTGCCGGGCTCAGTGGGAGGAGTAGTAGTGCTGGAATAAATTCTCCATTTGCTGGTAAATCCGGAATACAGATAATGAACGTTGCTCTGGCTGACAGTTACATCTCCATTGTGAGAGAGTGTTGCACCAAAATCAAAGTTCTTTGCCTCTTCCACAGTCATTTTACCGGAAATTTCCTGATTCCAGGTGAGTTTGGAACCGGAAAGACGCATTTTCACCAGCAGGAAGCCCATGCCAACGCCAGTTTCATAGTTCTTGTTGTCGGTTACAGCAACAACGGTATACAGACCGGCACGGTTGGGGGTACCGAAGGAAATTCGCAGGGAATCGACGATAGAAGGCAGTTTGTTAATCACGGTGAGAATCTGACCGAAGGTGCCGGTGTCGATGTTCAGCTTATCCAGCAGGTCCAGCAGCTCCTGTGTGCTGAAGAGTTCACGGAGTTCTCCAACGGTTACGCCGTCGTTGAGCATCTGGGTGAAGGTCTTGCCGCTGATGGCTTCCACAACGGGGTCAAGAATTTTGAGAATGGCGTTGCTGGTATAGCGATCAGGCAAATCCAGATACAGGCTGGTGGTTACATCACTGGTTGTACCAGCATAGATGGTATAAATATCGAATTTGTCAGTGGGATCAGTGGTGACAAAATTAGCGGGAAGCTGCTCGTCGGCGTAAATGTTGGTGGAGTTCACCTTTACGCTGACCTTGGCCTTGTTAACGGCAACTGTGCTCTCACCGGCCTCGGAAGGACGATAGTCGGCGTTGCCCTTAAAGGAAATCCGGATCTGCTGGCTGTCAGCAGCACCCATCTGAGGATAGTTCAGAAGGGTAACAGTGCCGCCTTCAATGGGAGCCCACTGTTTGACGCCGCCGTTAATATTGTCGGTCAGCACATTTTCGCCGTAGTACTCAAAAGTGAAGTTGTCAATGGAAAGAGTATCCTTTGCAGGAAGGGCAGAATTTTCCCAATCAATCACATTGTCAAACAGTGCCTGCTTCATCACGTTGGCATCCATGTTATAGGTGATGGATGCGCCTTCTTTGCAGACCACAGAGCTGGCAGCGCGGTTATCAGTGGTGGTAACAGTGACAATCACAGAGTTGCCGCGGTACATCTGGGTGTCGGCCACGGAAATCCGGATTTCCCACTCGCCGGTGCCGAATTTGACCAAACCGGTCAGATCGGTTTCGCTGAGAGGCTTGAAGCTGTTAGTGATACCGGTTTTGTCGGTATTGTATTCCACGGTGACATCTTCTGCCGCAAAGGCAACCGGTGTAGTGGAAGCTACTACAGCGTTATAAATAGCCGCAGCAGTGGCATCGTAATTGTAGCCCTGTTCGTCATCAAATACCATGCCCACCTCATAGGGGCCTTCGTTCAGGTTGAACTGTACCTGCTCACGGTCGGCAATGGTAACGGTGAATTCTTTGGTAGTGGGGGCATAGTTCTGGCTGCCGCCCCAGACGATGCGGACTTTCTGCTCGCCGGCGGAAATAGCAGGATAGGTCAGGATGGTTCCCTTTTCGCCCTCCAGTGCTACCCACTTGGCATCTGCATCGGTCAAAGCTTTGGTATAGTATTCAATGGTGACATCGTTGACAGTCAGCTCGGGAGTGGAGGACTTGACAGCAGCGGTGAAAATCGCCTGACGCAGTGCGTCGTAATCCACAGACAAATCTTCTTTTACGGTCAGCTTTGCCTGATAAGGTCCATCATTGAAGACAATGTCAGCTTCCGGACGATCTGCAACGGTAACAGTGGTTTCCGCAGAGGTGCCGTAAATGGTATCGGTACCCGCATAGCGGATGCGGATTTTCTGCTCACCGGCAGAAATGGCGGGATATTCGAGAGGAATGCCAAGAGCATTCTTGATGGTTGCACCTTCCAGCGGCGCCCATTCATGAGTACCGGCAGGCTTTCCTAATACGACGTTTTCAGCATAGTATTCGATGACAACATCGCTGACAGACATCTCCGGAGTGGTGGAAGCCACAACGGTGTTGAAAATCGCAGTGCGCATGGCGTCATAGTTTACGGTCAGATCTTCGTTGTAAGGAAGAGTTACCGTAACGCCCTCGTTGAGCGTAATGGAAGAGGACAGCTTGGCGGCTTTGGTCAGAGTTACCTCTGCTTCGGTTCCAGCCAGGCGGACCTGATAGGTTCCGTCCTCGTTTTTGGCAAGAGCGGGATGGGTAAAGGGAGTGGGAACGAATACGACTTTCTTCTCGCTGGTAAAACCGTCAATGGAGCCCCATGCATCGTTGGTCAGCAGGCCGTTTTTGCCGGTGCAGTAGTACTCCCACTCCTGGGTGCCAACCTGGTCATAATTGGCAATGAGAGCTTTGCTGAGAATTTCATTGACAGCAGCTTTGTCACTTCCCTCAGGAATGACAGCGGTGCCGTTTTGCAGCTGGGGTTCAGCCTGAACCGTGACAGCCTGTCCTGCATTCTCGCCGGTTTCTGCACCGAAAGCGAAGCTCTGTGCCGCAGAAGCCGCCATCAGCACTGCCAGAAAACCAGCCAGAAAGCGTTTGCTTTTTCTGAACATTTTGCCTAATCCTCCTTGTATATTTGTCTGCGTGTGATTTGGCGATATGTTATGGTAACTCTGCCAAATTCTGGACGCGACACTCATTATATCATAGAAGGGAGCAATTGACAATCGTGACCGTGCTGCAATTTCATTCGGAAATTTTAGAAATTTGTATACTTTATTAATATCATAAATGGAATAATGAAAATTGGATATAAAGCTTATTCAGAAATGTAAAAAACATGTAAAATTCTCATATTGAAACGATGGAAGAAGAAAGAGTGTGTAAAAGTACGCATTTTTTTCGATATTCTGTCGGAGTAGCGCCGATAATTTTTTTAAAAACCCGACAAAAATAGCTGTGATCCGAAAAGCCTACCACTTCATAAATTCTGGAAATCAGGATCGAGCTGTTTTCCAGAAGATCAATTGCATGGAGAATCCGCTGCTGGTTCAGATATTACCGAAAACTGTACCGGCTGTGTTCCCGGAAACAGGCGGAAAGATAGGAATAATTGAACCCAAAATGATCGGCGATTTGATACAGGGTCAGCGGCTCTGCGTAATTTTGAGCGATATATTGCCGGATTTCCTGCATGGCGCTGTCTGTGGGTTTCTGCTTTGGAAAACGCTGCAGGAGATCTTTCATAGCGGATAACAGGGAAGAGAGATGAAGGGAATCCTTCAACAGACAGGACACCGGTTGGTTGAAAAAACAGGTGTTGAACTCCTCAATGTCTGACAGTTCGCACAAAAGCAGAATACGGGTAGAAGGGCTGATTTTTAAAAGTGTTTCAACCAATGAGCGGGATGTTTGACCCGGTAAATGGCAGTCGAGAATCAGAAAGTCCGGCTGATCGATTTCAGCAGAAGTCAAGGCAGCTTCTCCGGTTTTACAAACCCCTTTGATTTCAAATCCAAGTGCAGCCCAGTCGATAGAGGCATAGTGCTCTTTATATAGCTGTGTGTCATGGTCGGCAATCAGTATGGTGAGGGGTCCCAGCATGGCCTTGCTTCCTCCTTTTGAATCGTTTTGTCATGAATGAAACCGGTTTCTTAAATTATACATGATACAGAGTGAAAAAGAAACGGCATTATTGCATAGTTTGTCACCGGCTTTCTAAGCAGGATTGCACAGCAAAGGAAAGCGGCGCTCCCCGTTTCCGGAGAACGCCGCTTTCACATGGCAGGAAGTTATCAGATTCAATTAGATTCTTGCTTTCTGTTTCAGTACCAGCATTGCTGCGGCAGAGAGGGCAACCACAGCGGCAGCCAGTGCATAGGGAGTCATATCTCCGGTCTCGGAAGGATCGGAGGGGGTGCTGGAAGTGTCATTCTTGTTGTCGTCCGGCTTGGAAGAATCATCCTTGTCATTGCCGTCGTCAGAATCACTGGCGTCGTCCTTCACGCTCAGGTTCTCAATGGCTGCATTCAGTTCGGAAACTGCATTGTCAACTACGTCCTGATCGTCTTCGCTCAGGCTTTCGTCAGCCAGAACTGCGTTGGCGGCCTTGAAAGCAGCCTGGAACACGGCAACACTTTCCTCGGTGTATTTGCTCAGGTCGATAGACTCGGCCTTAGAAATCAGGTCTTCCAGATTGGATTTGTCAGCCTTGAAGCGCTGGGCCAGGATTGCATTCAGTAGATCCTCGGAAGCGGCCTCTACATCTGCGGTGAGTGCATCGACGTCTTCCATCACGGCCTTAGCGGCTTCCAGTGCATCCAGCAGCTGCTGCCAGTTGATCTGTACATACTTGTTCTCGTTGGCAACCATGTCTTCTGCCTTGGTAATCAGCTGTTCCAGCATGGTCTTGTCTCCCTGGGTAATACCCAGACCCCAGATGCCTTCCAGCAGGTTATTCCAGGCGGTGTCCACTTCTTCCTGAGTCGCTTTGGAGTCATCCAGAACGGCTTTGGCTTCTGCCAAAACCTTCTCAAAGTAAGCCTTGGCGCTGTCGGTAATGCCTTCGGTGCTCAGAGTCAGAGCATGCTCATAGGTCTTTTGCAGCAGGGTCTTGTTGGGAGCTGCATACTCTTCCAGACCTGCGATGGCGTCATTCAGTGCCTTCACAGCTGCGTCAACGTCTTCCTGAGTGGCTTCTGCATTGTCGTTCACTTCGTTAGCCTTGGCCAGCGCGTCAGCGAACACCCCCCAGCTCTCTTCGGTATAGTCGGATTCTGCATACTTTTCAGCATCTGCGATGGCTTTTGCCAGTTCGGAGAAATCAGCAGCCGGGATCAGTGCTTCCAGCTTTGCGGAAAGCTCATCGGCGGCAGCGGCCATAGCAGCGGAGTCAATTCCGGAAGCGGCAGTCCGTGCAGCTTCCAGAGCAGTCTGCAAGGCAGCCCAGGTGCCGGGGGTGTAATCATCTTCGTTGAGAACGCTTGCTTCGGAAATCAGGTTTCTCAGCTCTTTCAGAGCGCCTTCACTGCAGCTGATTGCCAGCCAGCTGACAACAGGATCATTCTTTTCACCGGGAGCCTTGTGTACCCGGACAGAGATTTCACCGTCGGCCGGCAGGGTAAAGGTACCAGTGCTCATGATATCCTGATCGCTGCTTCCGTTAATAAAGATGTTGTCCAGTACCAGTGTGGTCTGGGGGTTGCCCTCAGCGTCTACATAGTCAACGCTGACATCCATATTTCGGGCAACGTTCCACCACTCGTGGAAACCGGCGTTCAGTTCATAAGTGCCGGCGGGCAGCTGGAATTTATAGGTGATATCCTTGCCGCTGTATGCATACCAGCCGTTATTATAGGCGTTGCCGGATTCATTGTAATAAGCGCCGACATCCGATGCAATGTAGCCCCAGCTGCCTTCTGTATAAGCCTGATCGGGGGTATCCCGGTTGAGAAGCTCGGGGAATGCGCTGGAAACCAGATTGTGCAGATCGGAGGTTTCGCCTTCACGAATACCGCTGTCTACAAAGTACAGGGGCATTTCGGGCATAACAGTGATTTTTGCGGTGAGTTTGTTTTCCACTCCCTCAACGGTACCGGTGACCATGACTACGGAATAGGGGGTCATGAACTGGTCGAGGGACATTTCCCAAGTGACGTTTGCCAGCCGTTCACCGCCGGAAATGGTGGTGACGGTTACCTGCTCCGGCATATCGGGCAGCTGACCGGCCGGGCTGATAATGGCGTTGGGGGCGTTAATGGAAGCGATGGCGTCGGGGTCATATTCGCTGATCTTCACATAGCTGACCACCGGGTCCTGATACTGGTCGGTCACACCGGCGGAACGGACAATTTCCACAGTCATGGCGTTTTCGCCTTCTGCAACCACACCTTTGGCAACGATCTGGTTGCGGGTAATACCCAGCTGACGGGTGGCGACGGTTTCACCCTGCACAATGACGTCCTGATAACGGCCGCCATTCTGCCAGGGATCGTACAGACCCACTTCTACGGTGTATTCACCGGGTTCCAGTTCAAAGGTGTACTGGATGCCCTTGCCGGCCGTATCCTGATCGTCATAACGGACACTGTCCCAAGCGTCCATGCCTGCGCTGGTGCCGCTGGCCGTGTCAGCATTGTAACCCCACAGTTTTCCGGTGACCGGGTCTTCGCCATAGGGCTGCTCCAGATTGCTGCTGTACATTCCGGAAGAGGTGGTGCTGACATCAAAGGGATTGGATACGCCGGAGTCCACAAAGTAATAGACGTTGCTATCTTCGACTGCGTTGGGGGTTGCGGTAAAGACAGCGGTGGGAACGGTTGTTTCACCGGGAATGCTTGCCTGTACAGTAAAGTAGCAGGGCACGCCGTTTTCCAGACCCTTGATCACAGCGGGAGAGGTTTCGGTGGTAATGCTTTCTGTCCACTGGCTGGCATCGGAAACCGTGCCGTAACGGATGGTGTAGTTTTCTGCACCTTCTACCGGGTTGAAAGCAATGAGGATGCTGCCGTCAAAGGCAGAGATTCCGGGAACCAGCGGGGGGGTGGAGCTGTCTTTGACCTCACCGGAATAAACCAGCGCTTCGTCCACTGTGATGATGGGAGAAGAGGTGCCGCCGGTGCTGCCTTCGGTCATGGTAATGGTGATGGTATGAGAGCCTTCGGGCAGATATCCGGTGTCTACCAGTACCTGACCGTACAGTTTGGTTTCGGTATAAGTATCCAACGCTACGGCTTCGCCGCCGTCAATGGTATAAGTCAGTTTGCCGCCGGTAGCTTCGGTGTTGCCGGTGACGACGGCGCGGTCTCCGTCAAAACGGAAGGTAACGGAAGAACCGGGGGTGGTGGTTCCCTGTACATCGGCCTGATAAGCGCCGCTCTGGCTGGTGTAGCGCTTCCAGGAGCCGGAGTACTCGAACTTGTTGTTGGTGGTGGCGCCCAGTGCAGCGGTGTCGCTGTTGGTTACCACACCGGAGTTGACGCGCTTGATGGTGCCGTTTTCGTTGTCATAGAGGGAAGCGCCGTCTTTGCCGGTGATGACAAAGGTGGTGACGGAACCCTGTGCCAGCTCGACGGGCAGCACATTGCCGGAAACAGTCAGCGTGTTGACCAGCTCGCAGCTCTCGCTGTCGGTGGTGCGGTACATTTCCGCCTTGACTGCGCCGGGGAATGCGCTCAGGTTCAGATACTGCTGCTGGGCTGCGCCGCTGTTATTGGCTACGATAACCAGCTCGTCGCCGTTGGGGGAAACAGCAGCAACCATATCGTTGTTGCCGATATCGATCATGGTGTATCCGGCTTTCAGATACTTGCTGTACTGCATCAGGGTGTAGAACTGCTTGCCGATATGCCAGGTACCGGTGCCGGGAACCCAGTCCAGCTTTTCGCCGTTTTCGTCCAGCAGATTGTCGTGATAACCGGGAACGGGCTGGTCGTCAGCCTCGTAAACGGCGTGAATCAGGCCCCAGTTCTGGTCCCATTTCAGCAGCTCATATTCGCTGTCCACAACCTGCCAGTCAACCCATGCGGTGGATTGCAGGGTTTTCAGGTCTTCCTTAATGGAGTTGGCAAAAGTGAAGGAAGCGGTAGCCTGCATGGATTCCGGATCGTGAGGTCCGCCGCCGTGACAGACTTCGCTCATCCACAGGCCTTTGTCATAGGAAGCGGCCAGATCGCTGAGCACCTGACGGTTGTTGGCGCCGTATGTATGGGTGCTGATTACCGGCATGGCTTCTTTCACGTCGCTTTCCAGCTTGTTGAAGGAATTGATAGCATGGTCCACGCTGGTTTCGTCGGTACCGGTAATCTGAATATGATCCAGACCCAGGTCTGCCAGTGCATTCAGGGTTTCCCGATAGATCAGGCTCTGTTTTTCGCCGGAATCAAAGTGACAGCCTTCCTGTTTGGTGCTGTAAGCTGCCCAGTAGTTGGTATCCGGTTCATTAATGGGCTCAATGTAGTCGATGTGGTTGCCGTAGTTTTCATAAAGATGGTTGTCCAGCCACTGGGTAACCTCTGCCAGATACTGGGCAAAGTCATCATACTGGTCGTCCCGCAGATTGTTGTCGTTGGCGTTGACAGCACCGGAAGCGCAGCCGCTGACAGTCATATAATAGGGAGGTGTGTTGGAGAACACTTCGTTGATGACATCGTCCCGCCATTCGTTGGCCTGCTCCAGGAACCAGATCTGGTTGGCATCGGCCGTGGGGTCCAGTTCAGCGTCTGCGGAAGCTTTCCAGCCGGGAACAGTAGCTTCACAGCGTTTGATGTGGTCATGGGTAGGATCATCGCCGCCGCCGATATTATAGCGGACAATGTTCATGTTCAGGTATTCGGGGGAATAGATCAGCTCTGCAATGTCTTCCCGGTCAGGACGGCCATTGCCGTTGTAGTCCTCTGTCCAGCCGCCGATGATGTTGGCGAACCAGGCCAGAGAGGTGCCCCAGCCTTCCAGCGTCTGGTACCGGATGGTGGGGTCAACGGAAACTGTGGGAACAGCTGCTTTTTCCGTGGCCGCAGAGACCGACGGAAGGGAAGAAGTGGCGGTGCCGGCAACGATGGCGGCGGCCAGTACTCCGGAGACAGCTTTTTTCAGGTCCATTTGCTACAGCTCCTTTTCGAAAAATAATCCGTGTTGTACGGCATTTGTGTTTTTATACATTTCACCGGAGAGAGGAAGACGAGCAACCGGTTTCAAAAATGGATGCCGCACAAGCAATCTGTGAAACAACTTCAGTATATCACAACAAAATCTCATCTGTTAGGATTTTTTTTGACATATTGGAAGTGCAAAAAAGTACCAAAAACGTAGAGGACGAGAAAAAATTTAGAGAAAATTGCCAATGCGTTGTCGGAAAAATGTATCTGGAAGACAAAAAAAGAAAAAATCATGAAAAAATATACGAATCGTGGTAGCTTGAATTTGTATGGATACGATAATCATGAAACTGTTTCATATAGATCGAATAAGGGAACAAACCATTGAAGAAGCAAAAAAATAATAAAAACCCCAAATTTTTCCTATTTATTAAATAATTTTTTACGCTATAATCAAGAAAAAGGCACTGAAATTCTATTTTGCAGGAAGAGTTGCTGTTAGAAATGTTTTGAAACCGGTTTACTTTTTGGTTTCAAAATAACAAAGTGCAGTAGCAATCAGATTATGGAAAGGAGTATTTTTTGATGAACACAGGAAAAATGGTAAAACGCGGCGCGGCCGTATTGCTCAGCGCAGCCCTGTTGGCACAGCCCTTTGTGAGCTTTGCCGCTTCCGGAGACGGAGAGCCTGAGGTGCTGTATACGGTAAACTGTGCCACAACAGACCCTTCTGTCGTGCCGGAAGGTTATGCAATGGGTGCCTGTCAGAGCAAGGTAGACCAGGCATTGGCGGAGGATTCCACCGGCTACAGCTGGGGCTATCTCTCTGGTGACCCCTATTCAGAGCTGAGTAGAACCGGCGAAGATCCCGCCGCTATGACAGCAACTTCCTGGTATCTGTCTGACGGATGGATTGCCGAGGAGGAAAACGCCGGTATCCGGTATAATTTCCAGCTGCCGGAGGATGTGGAAAAAGTACAGGTGACCGTCGGTGTGTATATTCCCCAGTGGTGGGATGACCGCACAGTAGCCGTTGAACTGGAGGGACAGGCTGCCGGCCAGATGAGCTGTGCAGATGGTGTTCTGGCGGAAAATACATTTGTCACCTCTGTCACAGACGGAGAATTGAATTTTGCAGCTAAGAGCGTGGATTACAGTAATCGGAAAGCGGACCCCATGCTCAGTTACCTGATTGTAGAGGAAGTTGTGGATAACGGCGAACTGACCATCACCGGTGCCACGGCCGCCAGCCATTCTTCTAGCGATCTGCCTCAGTATGCTTATGACGGAAATCCTTCCACCATGTGGCACTCTTCCTGGGATGGCGATTATCCCACTGTGGAGGACGGTCTGTGGATTACCCTTGATCTGGGTCAGGAAGTGAGCGACGTTTCCAGAATCACCTATCTGCCCCGTCAGAATAATGACACCAACGGTACTTACACCGGATACGAGGTGCTGGTCAGCAGCAACGGTACCGATTTCACCAAGGTGGCAGAGGGTACCTGGACCGCGGATAAAACACTGAAAACCGCCACGTTCCCGGCTGTTTCCGCTCGGTATGTCCAGCTGAAAGCCACCGCTACCCAGGGCAACAACGACGGCGAGAACAACAAGTATGCAAGCGCCGCTGAAATTCAACTTTTCCACGGAGACCAGTGGAATCGTCAGGAAGCCCAGACTGCACTGGGAGAAGCAGTTGCGCTGGCAGACGAATACCTGGCTTCCGACAACGGAAAAGAGGAAATCGAACTGCGCCGCCTGAATACACTGGTGGAAACCGCCCGTCCTCTGGCCGACAGCAGCTATCTGGCTGTTAAAGAGGAAATCGGAACTCTGGCCGATGATATCACCAGTGAAGTGACTCGCTTGCAGAATAACCAGCCCTATAAGACCTATGACTCCATTATGGGCACGGATTGCGACGGCGAGCAGTATCTGGATAATAACGGCAACGTAATTCAGGCCCATGGCGGCCAGATTCAGAAGTGGGGCGACACCTACTACTGGTACGGTGAAGACAAGAGCA
Source organism: uncultured bacterium (assembly GCA_905215105.1). Lineage (GTDB taxonomy): Bacteria > Bacillota > Clostridia > Oscillospirales > Acutalibacteraceae > Heritagella_A. The sequence goes on from CAJMOI010000006.1 coordinate 21,792, forward strand.
ACGAGTATGCACCGGTCGGCGTCCATCTGTACACTTCCAAAGATCTGTATAACTGGACCGACGAGGGCGTTGTGCTCAAGACCATGGACAGCAAAGACCAGTTCGAAACCGACCCCTATTTCAACGCTCTGTACGGTGACCTCACCGAAGAAGAGCAGCAGGAAATTTTCTACCACATCGACGCTAACACCGCTGTGGTGGAACGTCCCAAGGTCATTTACAATGAGTCCACCGGAAAATACGTCATGTGGTTCCACGCAGACGGTCCCCTGAGAACCGGCGAGGGCGGCGCTCATGCATATTGGAAAGCGGAAGCGGCTGTGGCTGTGTCCGATACGCCCGAAGGTCCCTTTACGCTGCTGGGAAGCTACCGTCTCCACACCCGGGAAGGTTATACCGGTAATCAGGGTATGGCCCGTGATATGAACCTGTTTGTGGATGAAGGCGTGGATGCCAACGGCGACGGCGTGGACGACGCCTACATTATTTATTCCAGCGAAGAAAACCAGACCATGTACATTTCCCGGCTGAACGCTGATTACACCTATTTGGACGTTCCTCAGGGCGAAGCCGTGGAAGGCGAGGATTTCACCGCCAACTTTGTGGGCATCAGCCGTGAAGCGCCCGCCATGTTCAAGTATAACGGCACCTATTATCTCATGACCTCCGGCTGCACCGGCTGGAACCCCAACCCGGCCCAGTATGCTGTTTCTGACAGCCCCCTCGGCCCCTGGACTGTCATGGGCAATCCCTGTGTGGATGCCGGTTCCGACACCACCTATAAGACCCAGAGCACCTGCATCGTTCCCATTGATCCTGAAAACGGAAAGTATATGTATATGGGCGACCGTTGGTATCCGCCCTATAACCTGCCTGTCAGCGATTCCCGCTATGTGTGGCTGCCCGTTGATTTCGGCTTTAACGGCGCCATGATTCTCCATGATGAGGCCAACTGGAAACTGGAAGAAGAGCTGGGACGTCAGCCAGCATTTTATCTGGATGGAATTTTTGTAGACCTGACAGACGACTTTGAAGAGTATGTTCAAAATATGCCCAATGAAATGGACATCGTTATCAATGGTGAAGTTGAGGAAAATGTGCCGGTTACCTGGGAAGTCAATGAAGACAAAATGATTCAGGGAACTCTGACTGGTACTCTGGGCGGAGAGAATCCGTTGCTGGCCGGACGCAGTTTCCAGGTAAAAGTGAATATCTATGGTAAGAATATAGAATATTTCATCGACTGCAACAATCCGGATTCTGAATTCCTGGAATATCTGAATGCTTTTGATTCCAATGTCCGCAATGAAGTAGGTGACCAGCCCTATGACGAGGAAAGCGGCTGGGGCTATGTAGGAACCATTGGCAGCCCTCAAAACAACGACGGCTCTACCTTTGGCGTTCACAACGGCAGTGACGAGTGGAGCTATGGCTGGTTTGGCGGTGCCACCAATCCCCTTCTGTACAATATCACGCTGGAAGCCGGAGAATATGAACTGTATTCCGGTTATCAGGAGTGGTGGAATACTGGACGTACCATGAAGTTCTCCGCTGGTATTCTCAATGATGACGGTACCGTTACAGAACTGGCTTCCAAGGAGTTCAGCATCAGCGGTACCACTACAGCGGATGCTCACTCCCTGCGCATTGTTCTGGAAGAGCCTGCCACTGTACAGCTCAGCGTTTCCAAGGTCAGCGGCGGAGATCCGGTTCTCAGCTGGCTGGGCGTGGAAAAAATCCCCGATCCCGCAGAAATCATCACTGGACTGGAAATTACCAGCATGCCGGATAAGACGGAATACTATGTAGGTGAAACGTTTGATCCGACCGGCTTGGAAGCACAGCTGGTGTTCCAGGACGGTCACACCGAACCCTGCACCGAGTGGACCGTAGATGTAGCCGATATGACCACTCCCGGCGAAAAGGTTGTTGTGGTTGCATATAGTGAGTTCAGAACTGAGATCGTTATTCATGTACGGGAAAGAATGGCAGACAAATCAGCGTTGGAAGAGCTGGTAAAACAGGCTGAAGCTATTGAACTGAACTTGTATACTGAAGAGAGTGCCGTTGTCTTTACTGATGCGCTGAAAGCAGCTAAGACGGTGTTGGCAGATGAATCCCTTTCTGAAGATGACCAGGCACAAGTGGACCAGGCAGCATCTGAGTTGAAAGAAGCTATGGAGTCTCTGGTGCTTAAAGAGGACACCGGCACTTCTGACGGTGATGACAGTTCTGATGACACCTCCAAGCCCGATGATGGTGAAGAACAGAAGCCCTCTCCTGAAACAGGAGATCAAACCGGAGTTCCGCTTATGCTGGCTGTTGTTGCTATGGCTGTGAGCGGGACAGTACTGATTCGCAAAAAGAGCATTCGCTTGTAAGTTCATAAAAACTGTATAACAGTCTCCTCTGTAAAAACGCCCCCTGCCTTATGAAAAGCAGGGGGCGTTTGATTTATATGGCGTTGCTTTTATGGGCGGAATTGGACGTAGAGGATTTTCCTTTTCGATTGATTTTAATAAAAGCCCGTCCCTGTTCCAGATATAGCTCCCGCTGTTCCTCCGAAAGAGATCGGAAAATCCGGAGAAGCTCGCTTTCACCCGGAACAGAATGGCTGTTTGCGGAATAGTCCAGCAGATAGTCCATAGACACTTGAAAATATCCGGCAATACGTTTCAGGGTTGCAATATCCGGCTCGCTGGTTCCCTGTACATAACCGCCCAGCGTGGAAGGGGACAGGTTTAAAGCAGCGGCCAATTGTTTTTGGGTGATCTCACGTTCTTCTATCAGGTTCCGCAGGGTTTCTCCGATGGTCATAGTCTCAGCTCCTTCTGATTCATTGTAAATAGAATGAGCGGAATTTTCGGTTTAAAACGAGATAATCGTTGACAAACGAAAAAGGCGTTGGTAGAATAAATTGAGAAATTGCAGATCAGCTGGTTATACAAATCCATTGATGACAAAACTGTTTTTACAAGAAAACCGAGAGTTTTATATAAAATTTACTTGCAGAAATAGAGAATATCCGTTATATTTTTGGTATTGGCGGAAATCAAAATGGATGCAGTAAACCGCCTTTGCAAAAATTCTGAAAAAGGAGTTCAGGCGAAAGCCTGCGAGAAAGGGTGAAAGCAATGCAATTTGCAGTCGAAAACCTGCATAAGAGTTTTGGAGAAAAGCAGGTCCTGAAGGATGTGAGTTTTTCCACCGAAAGCGGAAAAGCCTTTGGTTTGTTAGGCCGCAACGGCGCCGGTAAAACCACCACCATCCGCATCATCATGGATGTGTTCCCGGCGGACAGCGGAAACGTGCTGCTGAACGGTGAACCGATGGTGCGGGAAAAAGTGAATGTGGGCTATCTGCCGGAAGAGCGCGGCCTGTATCCCAAAGTCAATATTCTGGAACAGCTGGTGTATCTGGGGAGACTTCGCGGGATGACGGCCCACGACGCCAAAGAAAACAGCATGAAATGGCTGCGGCGGCTGAGCATGGACGAATATGCCAACAAAAAGCTGGACACCCTTTCCAAAGGTAACCAGCAGAAGATTCAGCTGACGGCGGCGCTGGTATCTGACCCGGATTTTGTGATTCTGGACGAACCCTTTTCCGGTCTGGACCCGGTGAACGCCATGCTGCTGAAAGATGTGGTCCGGGAACTGATTGATTCGGGAAAAATCGTGCTCTTTTCCAGCCACCAGATGAACTATGTGGAGGAATTCTGCGATTCCATTGCCATCCTGCATCACGGAGAAATTGTCCTGTCCGGCAGTATCCGGGAGCTTCGTCACGCCAAAGGCAGAAACAATTGGCTGATTCAGACAGGGGAGACGGAAAAAGCCCTCCGATTCTGTCGGGAAAGCCTTTCCGGTCTGGTGAAAAATGTCCGCGCTGTGAAGGAAGGTGCGGCAGTGGAGCTGGTGCAGGAGGGACGGGAATCTGAGCTGTTGTCCGCAGTGGCTTCTTCCGGGCTGACAGTGGACGGCGTACAGCTGATGACCCCGACGTTGAATGATATTTTTGTAGCTACCACGGGGGACGACGAGACAGAAGGGAGCGAAGGAAAATGAAACAGTTTTCTGCGGTGTTCGAGTATGAACTGGGGACTTATCTGAAAAAGCGCCCCTTCCAGATTGTCACCATCCTGTTGATGGTGCTCATTGCAGTGGGGCTGACGCTGCCCCGATTTTTCGCTTCTTCTGAAGAGAATACGACTACCGCTCTGGATGGTCAGACCATCGCTGTGATGGCCTCAGGGGAAATGGGCATGACATCTCAACAGCTTTCCGATCTGCTCAACCAGTCCATGGGGGCCGTGGACGGCGGGGAAATTTTCCAGCCCTTTTCCGGAACAAAAGAAGAACTGATGGAGAAGGTGGAGGACGAGACCTATACCAATGGACTGGTGTTTGATTCCCTTTTACAATACACCCGCATCACCGGGACAGTGGGAATGTACGATCAGTTCTCCATGATCATGCAGGAGGTACTGCTGCAGAGCTACCGGGCCCAGTCTATGTCGGAAAGCGGCATGAGTCAGGAACAGGTACAGCAGGTGCTGTCCGCACAGGTAGAAGAAACACTGGAACAGACAGAAGCGGGAAAAAATCAGGCGAACAGCTACCTGTTTACCTATGTGCTGATTATGCTGCTGTATATGGCGATTATCTTTTACGGCCAGATGGTGGCTTCCAGTGTGGCGACGGAAAAAAGCTCCCGGGCTATGGAATTGCTCATTACGTCTGCAAAGCCTTCCAGTTTGATGTTCGGAAAGGTGTTTGGAGCGGGCTGTGCCGGACTGCTTCAGTTTGTACTGATTCTGGGAACGGCTTACGGTGCCTATCAGATCAATGAACCCTATTATACCGGCGCCATGTCTGTGATGAAGACCCTGTTTAATCTGCCGGTGGAGACCTTGCTGTTTGCGCTGGTGTGTTTCATTATGGGATTCTTCATCTATGCCTTTATGTTTGCTGCATTGGCCTCTCTGGTCAGCCGTCTGGAAGATCTGAGCAATGTGATTACCCCTGCAACCATGATGTTTGTGGTGGTGTTCTTCATTGTCATTGTGGCACTCAATACCGGCGAAGTGGATACCCCGCTGATGATCGCCTGTTCTTACATTCCTCTCACTTCTCCCATGGCTATGTTTGTGCGGGTCACCATGGGCCAGGTTGCTTTGTGGGAGATCATTCTTTCCGTGGTTCTGATGGCAGCGGGCGCAGTAGCTTTGGGATATCTGGGCGCTGCGATTTACCGTGTAGGCGTTTTGATGTACGGTAAACCGCCGAAGCTTTCCGGACTGGTTTCCATGCTGAAAAACAAGCAGAACTGAATTTATGTCCCCTTTCCGGTTGTTCCGGAAAGGGGATTTTTTATATGGTACAAATCTTCGACAACAGTTGTCTGAAAAGAAAAAAGGAGAAGGGAGTGAAACGGGAATTTTTCAGGCTGTACTGTGGCTTTTGACAAAGATTTTTTGTCGTTTTATGGCGAAACAGCCACCTTGCCGTTTATCTATGCCGTGCTTGCACAAACACTGGAGAAATTTGTTGTGAACTTCCAACAAATAACTATTTTTTTGTATCGGCAGGTTGCAAAAAAATGACGAAAATCCCTTGCTATTTTCCAGTTTTATGATATGATAATAATAACGGAAATTGAAATGGGAGGAAGATGATAACCATGCAATCTCCACAAAAGAATGAAAACAGCAATTTGCCCCTGTACCTGTTCCATCAGGGCACCAATTATCGGGCCTATGAGTACATGGGAATGCACAAAACAGAAAAGGACGGCAAACCCTGCATGGTATGCCGTGTCTGGGCGCCCAATGCGCAGAGAGTTTCTGTGGTCGGTGAGTTTAACAACTGGGATGATTCCGTGAATCCCATGGAAAAAATCAGCGACGGCGTCTGGGAGGCCTGGCTGGAGGAACTGCCCGCTTTCTCCCTGTACCGGTACTGCGTTGTCAGCCAATCCGGGGAAAAGCTCATGAAAAGCGATCCCTACGCAACTCATTTTGAAACACGTCCCGGAAACAGTTCCCGCTATTATGACATCAGCGGTTATGACTGGAAGGATGCCGCATGGTACCGCCAGAAAGCCAAAAAACCCCACTATGACCAGCCGGTGAATATCTATGAGATGCACGCAGGTTCCTGGAGAAAATACAGTGACGGCAGCGTGTTCTCCTATGATAAACTGGCAGACGAGCTCATTCCCTATGTAAAGGAAATGGGCTATACCCATGTGGAGCTGATGCCCCTGACGGAGTATCCCTTTGACGGAAGCTGGGGCTATCAGGTAATGGGCTATTTTGCACCGACTTCCCGTTATGGTGAGCCCAAAGACTTCATGTCCTTTGTGGATAAGTGCCATCAGGCCGGAATCGGCGTCATTATGGACTGGGTTCCTGCCCATTTCCCGAGAGATGCAGAGGGTCTGGCCAAATTTGACGGTACCGCCTGCTATGAGTATGCGGACCCGAGAAAGGGCGAGCACAAGGACTGGGGAACGCTGGTCTTTGACTATGGCAGAAACGAGGTCATCAGTTTCCTGACATCCAGTGCCGTTTTCTGGGTAAAGGAATACCACATCGACGGCATCCGGGTGGATGCAGTTGCGTCCATGCTGTATCTGGATTACAGCCGTAACGACGGCGAGTGGGTTCCCAACAAGGACGGCGGCCGGGAAAATCTGGAGGCTGTGGCGTTTTTACAGCGCCTGAATGAGGCGGTGTTTGACGCGGCTCCCGAAGTCATGATGATTGCTGAGGAGTCCACTGCGTGGCCCATGGTTTCCAAGCCTACATACTGCGGCGGTCTGGGATTCAACTACAAGTGGAATATGGGCTGGATGAACGACATGCTCCACTATATGTCTCTGGATCCGCTGTTCCGCAAGTTCAATCACGATAATATTACTTTCTCCTTCTTCTATGCGTTTTCCGAGAACTTTATCCTGCCCATTTCTCATGACGAAGTGGTGTATGGAAAGTGCTCTCTGTTTAATAAAATGCCCGGCGATGAGCAGATGAAATATGCCGGCGTTCGTGCGTTTATGTGCTATATGATGGCACATCCCGGCAAAAAGCTGCTGTTTATGGGCACGGAATTCTGCCAGGCCAATGAATGGAATGTGGAAAAAGAACTGGAATGGGGTCTTCTGCAGTATCCCGAGCACCAGAAAGCACAGGCGTTTTTCAAGGCGCTGAACCACTTCTATCTGGAAACCCCTGCATTGTGGCAGGTGGACTTCTCCTGGGAGGGCTTCTCCTGGATTTCCAACGACGACTATAACCAGAGCGTCATTGCTTTCCGCCGTATTGACAAGGACGGCAACGACCTGATTGCAGTCTGCAACTTTGTTCCCGTACAGCGGGAAAATTACTCTATCGGCATCCCCGCAGCGGGTATCTATACAGAAGTTTTCAATTCCGACAGCGTAGAGTTCGGCGGCGGCGGCGTCACCAACGGCGACACCATCCGTTCTGTGCCGGAGCCTATGCACGGTTTTGAGGACAGCATCAGCCTGACGCTTCCGGCTATGTCGGTGCTCTATCTCAAGTGCCGCCGTCGGATTCCGCACAAGAAGGCTGTCAAGCCCCAGAAAGCGGTTGTTGCCGAAACGAAGGCAGAAACCCCGGCTCCCGCTGTGAAAGCAGTTGTGAAGCCCAAAACAAAGAAAACAAGTTCTCGAAAAAACAAGGCCGAGAAATCATAATTTCAGAGGGGGAATTCAACCATGTTACCTAAGCAAGAAGTAGTGGCCATGCTGTTGGCAGGCGGACAGGGAAGCCGTCTTGGCGTCCTGACCCGTAATCTGGCCAAGCCGGCCGTGCCCTATGGCGGAAAATATCGCATTATCGATTTTCCGCTTTCCAACTGTGTGAACTCCGGTATTGAAACCGTCGGTGTTCTCACCCAGTATCAGCCGCTGGAGCTGAACGAGTATATCGGCAGCGGACAGCCCTGGGATCTGGACAGCATGTACGGCGGCGTACATGTGCTTCCGCCTTATCAGAGAGGCAAGCAGTCCGACTGGTATAAGGGCACTGCAAACGCTATCTATCAGAATATCCGTTTTATCGACCGGTATAACCCCGAATATGTCGTGGTTCTTTCCGGTGACCACATCTATAAGATGGACTATGCCAAGATGCTGGCAGCTCATAAAGAAAAGAACGCTGCCTGCACCATCGCTGTCATCGAAGTTCCCATGTCCGAAGCTTCCCGTTTCGGCATCCTGAACACCTATGAGGACGGCACCATTTATGAATTCGACGAGAAGCCGAAGGTTCCCAAGAGCAACAAGGCTTCCATGGGTATTTATGTCTTCACTTGGAGCAAGCTGCGCAAGTATCTGGAAGCTGACGAGGCTGATCCCGAGTCCTCCAATGACTTCGGTAAGAACGTGCTGCCCGCTATGCTGAATGCAGGGGAGAAGATGGTGGCTTATCAGTTCTCCGGCTATTGGAAAGACGTGGGAACCATCGAGAGTCTGTGGGAATCCAATATGGACCTGCTGGATCCCAATGTTCCGCTGGATCTGAGCGACGAGAGCTGGAAGATTTATTCCCGCAACCCGGCAATGCCTCCTCATTATATCTCCAGCACCGCCAAGCTGCAGAATTCCCTGATTTCCGAAGGCTGCAACGTGTACGGCGAAGTGGACTTCTCCGTCCTGTTTGCCGGTGTTTATGTGGCACCCGGCGCAGTGGTGAAGGATTCCATTATCATGCCCGGTTCCCGCATTGAAGAGGGCGCAGTGGTTCAGTATGCCATTGTGGCAGAAAACTGTGTGGTGAGCGCGAACAGCAAGGTTGGCGCCCGTCCGGAAGATGTAGAAAACAAAGACGAATGGGGCGTTGCGGTTCTGGGCGCCGGCTGTGTACTGGAACCCGGTACGGTTGTGCCGCCCAAGGCTATGATTGACGCCGAGGAGGTGGCGAAATGATGATCGGAAATAATGTTCTGGGAATTCTGTTTGCAAATGTCCATGACGAGCGTGTCCGCGAACTGACCGAGCACCGCACGCTGGCTTCTGTTCCCGTTGGCGGCCGTTACCGTCTGATTGACTTCCCCCTTTCCAATATGGTGAACGCCGGTATCAACAAAGTCGGCGTCATTACCGGAAACAACTATCAGTCCCTGATGGATCATCTGGGCTCCGGTAAATCCTGGGACCTGTCCCGCAAGCGTGAAGGCCTGTACATACTGCCTCCCTTTGGCGCAGATGGCACCCAGCTGCCCAACCGGATTGGCTCTCTGGCTTCCGTTACCCGTTTCCTGCGCAACTCCAAGGAAGAGTATGTGCTGATCAGCGACTGCGACTTCCTGTGCAATATTGATTATTCCGCAGTGTTTGCCGCTCATATTGAGAAAAAGGCAGACATCACCATGATTTACAAATACGGCAAGGTTCCTTCCTATTCCACCAACGCCAATGTGCTGACCACCTCTCCCGACGGACGTGTGGTTGAAATGCTCATTGGTCCCAACGTGGAGGGTGAGTGTAACTATGGCATGAATATGTATGTCATGCGCCGTGAACTGCTGATGAAGCTGGTCAGCGAGTGTGTCAGCCGCAACCGCTATGACTTTGGCCGTGAGATCATTCAGCAGAACCTGAACAATCTGCGGATTTTCGGTTATGAGTTTACCGGCTACTCCACCATTGTGGGTTCCGTCAACTCCTACTTTGAGGCCAACATGGCACTGATGCTGCCCAAGGTTCGTGAGCAGCTGTTTGATGTGAACCGTCCCATCTACACCAAGGTTCGCGACGATATGCCTGCACGGTATGGTTTGGAATGCAAGGTTGTGAACTCCCTGATTGCCGATGGCTGTGTCATCGAGGGCGAAGTGGAAAACTGTGTGATTTTCCGCGGCGTTCATGTGGGCAAAGGCGCCAAGCTGAAGAACTGCGTCATCATGCAGGACACCGTGATTGGTGCAAACAGCAACCTGAACTATGTGATCACCGATAAGGATGTTGTCATTCAGGATGACCGCACCCTGATGGGCTTCCAGTCCTATCCGGTGTTCATCAGCAAGGGCAGTCTGGTATAAACTGTAATTTGGTGAAAACGGGAAGGGCCAGCAGACTGCCGGTCCTTCCCGATATTTCAAAAAGACGAATTTTTTCTGTCTGCCGGAAGGCGGGCGTTGATGATTTATGAAAGGTGTGAGACCTGTGAAGGTTCTGTTTTGTTCCAGTGAAGCACTTCCCTTCGCTGCTTCCGGCGGTTTGGGTGATGTAGCGGGTTCCCTGCCCCAGGCCCTGCGTGCACGGCTGATCGGCTGCCGTATTGTGATGCCTCTCTATGAGGATGTTCCTCAGGAATTGAGAGAAAATATGCGTTTTGTCACCAGCCTCTCTGTCCCGGTAGCCTGGCGCCGTCAGTACTGCGGTGTGTTCGAGGCAAAGGTTGGCGGCGTGATTTATTATCTGATCGACAACCAGTATTACTTCAAGCGTCCGGGTCTGTATGGCCACTATGATGATGCAGAGCGTTTTGCATTCCTGTCCCGTGCGGCGCTGGAAATGCTGCCTTATCTGGATTTCAAACCGGATCTGATTCATGCCAACGACTGGCAGACCGCTCTGGTTCCGATTTACTATCGTCTGTTCTATGCCAACAACGACTGGTATCGTGGCATTAAGACCCTGATTACCATTCACAATATCCAGTATCAGGGCAAGTACGGCATGGAGCTGCTCAACGATGTGCTGGGTATTCCCGCTTCCGAAGCACACCTGCTGGAATATGACAACTGCGTCAACATCATGAAGGGTGCCATTGAGTGCGCTGACTGGGTTTCCACCGTCAGCCCCACCTATGCACAGGAGATTCTGAATCCCTGGTATTCCCATCGTCTGGATGGTATCCTCAACGAGCGTTCCTGGAAACTGTCCGGTATCCTCAATGGTATCGATGTGATCAACTATAACCCCGAAACCGACAAGAATGTTTATGCCAACTACAGCGTAGACAATATGGCCGGTAAGGCTGTGAACAAGCAGAAGCTGCAGGAGCGGCTGAGCCTGGCACAGGACCCGGATGTTCCCATGATCGGCATGGTTACCCGTCTGGTTTCCCACAAGGGTCTGGATTTGGTGAAGGAAATTGCCGATAAACTGATGTGCGAAACCAATGTGCAGTTTGTAGTGCTGGGTTCCGGTGACTGGGAGTATGAGACGTTCTTCCGTGAGATGCAGAACAAGTATCCCGGACGTTTCTGCGCCTGCATCGGCTTTATTCCCGAGCTGTCCAGAAAGATTTATGCCGGTGCGGATATCTTCCTGATGCCCAGTAAGAGCGAGCCCTGCGGCCTGTCCCAGATGATCGCTCTGCGTTATGGTACCATTCCGGTAGTTCGTGCTACCGGCGGCCTGAAGGACTCCATTCAGGACAGCGGCGACGGAATGGGCAACGGCTTTACCTTCCAGAGCTATGACAGCGGCGATATGTACTATGCCATTCAGCGTGCGCTGGAAGGCTATGCCAACAAGGACGGCTGGAAGATTCTGGTGGACCGCGCAATGCGCTGCGACAACAGCTGGGGCCGTTCTGCCAATGAGTATATTGCTCTGTATCGTCAGATTCTCAAAGGCTGAGTAATGAGTATTCCGTAAGGTGAATCCCCCTTTCACCTGAAAAAAGCGCCTGAGGCGGATATTCCGCTTCAGGCGCTTTTGTTTTTAAAAGAGTTCAATTTTCCCATACACTCCGTCATAACCGGCGGATTTGGATACGTTTTTGCAGCGCATTTTCTCAATTCCCGTGGCAATCCGTTCCCCGGCATATTGAGAAATGGTTTCTATCGGTGTTTCCCGAAGAATCTGAAATTCCGGGCCCAGAGACTCCAGTATTTTCAAATAAAAACTCTGTGTGCGTTTGGCAGCAGTGGAGTATCCGGTAGCAGCAGCGATGATTTCCGGAAGAGGAAGAAGGCTTTCAAAGGGTTTGGCACTTTCAGGACAATATCCGGCCGGCCGATCTGCCAGCGCTTCCACTCGATGGAGCACACCTACGGTCAGCTTTTTTCCACAGACAGGGCACACCCCGCCGCAGTCTCTCGTTTGAGAGGGTTCCATACAAACGTGACAGTTTCGGTGGCCGTCCAGATGATACTTGCCTTCCTCCGGGAAAAATTCCAACGTTCCGCCAAATCCCTGGCCTGTTTGAATGGCGTTGACAAAAGCAGAATAGGAAAGCTCTGTGTCCAGAAGATTGGCTTCCCTTCCCAGTTTCTGGGGAGAGTGGGCATCCGAGTTGGAAACCAGTGTCAGATTGTCCAGCTGAGAGATGTGCCAGTTCATAGGCGGGTCGGAGGAAAGACCGGTTTCCACCGCGTGAATGCAGAGAGCCAGATCGCCATAGCATTCTTCCAGACTGTCAAACCCTGAAAAAGCGCCGAACAGGGAAAAGTGGGGTGTCCAGATATGAGCGGGAATATAAACAGCATCAGGACAGGTGTCCAGCAAAAGAGCCAGCAGATCCCGGCTGTCCAGCCCCAGAATGGGGCGGCCGTCAGAATGAAGGTTGCCAATCGCTTCCAGACGGAGAGAAAAGCGTTGAGCCGCTTCCAGATTGGGCAGCAGGATCAGGTGGTGGACTTTTCGCGTTTGTCCAGCCCGTTTGTAAATGGTGCTGATTTCTCCCGTGATGACAAAGCGGGTTTTGGAACCGCTGACAGGCCCGGGAAGGGTGTATTCTTCCCGGAGGGTATACAGTCCTTCTTCGGCTGGAATCAGCATATCGGCCATTTCCTGGCGCCATTGGGGATGGGTAAAATCTCCGGTTCCAACAAGCTGAATTCCCTTGTTTCGAGCCCACAAATCCAGGTGTGGAAGATCACAGTCCCGGCTGGTAGCCATGGAAAACCGGGAGTGAATGTGCAAATCGGCGATATACATAAAAAGTCCTTTCGTAAACAAAACAGGGGAGACGGCGCAGAATTGCACTGTCTCCCCAAAAGCTGTGAAATCGAATTGAAGACAACCTGTTCGGATTACTGAATGGAGCAATCCAGATAGTGTTCCAGCTCCTCTTCGTCCTTTTTCTTCTTGTCCAAGAACATGAGGACTGCCGTAACAACTGCTGCAACTGCGGCTGCGATGGAAACAATACCGATAATCAAACCTACTTTACTGCTGCACTTTTTCATGCCGGGCACCTCCAAAAAATCAGAATATACGATACCGAAAGAACGGTGATGACGCCATATCGGTTGGTACATGTTTATGATACCCAAAATCTGCAAAAAAGTCAAATAAAATCCTGATAAATTTGGGCAAAATAAAAAGCAGAGTGAAACACTCTGCTTCTTCATGCATTTCCGACTGGAACAGCCGGTTATTGAGAGATATGAACCATCGGCCGAAACAGCCTCAGATGCATCAGGCGCTGGCGTTCAGCTTGCGAGCCAGAGCGGACTTCTTTCTGGCAGCAGTATTCTTGTGCAGAATACCCTTGGCGGCAGCCTGGTCGATCTTCTTGATGGCAACGCGCACAGCCTCAGCTTTATCAGCAGCGTTGGTCTCGATAGCGACGTTGGCTTTCTTCATATCCGTCTTCAGTGCAGAATTGATAGCCTTATTCCGCATGGTCTTGGTGGCGATCACTTTCACGCGCTTCTTGGCAGACTTAATATTCGGCATGGTCACACCTCCTTCTACACTTTTTCGCGTACAAGTAATGATAGCATGAAAGCAGAAAAATTGCAAGTTTTTTTTGAAAATTCACCGGAATTCCCGTTACAGAAATCCGGGCTCAGAAAGGAAGAAATTTGGCTATGATGTATCGAAGCGACCTGGCACTGGAAGCAGTGGATTCTTTTGGCAGCAAAATCGAGGGCCTTTTGGTCAGAGAAGAAAAAGAAGGTCCCATTACCATGACGGTAGTGGAAGTCCTTTCACAGGAAGCGTCGCAGCAGATAGGGAAACCCCTTGGAAAATACTGTACCCTGCAATTGCCGCCTTTTTCCGACGACACAGACCGAAACGGACAGGGGGCGCAAGCGGCTGCTCATATTCTGCGAGAAATGCTTCCAAAAAGAGGGGAAATTCTGGTAATGGGACTGGGGAACCGCAGCTTGACAGCTGATGCGCTGGGACCCAAAGCAGCAGACCGCATTCTGGCCACCCGCCATATTGAGAAGGAGTTGCGCCGGATTGCGGGATTGGAACGGGTTCGGCCGGTTTCGGTGTGCTCTCCGGGGGTTTTGGGAATGACCGGTCTGGAGACTCGGGAAATTTTACTAGCGCTGGTGCGGCAGGTTCAGCCGGCAGCAGTCATTGCCATTGATGCGCTGGCGGCAGCGGACCTGAATCGGATGGGCTGTACTGTGCAGATTACGGACAGTGGAATTGCGCCGGGCTCCGGTGTAGGGAATCATCGTCCTCAACTCAACCGGGACACGATTGGCGTTCCGGTAATCGGCGTGGGAGTTCCCACCGTGATGGATGGAATGGTGCTTGCTTCTCAGTTGTTTTCCGGAAACAAAAGCGGGGAGAGCAAAGAGGTTTCCGTTACTGTAACTGTTCGGGAAATCGATCTGCTCATTGCCCGTGCTGCTTCTCTGTTGGCAATGGCAGTGAATCAGGCGCTGAATCCGGAAATTGAAGAACACTGGTTCCGAGAGCTGACGGAATAAGTTTTTTGGCCGCAGGAGTTGACAAGGGGAAGGGGGTGGTATAAAATAAACTGTACTCTTATGGGAATATACAGTCTTTTATATGCCTCGTAGTTAAATGGATATAACAAACTCCTCCTAAGGTTGTGCTCAACCAATCAACTCGAAGCCAAAAGTGATCGTTACCAATTCAATTTCATATAAGTCTCTGTAGCTCAGCAGGATAGAGCGTTCGCCTCCTAAGCGAAAG
>CAJMOI010000007.1 GCA_905215105.1 uncultured bacterium
GGATGACGCCGTTGACCATCTTCAGGATGCGCTCCACCTCGCCGCCGAAGTCGGCATGGCCGGGGGTGTCCACGATGTTGATTTTGGTGTCCTTGTACATGACGGCGGTGTTTTTGGACAGGATGGTGATGCCGCGCTCCCGCTCCAGATCACCGGAGTCCATCACGCGCTCGGCGACGGCTTCATTCTGGCGGAAAATACCGCTCTGACGCAGCAGCTGGTCCACCAGGGTGGTTTTGCCGTGGTCAACGTGGGCAATAATGGCAACATTGCGCAGATTATTTCTCGTATCCATTTCTCCATTACCTCTCTTCAAAAGGGGCGGACGGGGAACGGTTTCCCCCGCCTTCTGTTCTTTCTTACTGACTGCAAAACAGAGATATTATACCACTTTTTCGCAAATTTGTGAAGATTCCAGACCCCCTCCGGCCCGCGCAAAACCCTACAAAAAACGGGGTTTTCGTGCCGTTTGCTTTTGTAAACAATGGCGGGAGGCCGGTATTTCCGCTATTTTTCTTCCAAAAGGTACCGGTTTCTCCGTCATTCCTGGAAAAAATTTACAGGACCAAACTTGTCGGAAAAGTGATATATTCCGGCCTTTACACCCTTTTCCGTCCCTGCTATCATAAAAACAGAATCTGTGCGTTTCGCGAAAGGAGTCCTTTTCATGAGCCGTCCCGCTCCCCGAAATTTCCGTCCCAGCCTTCACTTTACCGCGCCCACCATGTGGCTCAATGACCCCAATGGGCTGGTTTTGGAAAACGGCCGTTATCATCTCTATTACCAGTACTACCCTCACGATACCGTGTGGGGCCCCATGCATTGGGGACACGCTTTTTCCTCGGATCTGTACCACTGGGAGCACTGCCCTATTGCCATGGCTCCCGACGAACTGGGCATGATTTTCAGCGGCTCTGCCGTTTTGGATACGGACAATGTTTCCGGCTTTGGAAAAGACGGAAAAGCCCCTCTGCTGATTTATTATACCAGCCACGGAGATCAGGAGCGCCAGAGCATGGCCTGGAGCCTGGATGGCGGCATGACCTTCACCCGGTATGAAGGCAACCCCATTCTGGACAATCCCGGCATTCGGGATTACCGGGACCCCAAAGTCTTTCCTAACCCGGTACTGGGCGGCTTCAGCATGGCGGTTTCCGCCTCTGACCGGGTGATGTTCTATCATTCCCACGACCTGAAGCACTGGGAAAAAACCGGTGAATTCGGCCCGGTGCCGGAGCTTCCCCGGGAGAAATACCTGTGGGAGTGCCCCGACCTGTTCCCCCTGCCTTATGAAGGCGGTGAGACCTGGGTACTGCTGGCCAGCATCGGCGTTTATGACAAGAAAGACGGCCTGAACTTCATGTGCTGGACCCACGGCCACTTTGACGGCAAAACCTTTGTCCGGGATCCCCAGGCCAAAATGGAGCGGCTGGATCAGGGCTTTGACTGCTATGCCGGTTCCACCTATTGGGGAACCGATCGCCGGATTTTCCTGGGCTGGGGCAACTGCCCCGATTATGCCGGCCAGACGCCTACCGGTGAATACTGCGGTCAGATGACACTGCCCCGGGAATTGACCCTCTGCCGCACGGAATCCGGCTGTCAGCTGGCAGCCGTTCCCTGTGGTCTGGATTCGGTGCTGTTTGCAAAACCGGTATCCGAAACTCGCTTGGAGACCGAAACCTTCTGCCTGCGGGTACAGGGAACCGGCGCGGGAAGCGTCACCCTGTACAATGAGAACGGAGAAGAAGTCACTTTCGGCATAGACGAAGAAAACCGGGTGTTCCTCGACCGAAGCCGAGCCACCCGGTTGGAAATTGATCCTCTCTTTGCCTCTTCCAGTATCTGTTCTGCCGCCCGTCCCTGTTCCGGCCCCTGGCAGCTGGACGCCATCTTTGATGTGACCGGTCTGGAATTTTTCACAGACGGCGGAACGCGGTATTTCAGCCAGCTCCTGTTCCCGGAACACCCCTATACCGCTCTGAGAACCAGCGGCGCGGTTTCCGTTCAGCAGTTTGCTCCTTCCCTGTCCTGACCGGAGCTGCGTCTGGGGGTTACTCCCGGCCGGCCTTCCAACACCATCACCACTGCGGTGATGTCGTCATCGTGGCCATCGGTGCGCTGTTCCCGAGCCGTTTTCACCAGCTTTTTGGCAAGATCCCCCGGGTCTCCGCCGGGCCAGCTTTCCAATAGAGTTCCCACCCATTCACAGCCGCCGGCGGTCACACCGTCGGACACCATGGCAATTAAGTCGCCGTCCTCCAACAGGGTTTCTGTGCGGGCAAATTCCGCTTCTCCCAGAATGCCCACCGGGAAGGACGGCGCTTCCATTTCCCGGACTCTTCCCCGCTTCCGGACAAAGCTCACCGGTGCCCCTGCCTTACAGAATTCCGTTTTCCCCGTATACAGATCTACACAGGCCATGTCCAGCGTTGCCAGAGACTCATCCCCGGATTTGGCCAGCAGCGCTGCATTGACCAGCTGGATGGCACAGGCTGTCCCCACGCCGGATTTCACCAGATTTTCCAGAATGCCGGAAGCCATGGCGCCGTCCACTGCTGCCCGTCCGCCGGTTCCCATGCCGTCGCTGATAATGGTGATTTGCCGCCCGCTCTCGTCCTCAAAGGAGGAATAGCTGTCGCCGCAGAGAGAACCGTTTCCGCAGATATGCTGGGCCGCCCCATACTGCACACGGAACGCCGGACGCTCACACAGGGCAATCCGGCACACATCCCCCAACAGCGTCACAGACGGCGGACTGAAATCCCGCCCGCAGGCTCTGGAAATTTCCCGGGCCAGCGCCCCTTTGTTCAGCCGCATCCGGTCTCCCCGGGCGGTGCGGGCTTCCACGGTCATTCGGTCAAAGCAGTCAATCCGGCAGCAGATTTCCAGGGGAAGCACACCGGCTCGCCGCAGCACTTCTCCAACCCGCCGGGAGGCTTCCGGGTCAAAGTGCTCCATTTCCTCCGTTTCCCTGGCCAGATCCCGCAGCAGATGGGAGGTAATTCCGAACTGGCTCACCGCCACTTCCCGAACCTGATTGGCCCGCAGTTCCGCCGCTTCTCTGGCCAGATACTCCTGATACGCGGCGTTGACATTCTGCACCATTTCCGGAAGACGGGCACACCGGTCTCGAAGATAACCGGTCACCTCCTTCCGGTCAATCTGTCCGCCCCGGCGTAAAGGTTCCGTCAAGCCCTCCAATGCACGGATGGTTTCCCGGTACTCCCGCTCCCAACAATAGGGACGCAAACCGCACCCGGAACAGGTTTTGGAAGCTGCCCGGACATACACCGCTTCCATGTCCGGCGCGCACAGCTCCGACAGCTTTTTGGAAATGCTGTCCACGGTATTGGAAACCCCTTCCAGCGCATCCGACGCCCGTTCCAGCCGCATCACCAGACTTTTCCGCAGATTGCTGTTGTGGAGCTCCTCTCCCGGCGCGGCAAACAGCGCCGCCGTTCTTCCGCCGGCAGGCAGCAGCACAAACAGCACCGAAGCGGCGGCGGTTTCATACAGTCCGGAAAGCTCTACTCCCACCTGCATACTGGCGGCCCCGTTGGAAACCACAAAAGCGGCTGCCGATGCCAGTTTTCCCAGAGGAGAAAACACCCCGGCCATCAGTCCCCCCAGCGCAAAGGAGCCGGAAACCGGCGTCAAGCCCACAGTGGAAAGCCCCAATACCGTTCCCGCCGCAATACCAGCCACCGCTCCGGAGGCAATACCGCCATACCGTCCCGCATACAGGACAAACAGCGCCGCTATGATTTTCCCCAGAGAAACTCCCATAAAAGTCAAATCGGAAATGGCCAGTGCCAGCACGCACAGCGCCACTGTTACCCCGGCCAGATCCGGCTGTGTCAGACTTCTCAGACCTCCATTGACGGGAAGGTCCCACACCCGCTGAAAAAACCAGCAGCTTCCCCCTGCCAGCAGGGCTTCCGCCGTATACAGCGCCGCCGTGGAAGAGGGAGAGCCGTTCAGCAGCATCATGGCCATTCCCGTCACCAGCAGGGGTCCCAGCGCTGCCAACGGTCCGGTGAACTGGTTCCGGCTGATCCGGTGCAAGTCATGGAGCGTCCACCGGATGGCCGCTGCCGCCAGCACACAAGCCAGATACCGTACCGGCACCAATAAAGACGACGGCAGCAGATAGCCCATCAGTGCTCCGGCTGCCGCTGCCCACAGATAATGATAGGGAGCGGCAGCTGCCGCCGCTACGCCGAAAGGCGCATATTTTTCCAGTACCTGCGCCCGGGAAAATAACAATCCTGCCAGAAAACACCCGGCCACCCCTGCCAGCTCTGTCACCACGGGGGATCCCCGCCAATGAAACACCTTTTGCCGAACCGCCGCCAATGCACTCACCGTCAACACCACACCTTCCTGATCTTTGCGGCCCTGTCTTGTTGAGCCTGTCCTTGTATTCTTCATTGTAGCGCGGCGTCTCGATTCTTTTTGTCAAACGGCGGAGCGGAAAACCCGGTTTTCTCCGGGCGGTTTCCGCCTTTTCCGGGAAAATAACGCTTTTCCCCGGCGTTTCTCCGTGAAAAAACGGAAATCAGACCCACTTACACCCTGTCACACCAACTCACTGCCGGGATAATACCAGGCCAGAATCTGCTGACAGGAAGCGCCGTTTTGAGCCATATACTGGGCGCCGGTCTGGCTCATGCCCACATTATGTCCCCATCCCCGAACGGTAAAGGTAAATTTCCCATCGGCAAACTTCCAATCAAAATTGGCGGAACGCAGTCCGAAAGTGTTCCGAATCTGGGTGCCGGTGGCTTCTGCCCCGCCAATTTTGCCGCTGAGCACGGTTCCGCTGTCACTGCGGTGCAGTTCGGTCAGCCAGCCTTTCGGGTCTTTACCCAGCTCCGCCTTTGGAAAAGCCGACTGAATGGCTTTCCTGGCCTCCTCTTCCGTCATGGTAACCGTGGAAAGATATCCCGA
The DNA here is from genome assembly GCA_905215105.1 of uncultured bacterium. GTDB lineage: Bacteria > Bacillota > Clostridia > Oscillospirales > Acutalibacteraceae > Heritagella_A. The sequence continues at coordinate 4,954 of CAJMOI010000007.1, forward strand.
CGCAAACACATCCCCGGCACTGGCCGCCGGCAGCAGACAGTCGGCTTCCCCGCCCCAGACATCGGCGGCGCTGTCTGTATTTCCCGAGGAAATGGCAAAAAAGGTGGCGCACACCAGCTCCCCTTCCGATTGCAGTGTCAGGCCCCGAATGCTCTTTTCCACCGTCACCAGTGTTTTTTCCCACTCTTCCCACTGGTCGCCCCAGCGCTCCTTCCGACCCTCCTGGGGAACATAGACCAATCCCTTGTCCGTATCACAGGTAAAATCCGGCTCGTCCCCGCCTTTGGCCCGGTTTTGCTCCCGCAGACGGCTGTAATAGGTATACAGGGCAATTCCCTGCGCTTTCAGCGCCTCCGTTTCCCAGGTTGGCGGCACTTCTGCCGCCAGTCCACCTCGGACAAATTCCTCGTCGGAAACTGTCAGGATGGTTCCGTCTGCATCCTGAATCCGGAATTTCTCCCCCGTGGGCTCCGTTTGAGCGGCAGATACACCAGAGGAGCTTTTGGGCTCTGTCGATTTCTCCCCTTTCTCCTCATTTTCGGTGCTTCCCCGACAGAAAGCCAGCAGCGGCAGCAGCGCCGCAATCAGGTAAAAAATCGCCAGCAGCAATAAAATTTTTTTCAGCTTCACGGTTTTCCCGTCCCCTTTCATTGCAGCAGGAACCCGGCTTTTTTCATGCATCTTCTTTGAAAAAGCTCCGAATCTTCCCGTTGTTTCTCGAGAAAAATGCAGGATTTTAAAAAGAAAAATTCATTTTTGCCGAATTCCGGCCCGACTTCTCTTGACTTTGGGCAAAGGCTGTTATAAAATGAACATACTGTCGTCAACAAGCGGACCGCGTCCGTATGAACTATAGAGAGGTGTGAAGGAATGAGCAGCGGTATGGAACTGAAAAAACAGCCCTCCTCACTGGAAATCTTATGCGGGGAGTACCGGGAGAATAACCGGATTCCCGGCGAACTTTTCGACAAATATCAGGTAAAGCGCGGCCTGCGCAACCCCGACGGAACCGGCGTCGTTGCCGGCCTGACCAATATCAGTAACGTACACGGTTATCTGATTGAGGACGAGGACAAGGTCCCCGACGAAGGCAAGCTGATTTACCGGGGCATCGACCTGCGGGAACTGGTAGAAGGCTGTCTGCGGGACAACCGGTTCGGCTTTGAAGAGGTGGAATGGCTGCTGCTGTTCGGCAAGCTGCCCGACGCTCATCAGCTGGAACACTTCAATCAGATTCTCAGCGAAAACCGGGAGCTTCCCGAGTATTTTGCCGAAGATATGATTATCAAGGCCCCCTCTCCCAACATCATGAATAAACTGGCCCGCTCCGTGCTGGCTCTGTATTCCTATGACGATACCCCCGATGATCCGTCTCTGGAAAACAACATGCGTCAGTCCATCGAACTGATTGCCCGACTGCCCACCATCATGACCTATGCCTATCAGGTGAAGCGCCGCCATTATGACCGGAAGAGCATGTTCTTCCACCCCCTGTGCCCCGAGCACCACACCGCAGAGGCCATCCTGCACGCCCTTCGTCCGGATAAGCAGTTTACCGACGAAGAGGCCAAGCTGCTGGACCTGTGCATGATGCTCCACGCAGAACACGGCGGCGGCAACAACTCCACCTTCACCAGCCGGGTTCTGTCCTCCTCGGGAACCGATATTTACTCCACCATTGCCGCCTCCATCGGCTCTTTGAAGGGTCCCAAACACGGCGGCGCCAACCATCGAGTGATGACCATGATGAAGGAAATCATGGCCAACGTGGAGAACTGGGAGAACGAGGACGAGGTAGAGGCCTATCTGGAAAAAATTCTCCGGAAAGAAGCCGGCGACGGCTCCGGCCTGATTTATGGCATCGGACACGCGGTGTATACCCTGTCTGACCCGAGAGCCGTGATTTTGAAAGAAAAAGCCTGCAAGCTGGCGGAAGAAAAGGAAATGGCCCGGGAATTCAACCTGTTCCGACTGGTAGAAGCGCTGGCTCCCAGTGCATTCGAACGGGTCAAGGGCAGCAAAAAGGTGGTTTCCGCCAACGTGGACTTCTACTCCGGCCTGATCTATCAGATGCTGGGAATCCCGGAGGACCTGTTCACCCCCATGTTTGCCGTTTCCCGTATCGGCGGCTGGTGTGCCCACCGGATGGAGGAAATGTTCACCGGCGGCCGGATTATCCGTCCTGCATATCGTTCCCTGACCAAATTCCAGGCCTACGAAGACCTGAGCGACCGATAAATAATCATCTGGATATAAATCTGGACACAACAAAATCCCCTGTCTTTTCCACTGGAAAGGACAGGGGATTTTTGCTGATTGATATTGAATTACGTCCGATGCTTCCACTGCCGCCGCACCAGGAATACACTTCCCACGGCAAAACAGAGGTTGACGATTCCATAGAGAATCTGATAGGGAAGCGGCGATTGCATCATGATATTTCCGCCCAGAATCGGATACACGGAGACAAATTGCACCAGTCCCACACCCGCTCCAACGGCAATGACCGGAGCAGCCAGCACGGCCACACCCAGTGCAATGGAAACGGAGTCACTGCGGCTGAGGGAAGACACGGCCGCAGCCATCAAGCCGGCAATTATGCCGCCCAATAACCGCAGTCCAAACAGCCACAGCAGATATTGGAACAGAGACAGGGAATGGGAATAATTCTGGAAAATCAGAATGCTCTGCACAGGCGCCTCAGCGTACTGCATCAGGTAATCCTTGCACACAATGGCAATTCTCGTACCGTACACCATGGCTGTAATGACTGTGGAAAGCAGAACGGATAACAGCACTTTATCCATCATCAGCCGGTTTCCCGCGGCACAAATCCGCAGCATTTTCCGGGTTCCAAAGGTATTTTCCCGGGAAAAAATACTGGAACAGCACAACACAACCGCCGCTAAAATCAGCAGAGAATCATAGACATCGCCGCCGGTATCCTGCATCAGCTTCAGGTATCCGGATTCATCCACCAGATAAGCGGGAATCCCCGTTTGCTCCTCCCGGGAAAGTGCCAGATTGGCCTGCATCTCAATTTGAGAAAGGGCCTGCATCTGGTTTTCATACTGTTCCGGATACTCCACGTTGTTCAGACACTCCCACTCATTCGCAATCTTCTCCAGCGTCTGATCTGTCACTTCGCCGCCCATTTGCTCCATATACCGGCTGTACGCCATATCATAGCTGGAAACAAATCGGAACGCTGTGTTCCAGTTGTTCCAGAGCAAAAGCCCCAGCGCCAGCAGCAGCACCAGTCCCCGGCCGGAAATCATGGCTTTCCGCAGCTCGTGGAGGAACAGGAACTCATGGTGATTGACCCTGTCCACAATACGGTTGACCCAGTCCAACGCCCGGGCTACAATGGGAAGAATCCGCACACCCCGGCAAACGCTTCCGGTAGAAAACCGCAGCAGCACCAGCACCACACAGGCCACCAGCAGCACTGCCAGCACAATGGGCAGCACGGTGGTCATGGAAACCGGAAAGCCCACTACGCTGATATTCTGATAGCGGCTCAATACGGAATAGCTGTCAATGAAATAGAAAAAGTTGACAAAACGCAGGAAGTTGAGGCTGGATGTCACGGGAATGGCGGCGTACAGTCCATAGGAAGCACCCAAAAATGCAGCACAGACCAGAAACACCGTCACAGCCTTTTTCAGCAGTACAAACAGCGCCAATATGAGCAAGCCGAAAACCAGCACGGTAAAAAGCTTGATGAGGTATCCGATCCAGATGTAATCCAGACAGGAAATCCGCAAACAACAGGAGCGGAAATCCCCCAACGACTGGATGGGACGGCTTAAATCCCCATAGCCCATGAGGAAACCGCCGATACACAGGTTGGTGCCATAGATGGCGGCGGTAATCAGTACCGCGGAACCGGCCAGCACCGTCAGTTTGTGAACCGCCACCCGGAACCGTCCCGGCGTGGCCAGCAGCAGCGGATACAGCCGTTTTTCATATTCCCGGGAAAACAGCCGGACACACACAAACAGCAGAAAGACAATCACCAATATATCCGACATGGACGATTGATACAGGGCCAGCAGTGCCATTTCCCGGTCCGGATAAATGGGCAGCGTTTCCAGCCCTTCAAAATCCCGGGTGGTTTTTTCAATATTCCGCATGGAGTAGGCATCTGCGCCCCCGCCAGAAAGCAGCGCTGCCGCTCTGGCCCGGTCAGGCATTTCCAGAATATACTCCGGGTATATTTGAATTGCTTTTTGCTGATCTTGTAAAATTGTCTCGGCAGAAGAGAGAAACTCCCCTTCCGCAGGCTGCCTCATGACCATGTCGGGATTTTCCTGAAGCTGCTCCAGTGCCTCCAGATAAGAGGCATAGTCCCCCTGAAAAATATGACTGAAAAGCAGGGACTGGCTGGTATAAAAGAGATACCCATTGACTGCCACACACAGGGCAAACAGCAGCAGCATGCCACGGGTGAGCAGTTTTTTCCACTCATACTTCATGGCTGCCTCCATTATAGTACAGATAGACATCTTCCAGCATGGGCTTTACGGGAACGGCCTGTTCCGGCGGAGTATCACTGATAATGCGCAGATGGATTCCACCGCTCTCCCGGAAAATGTTGCTGATCTGGTACTGTTTCTGATAGTCTTCAATCTCTTCTTCGGACACCACACATTCGCACACCTTGCCCTGAATGGAATCCAGCCATTCCCCGGTAGGGCGGATGCCCACTGTTTCGCCGGCACGGAGCAGGATTACCTGACTGGCAATGTATTCGATGTCGCTGACTACATGGGTGGCCAGCAGTACGATTTTGTCCCGGGAAAACTCACTGATGAAATTCCGGATCCGGATGCGCTCCATGGGGTCCAATCCTGCTGTGGGCTCATCCAGCAACAGAATTCCGGGATTGCCCAGCAAAGCCTGTGCCAGCAAAACCCGCTGCTTCATGCCGCCGGAATAGGAACCCATTCGCTTATGGGCCACAGAACGCAGGTTGACTACTTCCAGCAGATGCTCAATTTCCGTTTTGGGAGACTTGATTTTTTTCAGTCCCGCCATGTAATACAAAAAACTGCGGGCACTGAAATCATCATACAAAGCCTGCTGCTGGGGCATATAGCCCAGTGTGTGCAGGATGTTTCCCTCCGGTTCCAGTGTAATGGTTCCGCTGTCAGCTTTCAGGTTTTGGGAAATGATATTCATCAGGGTACTTTTGCCCGCTCCGTTGGGGCCTAAAAGGCCGTAGATTCCGGGCGTCAGAGTACAGCTGAAATCGATCAGCGCCCGTTTCTCCCCATAGGATTTATTCAATCCATCCATCACGCATTTCATGTTTCCATCTCCTCCTTCTCAGCAGCCCAAAACTCTTTTATTCCTCCGGTACAAAGAACGGCTCGCCCTTCAAATCCGGATCATCCAGCCTGTGCAGATCAATGGCCCAGATTTCATAGTCTCCGTTATCTCCATCGCCGCGCTTCATATAGAAAAAGTAGTCTTCATTCATTCCCAGTGAGGGCATGGTGTCATTTTCTGTCTTTACCTCTCGAATCAATTTCCCCTCTGTATTGTAAAAACGAACACTACGTTCTTCTTTGGGAACTCCCTTAGATATTACTGAAAACATATTATCAGCGGCAATTTTATCACTGTATCCGCAAACCATTTCGTAACTTGCGGGAATCTCTGTTTGGGTAATCAGATTTCCTTCGAAATCTTTTATGAGCCCCATGTTTTTTTCCTGCAATTGATAGAACTCTTCTGAAGACATGGTATCATCGTATCCTTCCGGGACCTCGAATACCAGCACCCGATCTCCAATTATAGTTCCATTGGAAATCTCTTTTGGCTCTTCTGTTACCGTGTGAGCAGTCATATCATAGATATATACCTGATTTCTTTTAAGGTAATTGACAACAAACCACAGTCGGTTTCCATATGCGTACATTTGATTGATTTGGGAATCCTGACCTTTGATTTCATAGACAGTTTCCGGTTTTCCGTCCCATGGGTTCAATCGGTACCGCTCTATCCGGCAAGCCATCTCTTTCATTTCCTCTTGAGAATGATTTCCCCAATCGAATATAAAGTCCGAAGTCGTAATGTATAGATATCCACGATGGACGATCATCCTCAGTATTCCTTTCTGTGGCGGGAGCAGCTGGCGGCGGGTTGTTCCACTGGCATCAATTTCATAAATTCCACTGTAATCCACACTAACATACAATTTTCCCTGATAGTAGACAATATCCTGTGGTACTGGAAAACAGGCATTGCAGTCTAAATTATCAATGGAATTTACCCCTGCTGTTTTATCATGCATACAGTCCGGTTTATTGCACAGCGGAATCGAATCGCCTGTTTTCTTACTAACGGCATAAAGATATCTGGAATTCTTTAGGAGATAAACAGCATCCTCTGATTCTGCCATTGGATATCCGCCCGACCGCTTATACAGGATAAAATTATATTGGTCATCGCTTCCCTTGACATAACTATTCTCCAAGTCCTGCTCGGGGCCAGAACTCTGACAACCGATCAACAGTGTCAGCAGCAAGGAAGGAAAAATCCCCATAGAAACCAGCTTTTTCATACAATTTCCTCCTGTATCTTATTATTGTGTAAATGCAGCACATGCGATCAGGAAAACTTTTATCATAAAGATTTATAGAAATTATATAAAAAATATCAACTTTATTCCGTTTCTAATCACATTATAAACGTCATACTTTTTCAAGTCAACAGCATTCTATACAATTGTTTCACTAATATTTATCGTTTATAGCCAGAAAATTAGATTTACAGCAATAAAAAAAGCCTGTACAACCGCCGAAACAGTTGTACAGGCCTCTGGTTTCAAATTATCAAATTACTTGTCCAGTGTTTTCATGGTGGGGAACAGCAGGACGTCGCGGATACTGCCGGAGTTGGTCAGCAGCATGACCAGACGGTCAATGCCGTAACCGATGCCGCCCGTGGGGGGCATACCGATTTCCAGTGCATTCAGGAAGTCTTCGTCGGTGTGGTTGGCTTCCTCGTCGCCCTGAGCCAGCAGCTTCTCCTGATCGGCAAAGCGCTGCCGCTGGTCGATGGGATCGTTCAGCTCGGAGTAAGCATTGCACATTTCGCGGCCATAGATGAACAGCTCAAAGCGCTCCACATAGTCCGGCTTGTCGGGCTTGCGCTTGGTCAGCGGAGAAATCTCCACCGGATGATCCATAATAAACACCGGCTGAATCAGGTGCTCTTCCACATACTCCTCGAAGAACAGGTTCAGGATGTCGCCCTTGGTGTGGCGGGCCTCATAGTGAATGCCCTTTTCGTCTGCCAGCTTCTTGGCGGCTTCCGTGTCGGGAATCTCGTCAAAGTCCACGCCTGCATACTTCTTCACTGCTTCCAGCATGGTCATACGCTCAAAAGGCTTGCCCAGATCGATCATTTCCTCGGCATAGGGGATCAGGGTTGTGCCGCAGACCTTCTGGGCCACATGGCGGAACATATTCTCCGTCAGGTCCATCATACCGTTGTAATCGGTATAAGCCTGATACAGCTCCATCAGGGTAAACTCGGGGTTATGGCGGGTATCCACGCCTTCGTTGCGGAACACACGGCCAATTTCATACACCCGTTCCAAACCGCCGACAATCAGACGCTTCAGATACAGCTCCAGAGAAATGCGGAGCTTGACATCCTCATTCAGAGCGTTGTAATGAGTCTCAAAGGGACGGGCAGCAGCGCCGCCTGCGTTGGAAACCAGCATGGGGGTTTCCACTTCCATAAAGCCCTGGTTGTCCAGGAAGTTGCGGATTTCCCGGATGATCTGGGAACGTTTGATAAAGGTATCGCGCACCTCGGGGTTCACAATCAGATCCAGATAACGCTGACGATACCGGGTATCGGTATCGGTCAGGCCGTGGAACTTCTCGGGCAGGGGACGCAGGCTCTTGCTCAGCAGGGTGACTTCGGAGGCCTTTACGCTCAGCTCACCCTTTTTGGTGCGGAAAATCTCGCCCTTGACGCCTACCACGTCGCCGATGTCCAGCATCTTCTTGTACTTGGTGTAGGCTTCTTCACCAATCAGGTCACGGCGCACATACAGCTGAATGGTGCCGGTCTTGTCCTGCAAATCGGAAAAGCTGGCCTTACCCATGACGCGCTTGCTCATCATACGGCCGGCAACGCACACGGTCACACCGCTTTCCTCTTCCGGCTCCAGCCGGGCAAACTTTTCTTTAATCTCCGCTGCATGGTGATCCACATCATACTTGGTCAGCCGGAAGGGGTCCTGGCCTTCCTGCTGCAGCTGAGACAGCTTGTCCCGGCGAATCTGCAGCAGCTCGTTCAAATCCTGCTCCTGTGCAGGCGCTCTGTTGGTCTCGCTCATGTATGGTTCTTCCTTTCCCTCTCTGTTTGTTCAGAAAAAAGCAGGGGAACCAACGCCCCCCTGCCTCCAAATTGTTTTGCTTACCGGGCAATGCCCAAAACATGGTAGTGAACTACGCCTGCGGGCACCTCCACTTCCACCACGTCACCGACCTTGTGTCCCAGCAGTGCCTTGCCGACGGCAGACTCGTCGGAAATACGGCCCTCACGGGGGTTGGCCTCATTGGAGCCCACAATTTTGTACTCCTTGTTGCGGACGGTTCCGTCTACACCGGTAATTTCCAGCTCAATACGGGAACCGATGTGGATGTTTTCGCTGCCAAGATCGTCTTCATTAATGAGCTTGACATTTTTCAGCATCACTTCGATATCGGCAATCCGGGCCTCCATAATGGCCTGGTCGTTTTTCGCTTCATCATATTCGCTGTTTTCGGAAAGGTCGCCAAAGGAAAGGGCCACCTTGATTTTTTCTGCAACTTCTTTACGGCGAACGGACTTGAGGTATTCCAGCTCTTTCTCGAGCGCTTCCAAACCTTCCTGGGTGAGGATGATCTGTTTTACTGCCATGTATCAATTACCACCTTTACCGTACAGATTTCAACAATGCTATTATTATAATGATTCTCCCGGTAGATGTCAATGGAAAATCCGCAAACAGCCGGGGAAAAACGGCTTGAGACCGGGAAAAACGTCCGATATCCCGTCAGGATTCTGAGCTGTCATCGCTGCTGCTTCCCGGAACCTGCTGCACCGCGGCGCCTTCTTCAATCAGCGCTGTCACCGCACTCTGTACCTGGGGGTCCTCCATGGGGTCCAGCAGTTCACGGAGCAGAACCCGCTCCTGCAAGACGCCGAGGTGAATTTCCCGGTCAGGCGCAACGCCGGTTTCATAGAGGGAATTCCCCTGGGCGTCCACATAGTACCCCACTGTCAGGATCAGCGCAGAACCATCGGAAAGCTGTATGGTTTCCTGTTTGGAAGCCGCTCCGGCTGTTTCGCTGCCCACCAGAGTGCCGCCCTTTCCGTCACGAATGGCAGCAGCCAGCACCTCTGCGGCGCCATAGGTGGAGTCATTCACCACTACCGTCAAAGGCAGGGCAATTCGTCCACTGCCCGCCGTGTACTCCACGACGGTTTCTCCGGTGTTATTGACATACTGAGCCACGTTTCCGGCGGGGAGAAGCTTTTGACAGCTCTCCACCATCCGCTCCACGGTTCCGCTGTTATTGTTTCGAAGATCCAGCACCAAACCACACACCTGCTGCTTTTGCAGCTCGTCCAGTGCTTCCCTCATTTCCTCCGATGTGGTTTCCGAAAAGCTACGAAGGGCAATGTAGCCCACATTGCCGTTGATTACCTTCCAGTCCACGCTGTTATTCACATATTCGGCCCGTTCCAGGGTAAAATCGTACTTTTTGGAAATGGACTCTTCACTGCCGTCCTGCGCTTTCTCTGTTTCCGTGCGCAAAACCTGCACACTGACCTCGGTTCCGGCAGCGCCGTCCAAATAGGAAACCGCTTCTCCATAGGTAATACGGACAACATCCTTTCCGTCAATGGAGAGAATCACATCGCCCTTTTTCAGGCCATTCTTTTCCGCAGAAGAACCGGGCAGCACTTCCACAATCTCCATATTCCCATCCTCATCCTGGATGGTGCGCACGCCGATACCCACGCTTTTTTCCGCATCCCCCTGCAAATACACTTTGTATTTCTCTGCGGAAATATACTTGGCGTTAACATCTCCCAATCCTGCCACATAGCCGGCACAGATTCCGTCCTTAATGGCGGTTTCATCCACATTTCCGACGGCATCTTTTCGCACCTTCTGATCAATTTCCGTCAGCTTGGCGTACATGGACTGACGCTCGTTGATGTCCGCCACTTTGGAATTGAATCGGTCCATGGCATAGAGATAGGTAACGGACACCGTAATCGCCGCTGTCATGGCCGCCAAAGCAATGGATGTCCCGATGGAGATTTTTTTCATGTTCTGCTCATCCTCTCCGATTTTTCCGATGGAACGCAAAGCAGGGGCAGGCGTTTTTTGCAAAAACTGCCTGTCCCTGAATGGTGTTCAGACCTTACAGATATCCTCTGGGATTGACCGGGGTACCATAGCTGCGAATCTCAAAATGAAGATGTGCACCATAGGATTGTCCGGTATTCCCCACATAGCCGATGATCTGGCCCTTCTGTACATAAGTACCGGAAGAAACCGTCAGGGCGCTGCAATGGGCATAACGGGATGCCAGACCGTTTCCATGGTCGATATCCACACAGTAGCCATAGCCGCTGTGATAGTTGGCGTTGCTGCCGAAACCGGCAAACATAACGTAACCGGAATCTGCCGCTACCACTGCCTGTCCATAAATTCCATAAGAGGAAATGTCCATGCCCTTGTGGCCGGAGTGGAATTCCTGGGTTACATTGGTAAATCCGGGTACGGGCCAGGTAAACTGTCCGGTTCCGGTCGTGGGGGTGCTGCTTCCTCCGGAACTGCCGCCGGAAGAAGAACCGCCACTGGAGGAGCTATTCCCGGAAGAACTGTCCTGAGACGCATAATAGTCCGCATACCACTGATCCAGTGCAGCGTCTGCTTCCTTCATCTCATCACTGAGGGACTCGTTCTCCATTTCCAGCTCTTTCTGCTGGCGCTCCAAATCTGTCAAAAGGGAATCGGATTCTTCCATCAGGGAAGTCAGTTCCTTCTGGCTTTCCTGCAGCTCGGTGCGGCTTTCGCTCAATTCTTCCTTGCTGCTTTCAATCTCCGCCTTCTGGGACTCGATTTCCTTCATTTCCTTTTTCAGCGTGTCCATCAGCTCGGTGTCGTGTTCAGTGATATTGCGCATCATTTCCGCTTTCCGGAGCATATCGGGAAGATTTTCCGCGTCCAGGATAATTGCCAGGGTGGATGCTTCTCCCGCTTTATACAGTGCACAGAGACGCTCCTTCAGCTTGTCGAAGTTTTCATCAATGGATGCCTGTTTGTCGGAAATTTCCTCTTCCTTTTCAGAAATCTTGTCATTCAGCTGGGTAATCTCCAGATTATAGGAATCGATTTCCTGCTGAATCACTTCAATCTGATTATTCAGCGTTTTCTTATATTCTTCCTGCTTTTCCTTGTCCGCTTTCAGCTCATCCAGTTTCTTGTCGTTTGCTTCCTTCTGGCTTTTCAGCTCAGACTGGCGGTCTTCCAGCTCCGAAAGGCTGGAAGCAGCCGACACCGGCATCATGGTTCTGGGAGCAACCATGCCCAGAATCAATCCGGCAGCCAGAAGCACACAGACCATCTGAATACGCCGAAGCGCTTTTTTCTTACAGCCCAACAAGTTCACTGCCTCCCTTGCGAAGATACTTTCCAATGGAGATCGCACCGCCCAGCGCACCGAACGCTGCACCCACGGCCATAAAGCCCAGTGTAAAGGGAACCAGCAACGCATTGATATCAATGGGCGTGAAGAAGGCGGCGATTCCGCTGATGACCGAAACCACACTCTGATACAGGACAAACAAAAACGCGCTGGCCAGAATACCGGCTACAATACCGATAACCATACCTTCTACCACAAAAGGCCAGCGGACAAACCAGTTGGTCGCACCAACGGATTTCATAATGCTGATTTCCATTCTGCGGGAATACATGGTAACTCGGATGGTGTTGGCAATAATGAAAAGAGACACTACTGCCAGCAGCAAAATCACCCAGAAGCCCACCATGGCCACCAGGTTATCCAGCTGGGTCAGCTTATCGGCAATGTCGGAATAATCGGTAATATGGTCCACGCCCTCCACTTTTTGAATGGCGGCGATGGTTTCATCGTATTTGGTCAGGTCCTTCATGGAAATATCATAAGCGTCCGGCAAAAAGTTTTCCGAACCGGTCAGGCCTTCCAGCACTGTGCCGTCATCACCCAACAGTTCCATCATACTTTCCAGCGCTTCATCCTTGGAGACAAACTCACAGGACTCCACATTATCCACCTGACGCAGTTTCTCACCAATCTGGATGGATTCCAGCGTGGGGATCTCTTCATTGAGATAAACCGTCACACTGTTGTTGCCCTCCACCAGCTCCATCGCCATATTGATGTTCATGGAAAACATCATGGCAGCGCCGGTAAGCAGCAGACAGGAAACCAGCACCGCAATGGATGCAATGGTCATGGTTCGGTTTCCCTTCAGGTTCCGAAAGCCTTCTTTCAGCAGATAACAAAAATTATGCAGTTTCATTGGACATTTCCCCTCCCTCTCCCTCATAAATGGCGGGGGTATTGCCCGCAGTCTTCTTCATGGTATCTGCTACCACTTCGCCGTCATGAATCTGAACCACACGGCGATGGAAGCGCTTTACCAGATTATGTTCGTGGGTAACCATCAGCACCGTGGTGCCGCGGCGGTTGATTTCGTTCAGCAGCCCGACAATTTCGTAAGAACGGGCCGGGTCGATGTTTCCGGTGGGTTCGTCGGCCACGATCATTTCCGGCTTATTCACCAGCGCACGGGCCAGACCCACTCTCTGACGTTCGCCGCCGGAAAGCTCTGCCGGCAGACATTTGGCTTTATTCTCCAAGCCCACCAGTTTCAGGGTGTCGGGAACACGCTTTTTGATTTCTTTGGGTGCAGCTCCCACCACATGCATGGCGAAGGCTACATTCTGATAGACCGTCATGTTATCGATCAGACGGAAATCCTGGAATACAATGCCCATGGTTCTGCGCAGATAGGGAATATCCCGGTTGCGCAGGGTCGACATTTTTTTACCGTTGACAATGACTTCACCGGAGCTTGCCTTTTCCTCGCCCATAATCAGTTTGAGAAATGTACTTTTTCCGGCGCCGGACGAGCCTACAATGAACACAAACTCGCCTTTATCTACTTTCAGGCTGACATTTTTCAGCGCTTTTGTCCCGTTGGGATACGTTTTAGAAACATTCTGAAATTCGATCACTTTCGTCCCTCCTGATACGTTTTTTTGACCGGATCCTGCTTGTATTACATGTACCAAAAGATGGAACTCATGGTTCTTTACAAAAATACGACAAAAAGCCGCTCAATGATACGTTCACATCATACCAATGAGCGGCCTCTTTATAATTCTTTTAGAGAATAAATTTGTAATTATTCTGTAATCTTTTTAAAAATAGGCGCTTGATTAGAACTTCACCGGGTTGGAAGACAGGTATTTTTTAACCATCAGGGCCACCTTAAAGACGATGGCGTCTTCAAACTCACGGAGATCCAGACCGGTGATCTTCTTAATCTTTTCCAGACGATACACCAGCGTATTGCGGTGCACAAACAGCTTTCTGGAAGTCTCGGACACGTTCAGGTTATTCTCGAAGAAGCGCTGAATGGTGAACAGGGTTTCCTGATCCAGAGACTCAATGGAACCGCGCTTAAAGACTTCCCGCAGGAACATATCGCAGAGAGTGGTGGGCAGCTGGTAAATCAGACGGGCAATACCCAGATTGTCATAGCTGACAATGGAGCGCTCGGTGTCGAACACCTTGCCCACTTCCAGTGCCACCTGTGCTTCCTTGAAGGAACGGGCCAGATCTTTAATACCGGCCACAACAGTACCGATGCCCACCACACAGTGGGTATAGAACTCGCTGGAAAGGGTATCTACAATAGAACCGGCCAGTTTGTCCAGATCCTTGGTATCGATGCCGGGACGGATTTCCTTCACCAGTGCGATGTCGGTCTCGTTGATGTTGATGATAAAGTCCTTGTTCTTATCCGGGAACAGGTTCTGAATGACATCATAAGCGGAAATGTCCGTCTTATTGGTAATCTTGATGAGCATGCACACCCGGTTCACATCAGAGTTGAAGCGGAGCTCACGGGCCTTGAGATAAATATCTCCGGGCAGGATGTTATCCAGAATCACATTTTTAATGAAGTTGCTGCGATCATACTTTTCATCATAGTACTGCTTAATACTGCTGAGAGACACCGCCAGCAGGTTGGCATAACGGGAAGCCTCCGGATCGTTGCCGGATACGAATACTGCATACTCCGGACGGGGACGGTTTCCGAAAGAACGGTAGGTATAACCGTTGATGACAAAGGGATTGGGGGAAGCCATGGTCTCAGCTGTTACGCTGTCATTGACCTCACCGATACGTCCCAGCTCACTGCACGCAATAATGACGGACGTCTCGTCAATCACTCCGATGGTGCGGTCGATTGCATCCCGCATCTGGTGGATGACACCCTGAAACAATCTGTTAGACATTGATTTTCCCTCACTTTATTCTATGATTCTATGAAACCAGTATTACAATCTGTAACACAAACCGATACAAACTTCCCGGCTTTTCTTTTTAGAAATTCCGTTTGAAAACCGGGAATTAAATACCTATTAACATTCTACATAAAATCCAGAGAAATAGCAACAGGGAAATGGATGTTTTTTTTAAATAATTTATTGTCTCTGGGTAAAAATACCAAGAAATGGGTTGTTTCAGCCAGCTATCATAAAAAATCAGGCCGTGCAGGGTGCACGGCCTGATGGAATATTTCAGTCAGACAATCAGTTCAGGATGGTCTTCTCCGTCTCTTTGTCGAACACATGCATCTTATTCAGATCGAAAGCGATCTTGATGCGGTCGCCGGATTTGGCAACACTGGTGGGTTCAACGCGAGCGGTAACGGCGTTGCCTTCGCAGTTCAGATACAGATAGGTTTCAGCGCCCATCAATTCGGTAACTTCCACGTCAGCCTCTGCCAGACCATTGGTAGCCTTTGCCAGGAAGTCAGGCTCGTCATGTACATCCTCGGGACGGATGCCGAACACAACGTCCTTACCCACATAAGCAGCCAGATCGGTGCCGGCAGCCTTGTTGGCGGGAACCTTAATGGTGCAGTTGCCGAAGGTCAGGGTCAGGTCATTGCCAGCCTTGCCAACAACAGCGTCGATGAAGTTCATTTGAGGAGAACCCATGAAGCCTGCGACGAACTCGTTGCAGGGCAGGTCATACAGGTGCTGAGGAGTATCAACCTGCTGAATGAAGCCGTCCTTCATAACCACGATGCGGTCGCCCATGGTCATAGCTTCGGTCTGGTCATGAGTAACATAGATAAAGGTGGTGCCCAGTCTCTTATGCAGCTTGGCGATTTCAGTTCTCATCTGAGCACGCAGCTTGGCGTCCAGGTTGGAAAGAGGTTCGTCCAGCAGGAAGACCTTGGGATCACGCACGATAGCACGACCCAAAGCAACACGCTGTCTCTGGCCACCGGACAGAGCCTTGGGCTTTCTGTCGAGGAGGTGAGAGATATCCAGAATACGGGCAGCCTCTTCCACGCGGCGCTTGATCTCATCCTTCGGGGTCTTGCGGAGCTTCAGGCCGAATGCCATGTTGTCATACACGGTCATGTGGGGATACAGAGCATAGTTCTGGAACACCATGGCGATGTCGCGGTCCTTGGGAGCCACGTCGTTTGCCAGGGTATCGCCGATGTACAGCTCGCCCTTGCTGATCTCTTCCAAACCAGCGATCATTCTCAGGGTGGTGGACTTGCCGCAACCGGAAGGACCAACCAGAATGATGAATTCCTTGTCAGCGATATCCAGGCAGAAATCGGTAACTGCCGTTACGCCGCCGGCATAGATCTTGTAAACATTTTTCAAAGTTACGCTTGCCATAATTAACCTCCTGCAGACTGTCTGTTTAATGAACTTCAATTCTTATGCACAGTGGACTCATAAGAAATTTGCTAACGTTAGTATAGCAGAATTGCGCCAAAGTTCCTAGACTGGATTTACCCAAAGTTTACGTTCGTTCTTTATGACATTCGCTAGCACGCCAAAGGCACAGAACAAATTTGGTACAACTTGCTATGAAAAAATGAGCGCGATTTCCTCTTTGGTCAACTCCCTCGCTTCCCCGGGCAGAAGAGCAGGGTCCAGCTCCAGTTTTCCCATCCGAAGCCTTCGCAGCGCCAAAACGGTTTTTCCCCGTGCGGCAAACATGCGCTTTACCTGATGGAATTTTCCTTCCCGCACCTCGACTCTGGCCAGGCATGTCCCCTCCACCGGTTCCAGCCTTGCCGGAAAGCAGGTAAAATCTTTCAGGGGAATTCCTTCGGAAAAAGCTTGTACATCTTCCGGCCCCACGGGAAGATCCAGTTCCGCTTCATAGAGCTTATAGATGTGGCTTTTCGGCGCCAGCATCCGGTGAGCCATCTCCCCGTCGTCGGTGATAATCAGCATCCCGGTGGTATCCTTGTCCAGTCTTCCTGCGGGAAAAAGGCCTTTTCTGGAAAGGGACTCCGGCAGCAAATCCACCACCGTAGGTGTCCGGCTGTCCCGGGCTGCGGAAAGAACTCCGGCCGGTTTATTCATCATCAGATACAGATACTTCTTCACCGTCACCGGCTTTCCCTGTATACAGATTTCCGTTTTCTCCGGGTCCGCTTTTTCCTCCGGGCGGCGGGCAACGATCCCATCGACTGTCACCAGTCCTTTCCGGATCATCTGTCCCACCTCCCGGCGGCTTCCCACACCCTGTGATGCCAGTATCTTATCCAGCCTTTCCAGCGCCAAACCTTTTCTTCCTTTCCCGGTTACTTCCTTTCTATTGTACCGCATGACGGCGACGGATGCAAAGGGTTTCTTCCACAAAATTTCGATTTTCTTTTACAGATTCAGACAATTCGCATAGTTTCTCGAAAAAATATGACAGCGACTCCGGACGGCAGCAGGCTTTTTTCCTGTTTATACCGCCGTTTCCGAAGAAACAGGAGGCTCCTTTTCCCCGCCGAAACCGGTCATGAACCCGTCTATTGCCACAGAGCTGATGTCTCCCCCAATCACTTCCCCTTCATACACCAGCAGCACCGCACGCACTGTGCTGCTGTCCTCCGGATGATTGGTCACCTGATAAATCCACTGCCGGCAGGTCTTGCCCGCATAAGGCAGCAAATCCATTCCCTGTGCCTGCTGCAGCCGGTTATATCGCTCATACACCCGGTCAAACTCTTCCGGTATGGTCACATCCCGGATTTCCAGGGGTTCGGGTTCTACCTGCCAGCCAAACTGTTTTAGAAAGGCAATGCGCTGGTCCGCGGTTTCGGCCTGACGGCTATAGGCTATTTGCGAACTTCCCGACGTATCAGAACGGGGAACAAATACGATAATACAAGTCAAAATTGCCAATGAGGCTGCCAGTGCAATCAGTTTTCGTTTGCCGGTTCTAATGGAAATCATGGTACAGACCCCCCTTTTCCATACACCAATATGCGCTCCCGGTCCGGGATATACCCGCGAAATTTCTGATAGAATCATTGCACGTTTTTCAGAAATTATGGTATACTATAGGTGCCGAAAACTCCCCGGTTCCCATGGTGCAGGGGAGCACAAACAAAGAACAGAAAAAGAAAAGAGGTTTTGTCATGAATTGCTACTATATCATCGGCCTTCGGGTAGATCACCGGAGAAGCAATGCCCTGAATCTGCAAAAAGCCCTGACGGAATTCGGATGCAATATTCGTCTGCGGGTAGGGCTGCACGAAACCAGCGAGGAATTCTGCTCTGATGATGGCGTCATCATGCTTCAGGCCTGCGGCGACCGGGAAACCATTGACCGGATGGTGGAAGCCTTCAATGCCATGGAGGGCGTCAGCGCCAAAATGATGGATTTGAACTGAACCATAAAACCCAAAGCCGCCGGCAAAAACCGGCGGCTTTCCTTTGCCCGGGAAATAAAAAAAGAGACTGGCAAAAGCCAATCTCTTTTACAGTGGTGGACGTTAACAGACTTGAACTGCTGACCCTTCGCACGTCAAGCGAATGCTCTACCAGCTGAGCTAAACGTCCATGCATCGACTGCTCGACTATTATAACCGATCGAAACAGAAAAATCAAGCCTTTTTTCAAATTTTTTAAATTTTTTTCTTGCCCATTTTACGAAACCACCGTATACTGAACATATCGCGATTTTCAAGGAGTGATTCTTCATGTCTTGCGGACTGGTTTTGGAAGGCGGCGGCGTTCGCGGCGCTTATACAGCAGGAGTACTGGACGTACTGGCTCGGGAAAAACTGAATTTTTCCACGGTCTACGGAATTTCTGCCGGAGCCTGCAATGCCCTCAGCTTTGTTTCCGGACAGATTGGCAGAAACCGGGAGATTTTTGCCCGGTTTATCCAGGATAAGCGGTATGTCAGCGGCGGTAATTTGCTGCGGGGCGGCTCCATGTTCGGTTTCGACTTTATTTTTGGAGAGCTGTTCCACCAGCTGCTCCCCTTTGATTATGAGGCTTTTTTCAGCAATCCCATGGGCTATCAGGCCGGAGCAACGGATCTGGAAACGGGCAAAATCGTCTTCTTCTCCCGGGAAGAACTGGGAAAAAACATGGAGGCTGTGCGGGCTTCCTCTGCCCAACCCTTCCTCTCTCACCCCATCCGCTTTCAGGGAAAACGATTGCTGGACGGCAGCGTCGCTCAGGCCATTCCCCTGCGCCGTGCAGAGGAGGACGGCTGTCAAAAGAACGTTGTGGTGCTGACTCGTGACGACAGCTACCGCAAGTCGGAGAAGCCTGAATATCCCCGGCCGGTGATTCGTGCCCGATACTGGCGTTCTCCGGCCTTTGCAGAGGCTTTGTGCCACCGTGGTGAGGTTTACAACGCCCTTCGCGCTGAATGCATCCAGCGGGAAAAGAGCGGCTCTGCCATTGTCATTCGCCCCAGCAGCCCCATTACCATGAGCAGTTTCTGTCGGGACCCTGCCCAGCTGATGGAAGTGTACGCCATGGGCGTTCAGGACGCCGGAAACCGTCTTGCAGAAATTCGGGAATTCATGTCGGTTCTGTAAAAGCGCCGCAACCATCAAAAAAGCCTGCTCCCTTTCGGGAACAGGCTTTTCTTTATCGCAATCTGAAATTACAGCAGCTCAATGATGGCCATTTCAGCAGCATCGCCGCGACGGGGTCCCAGCTTGGTGATGCGGGTATAGCCGCCGTTGCGGTCCGCATACTTGGGAGCGGTCTCGGTGAACAGCTTGTGTGCAACAGCTTCATTGGTGATGAAGCCGTTAACCAGTCTCTGGTTGTGCACGTTGTTCTCCTTGGCAATGGTGATCATCTTCTCCGCCAGTGCGCGAACTTCCTTGGCACGGGTAGCGGTGGTCTCGATCTTGCCGTTTTCCAGCAGGAACGTTACCATAGCACGCAGCATTGCGGTTCTATGAGCAGTGTCTCTTCCGAGCTTTCTGGTTCCGGGCATCGAAATTTCACTCCTTTTATACGTTTATAGTATCAAGTTCCGGCAGGTCTGCCGATTATTCCTCTTCCTTGCGCAGATTAAAGCCCAGAGAGGCCATCTTCCACACAACTTCTTCAAGGGATTTGCGGCCCAGGTTGCGGACCTTCATCATGTCCTCTTCGGACTTGTTAATCAGGTCTTCCACCGTGTTAATGCCGGCACGCTTTAAGCAGTTGAAGGAGCGAACCGAGAGATCCAGCTCTTCAATGGTCATTTCCAGTACCTTTTCCTTGCCCTTGTCGTCCTTTTCCACCATAATCTCGGTGCTGCTGCCCTTGTCGGACAGATCAACAAAGAGATTCAGGTGTTCCGTCAGGACCTTTGCGGCCAGAGAAACGGCTTCCTGTGCACTGATGACACCGTTGGTCCAAACCTCCAGTGTCAGCTTGTCAAAGTCAATGCTCTGACCCACGCGGGTGCTTTCCACGTTGAAGTTTACCTTCAGAACGGGGGTGTAGATGGAATCTACCGGCAACTCGCCGATCACGCCGGCAGGCATGCTCTGCTTGTTGCGCTCGCCGCTGACATAGCCGCGGCCCTTGTCCAGGGTCAGCTCCATGTACAGCTTTGCGCCCTCGCCCAGGGTAGCAATGTGCATCTCAGGATTCAGGATCTCAACCTCGCTGTCGCACTTGATAGAGTCAGCCGTAACCTCGCACGGACCCTCGGCGCAGATCTCCACCGTTTTGGGGCCGTCGCAGTGCAGCTTGGCGGTCAAACCCTTGATATTGAGCACGATCTCGGTGACATCCTCTTTCACACCGGGAATGGTGGAAAACTCATGCACAACGCCGTCGATCTTGATGGACTTAACGGCAACGCCCGGCAGGCTGGAAAGCAGCACACGGCGCAGGCCATTGCCCAAAGTGGTGCCAAAACCCCTTTCCAGAGGCTCTACCACGAAGCGGCCGTAAGTTCCGTTGTTGGATAATTCTTCCGTTTCGATTCTGGGCTTCTCAATCTCGATCATTTGCGAACCTCCTTCACTCGATGGCGAACCGGGACGCCCCGGCCCGCCGTACCATCAGCCAGCTTGTTTCTGTGCTGAAGGGATTACTTGGAGTACAACTCAACGATGAGCGTTTCGTCAACTTCAAGATCAATATCCTCACGAGCAGGAACGGCAACAACTTTGCCTTCCAGAGCTTCACGGTTCACTTCCAGCCACTTGGGGCAGGGACGTGCGGCATTCTCTTCCACAACAGCCTTGATCTTGGCGCTCTGGCGGCTGTTCTCACGGATGGAGATCACTTCGCCAACGCGGGTCAGGTAGGAAGGAATGTCAACGCGCTTGCCGTTCACGTTGAAATGACCGTGAACAACCAGCTGACGGGCTTCTGCGCGGGAGCTTGCCCAGCCCAGACGATAGACAACATTGTCCAGACGGCTTTCCAGAACGGACAGCAGGTTTTCACCGGTCTTGCCTTCCATCTTGGTAGCCATCCCATAATAGGCGCGGAACTGGCCTTCCAGCACGCCATAGTAGCGGCGGGCGACCTGCTTGGCACGCAGCTGCATGCCGTACTCAGAGGTCTTCTTGCGGCCCTGGCCATGCTGGCCGGGAGCATAAGCTCTGCGGTTGAGAGCGCACTTATCCGTGTAGCATCTCTGGCCCTTCAGGAACAGCTTCTGGCCCTCGCGGCGGCACAGCTTGCACACAGCTTCTGTATATCTTGCCATAGTTAACGTGGCACCTCCTAATACTCGATGTTGTGATTATACGCGTCTTCTCTTGGGGGGGCGGCAACCGTTGTGGGGGATGGGGGTCACGTCTTTAATCATGCTGACCTCCAGGCCTGCTCCCTGCAGAGCGCGGATTGCAGCCTCACGGCCTGCGCCGGGGCCCTTCACATAGACCTCAACGGTCTTCATGCCATGCTCCATCGCCAGCTTGGCTGCGGTCTCAGCAGCGGTCTGAGCGGCGAAGGGGGTGGACTTCCGGCTGCCTCTGAAGCCCAGCTCACCGGAGCTTGCCCAGGAAACAGCGTTGCCCTGCATATCGGTAATGGTAACTATGGTGTTATTAAAAGTGGACTGGATGTGCGCAGCACCGCGGTCGATATTCTTGCGCTCGCGGCGTCTGCGAACTGCGGTAACTTTCTTACCCTTTTGTGCTGCCATCGGTTAATCCCTCCCTGTCTTACTTCTTCTTGTTGGCCATGGTCTTTCTGGGACCTTTGCGGGTACGGGCGTTGGTCTTGCTGCGCTGTCCTCTCACGGGCAGGCTCTTGCGATGACGCACGCCGCGATAGCAGCCGATTTCGATCAGTCTCTTGATATCGAATGCCACGTCACGACGCAGGTCGCCTTCCACGCGGCAGTTGTGGTCGATATACTCTCTCAGCTTGGCTGCATCGTCCTCGGAGAGATCTCTCACGCGGACATCCGGGTCAACACCGGTAGCCTTGCAGATGTCGGTAGCGGTCTTGCGGCCAATACCATAGATATAGGTCAAAGCGATCTCGATGCGCTTGTCTCTGGGCAGGTCAATACCTGAAATACGCGCCATTTGGATAGCACCTCCATGTTAATTTCGGTTTGCGCCAATCAGCCCTGGCGCTGCTTGTGCTTGGGGTTTTCGCAGATCACCATGATCTTGCCGTGACGCTTGATGATCTTGCACTTTTCGCACATCTTCTTCACAGAAGGTCTTACTTTCATTTTGTGCGCCCTCCTTGTTAGTCAGTGGGTTATATCGTAAATTCGGTAAGTCTTATTTGGAACGCCAGGTGATGCGGCCTCTGGTCAGATCATAGGGAGACATTTCCACCGTGACCTTGTCGCCGGGAAGAATGCGGATGAAGTTCATACGCAGCTTGCCGGAGATATGAGCCAGGATGGTGTGACCGTTGGGAAGCTCCACCTGAAACATTGCGTTGGGAAGGGCCTCTTTTACTACGCCCTCCAGTTCAATTACATCCTGCTTTGACATGACTGAACCTCCTGGTTATTCAGCCCTTTCCCGAAAGGGGCGAAGGGCGTTTCGCAGTTTGCGGTTGGTCTCCATCTGTTCTTCCGAAAGAACGGTGTCCGTCGGCGCCAGATGGATCTGCTTTTTCCGCTTGGGTTTTTCCAGCGGACGGCGCTTTCCGTCCGCAATGATCGCCCAGCCGTCCCCAGCTTCGAGGACTGCCAGAAAATCGCCTTTGTCGTGTCCCGCGCGGGCGCGTACCACCAGACCTCTTACATACTCTGCCATACTGCCTCCTTATTCCGGCTTTGTGAGAATCACAGGGCCGTCGGGGGTGATGGCGACGGTATGCTCAAAGTGGGCTGACAGCTTGCCGTCCCGGGTGACCGTTGTCCAGCCGTCCTTCTGGACCTGGACCTCGTGCCGCCCCTGGTTTACCATCGGCTCAATGGCGATGGTCATGCCCGGCAGCAGGCGCACACCTCTTCCCGGTGTGCCGTAATTGGGTACGCTTGGATCTTCATGCAGCTTCGCGCCTACTCCGTGGCCGACAAAATCCCGTACCACCGAGTAACCGCGCGCTTCGACATACCGCTGCACCGCACTGCCGATATCTCCCAGGCGGTTCCCGGCTGTTGCCTGTTTGATGCCTTCATACAGGCTCTCGCGGGTAGCGTCCAGAAGCCGCTGTGCTTCTGCGGAAATCTCTCCGCAGGCGAAGGTGTAGGCGTTGTCGCCGTTAAAACCTTCAAACATGGCTCCGATGTCGATGCTTACAATGTCGCCAGCCTTGATAATCTGGCGTTTGGACGGTATGCCGTGGATCACCACGTTGTTCACCGATATACAGGCGCTGGCAGGGAATCCGCCGTACCCCAGAAAACTGGGGACGGCTCCCTGTGATTCGATATACTTCCGGGCGACGCGGTCGATTTCCCAGGTGGAAACCCCGGGCTCGACCGCCTCACCGGCAACTTTCAGCGCCATTGCAGAAATCCGTCCGGCTTCCCGCATAATTGCGAGCTCCCGGCTGGTCTTCAATACAATCATGCTTACGCCTCGATGGCCGCAAGAGTCAGGCGGCTGGTATCAGCCACTTCCTCCTGCCCCTCTACGATCTTCAGCTTACCCTGCTTCTCGTAGTAGGCCTTGAGGGGCTCGGTCTGCTCGTGATACACATGCAGACGTTCCAGCACGGTGTCGGGGTGGTCATCCTTGCGCTGAACAAGGGTGCCTCCGCATTTGCCGCAGACGCCTTCCACCTCAGGCTTCTTGTAAAGCAGGTGGTAGCTGGCGCCGCACTTTTCGCAGACACGGCGTCCGGACATACGGGTGACGATCTTCTCATCGGGAACCTCGATATCGATGACCCGGTCAATGATCACGCCCATGGCATCCAGAGCCTCGGCCTGAGGGATGGTGCGGGGGAAACCGTCCAGGATGAAACCGTTTTTGCAGTCGTCCTGAGCCAGACGGTCCTTGATGATGCCGATGACGACCTCATCGGGAACCAGCTTGCCTTCGTCCATATAGGACTTGGCCCGCAGACCCATCTCCGTGCCGCTTTTCAGCGCTTCGCGGATAATGTTGCCAGTGGAAATTGCAGGGATGGAGAGTTTCTCACAGATAACCTCCGCCTGCGTGCCTTTGCCGGCGCCGGGGGCGCCAAGAAGAATCAGCTTCATACTTCATTGCTCCTTCCAGTATTAATCGAGGAAGCCCTTATAATGACGCATCATCATCTGGGATTCCATCTGTTTCACCGTTTCAAGAGCAACGCCCACCATAATGATGACGGAAGTACCGCCCATGGACAGGCGTCCCAGACCTGTAACATTGCCGTAAATGATAGGCACAATGGCGATGAACGCCAGGAACAGTGCGCCGATCAGGGTTACCTTGCTCAGAATCTTCGCAATAAAGTCAGCGGTGGGCTTACCGGGGCGAATGCCCGGGATGGTGCCGTTGTTCTGCCGCAGATTATTGGCCATCTCAATGGGGTTGTACTGGATGGTCATATAGAAATAGGCGAACATCAGGATCAGAATGAAATACAGAATGGAGTACAGCCAGCCGGTGGAGGAGAAGGCGTCAAAGAAGCCTTTCCAGAACCCTTCGGAAACCGTACTGCCCATGAACAGCTGAATCGTGCTGGGGATGGAGAGGATGGAGCTTGCGAAGATGACGGGCATCACGCCGCTCATGCCAACCTTGATGGGCATGTGGCTGGACTGGCCGCCATACATCTTCCGGCCCACCACACGCTTGGCGTACTGGATGGGGATCCGGCGCTCTGCCTCGTTCATGAACACAATGACCCAGATCACCGCCAGGAACAGTACGATCCACAGGGGAGCCAGCACATAGTACTTGGCGAGGCTGGAGTCAGAGTTTGCCATGGAGATGTAGCTCCACAGCTGCTCGCCCGTGTAGGGCAGACGGGCAACGATGCCCGCAAACAGCAGGATGGAAATACCGTTTCCGATGCCCTTCTGGTTGATCTGCTCGCCCAGCCACATCATCAGTGCGGTACCTGCCGTAAACACGAAGATAATAACCAGTGCTGCAAACACCTGGGAGAAACCTTCGTTGTAAAGAACAATGTTGTTGTTCCGCAGATAGAAGAAGTAAGCGGTGCCCTGAATCAGGCCCAAAATCACCGTTACATAACGGGTGATTGCGCTGATCTTCTTTCTGCCTTCTTCGCCCTCGCGGGCCAGTCGCTCCAGCGGCGGAATGGCCACTGTCAGCAGCTGCATGATAATGGAGGAGTTGATGTAAGGGGTAACACCCATGGCGAACAGCGTAGCCTGTGCAAAGGCACCGCCGGTCATCATGTTGGCATAGCTCACCAGGCTGCCCTGGGCATCAACATAATCCATCAGCTCTTTCAGAGCGGAAGCGTCCAGGAACGGCACGGGGATAACCGAGCCGAACCGGAACACGATGATAATAAACAGAGTAAAAAGGATCTTTTTGCGAAGATCAGGAATTTTCCAAGCGTTCTTAATGGTGTTGAACAACTCAGATCACCTCTGCTTTCCCGCCTGCAGCTTCGATTTTCTCTTTCGCAGCAGCGGAGAAAGCGTTCACCTTCACGGTCAGGCTTTTGCTCAGCTTACCATTGGACAGGATCTTCACACCGTCGCAAACGGTCTTTACCAGACCGGCGTCGATGAGAGCCTGGGTATCAACAACAGCGCCGTTGTCGAAGCACTCCAGAGCGCCAACGTTGATGGAAACAATCTTGGAAGCAAAGATATTGTTAAATCCTCTCTTGGGGATTCTTCTCTGCAGGGGCATCTGGCCGCCTTCAAAGCCGGGACGGAATCCGCGGCCTGCACGGGCCTTCTGGCCCTTATGACCCTTACCTGCGGTCTTTCCCTGGCCGGAACCGTGGCCTCTGCCAATGCGCTTGGCCTCTTTGGTTGCGCCGGGAACTGCAGTCAGTTCATGCAACTTCATTTTACTCGCACCTCCTTGTTCATTCCTGACAGATTACTTGCTCACTTCGACGAGGTGGACAATCTTGGCCACCTTGCCCTGTGTCTGAGCGTTGTCGGGCTGCGTGGTGCAGTCGCCGATCTTCTTCAGACCCAGTGCATGGGCGGTTGCAATCTGGTCCTTCTTGCAGCCGATCAGGCTCTTGACCAGCTTCACGTTAATCTGTTCCATGTTGCAAACCTCCCTTACAGAATGTCTTTCACGGACTTGCCGCGAATGGCTGCGACCTCTTCAGCGGTACGCAGCTGAGCGAGACCTGCCAGTGTGGCGCGGACAACGTTGCAGGGGTTGTTGGAGCGGAGAGCCTTGGTACGGATGTCCTTAATGCCTACGCTTTCAACAACTGCACGAACCGGGCCGCCGGCGATAACACCGGTACCGGGAGCAGCGGGCTTGAGCAGGACGCGGCCTGCGCCAAACGCGCCGATGATCTCGTGGGGGATAGTAGTTCCGCGGAGAGAAACCTTCATCAGGTTCTTCTTGGCATCCTCGATGCCCTTGCGGATAGCGTCCGGAACTTCGCCGGCCTTGCCGATACCGAAGCCGACAATGCCGTTTCCGTCGCCAACAACGACCAGAGCAGCGAACTTAAAGATACGGCCGCCCTTTACGGTCTTGGAAACGCGGTTGATGGCAACCACGCGCTCTTTCAATTCCATGGTGGAAGCGTCAATTCTAGCCAAAAGTATTCCTCCTTATCAGAACTTGAGGCCGCCCTCACGGGCGCCTTCGGCCAGCTCTTTGACGCGGCCGTGGAAAATATAGCCGCCGCGGTCAAAAACGACCTCGGTGATTCCTTTTTCTGCGGCACGCTTCGCGATCATCTCGCCGACTTTGCGTGCAGCTTCCTTGTTACCGCCATTACCGGTGAACTCCTTATCCAAAGTGGATGCAGCGCACAGGGTAACGCCCTTCACATCGTCGATGATCTGAGCGTAGATGTTGCTGCTGGAGCGGAACACGTTCAGGCGCGGGCGGGAAGCGGTGCCCGAAATCTTACCGCGCACTCTCTTGTGGCGGGTCAGTCTGGCCTTGTTGCTGTCAGCCTTATTCACCATTTGTCATTCACTCCTTACTTCTTAGAGCCCTTACCGGCCTTGCCTTCCTTGCGGCGGATCACTTCGCCAGCGTACTTAATGCCCTTGCCCTTATACGGCTCCGGCGGACGCTTCTCGCGGACTTCCGCTGCAAACTGACCAACCTTCTGCTTATCGGGCCCCAGAATCACGATGGAGTTGGGATTCGGCACCTCGATGGTGATGCCGTCCTTCTCGCTCATGATGACCTGATGGGAATAGCCCAGGTTCATGACCAGGTTTTTGCCCTGCTTCTGTACACGGTAGCCAACGCCGTTGACTTCCAGCTCCTTCTTAAAGCCCTCGGTCACACCCAGGATCATGTTGTGGATCAGGGTACGGGTCAGGCCGTGCAGGGAGCGGTTTTCCTTCTCGTCGTTGGGCCGGGTTACGATCACTTCGTTGTTCTCCACCACAATGTTCATGTTCGGGTGGAAAGACTGGTTCAGGGTACCCTTGGGTCCCTTGACAGTCACATCACTGCCGTTGACAGTAACTTCAACGCCAGCGGGAATATTTATGGGTTTTCTTCCAATTCGCGACATAGTTGCACCCCTTATCTTACCAAATGAACGCCAGAACTTCGCCGCCTACGTTCTCCTTGCGGGCCTGACGGTCGGTCATAACGCCCTTGGAAGTGGAGATGATGGCGATACCCAGGCCCTTCATGACCTTGGGCAGCTCTTCTACGTTGGAATAAATGCGCAGGCCGGGCTTGGAAACACGGCGCAGTCCCTTGATCACGGGGGTCTTGCCCTCGCCATACTTCAGGACGACCTTGATAATGCCCTGCTTGCCGTCTTCAGTCACGCTGAAGCTCTTGATATAACCCTCGTCCACCAGGATCTGGCAGATTGCCTTCTTCATGTTGGAAGCGGGGATCTCAACAGTATCATGCTTTGCGGAAGCCGCATTGCGGATTCTGGTCAGCAGGTCTGCGATAGTATCAGTAATCTGCATGGTGTTACCTCCTTCTCTTCGGCTTTTCGATTACCAGCTTGCCTTCTTCACGCCGGGGATCTCGCCCTTATAGGCCAGCTCGCGGAAGCAAATACGGCAAATACCGAACTTGCGAAGGTAGGCATGGGGCCGTCCGCAGATCTTGCAGCGGTTGTACTTGCGGGAGGAGAACTTTGCCTCTCTCTGCTGCTTCAGTTTCATAGAAGTCTTGGCCACAATAATCCCTCCTTATTTCGCAAACGGGGCGCCCATGAGCGTCAGCAGCTCGCGGGACTCCTCGTCGGTGTTAGCAGTGGTTACAAAGCAGATGTCCATACCGCGGACCTTGTCGATCTTGTCATACTCGATCTCGGGGAAGATCAGCTGCTCTTTGATACCCATGTTGTAGTTGCCGCGGCCGTCGAAAGAGTTGGGGTTGATACCGCGGAAGTCACGCACGCGGGGGAGCGCAACATTGAACAGTCTGTCCATGAACTCGTACATGCGGTCGCCGCGCAGGGTAACCTTCACGCCGATGTTCATGCCTGCACGCAGCTTGAAGTTTGCAACGGACTTCTTCGCTTTGCAGACCATGGGCTTCTGACCGGTGATGGCGGCCAGGTCGGTGCAGATGCTGTCGATAACCTTGGAGTTGTCCTTGGCCTCGCCGGCGCCGACGTTGATAACGATCTTGTCAAGCTTCGGGATCTGCATCACGCTCTTGTAGGAGAACTTCTTCATCAGAGCGGGAGCAACCTCCTGCTTGTAGTAGTCCTTCAATCTTGCCATTCGTCTTTCCTCCCTTACAGCGACTCGCCGCACTTCTTGCAGATGCGGCCCTTGGTGCCGTCCTCATAGAGCTTGTGGCCCACGCGGGTAGGCTTGCCGCAGTGAGGGCAGACGATCTGCACTTTGCAGGCATACATAGCGCCTTCGGCCTTCACGATGCCGCCCTGCTCGCCCATTCTGCGGGGCTTCACATGCTTGGTCACCATGTTCAGACCTTCGATAATCACTTTACCCTCTTTGGGGCTGACGGCCAGGACCTTGCCCTTGCTGCCGCGGTCTTTGCCGCTCAGGATGACGACGGTGTCACCGGTTTTAACATGAACTTTATTCATTAGTGAGCACCTCCATTACAGCACTTCGGGGGCCAGGCTGAGGATCTTCAGGTAATCCTTGTCGCGCAGCTCTCTGGCGACAGGCCCAAAGATACGGGTGCCCCTCGGGTTTTTATCGTCACGGATGATAACGGCGGCATTTTCATCAAAACGGATGTAGGTGCCGTCCTCGCGGCGAACGCCGGAAGCGGAACGCACGATTACCGCTTTCACAACGTCGCCCTTTTTCACAACGCCGCCGGGTGCTGCTTTTTTAACAGATGCCACCACGACGTCGCCAATATTGGCATACCTTCTGCCGGTGCCGCCCAGAACGCGGATGCACATAAGCTCCTTCGCGCCGGTGTTGTCGGCAACCTTGAGGTAAGTCTGCTGCTGAATCACAGTTCGTTCCTCCTTTACATTGGCTGGGGTTTCCTTCTATAAAGGACCCTGTGCCAAAAAAGACATATTCTTGTGTGCTTGCGAAGGGCTGATTATTTCGCCTTCTCGATGATCTCGGCCACACGCCATCTCTTATCCTTGGAGAGGGGGCGGGTCTCCATCAGGCGAACACGGTCGCCGACTCTGCACTCGTTGTTCTCATCGTGCGCCTTCAGCTTCACGGTGCGCTTGATGATCTTCTTGTAAAGCGGGTGACGAACGCTGTCCTCGATGGCCACGACGACGGTCTTGTCCATCTTGTCGCTGACAACGCGGCCCACGTTGGTTTTTCTCATGTTTCTGTCGCTCACAGCTTAACCCTCCCTTTCTTATGCGTTAGCGCTGTCTTTCAGCTCGTTTTCGCGGATGATGGTCTTCACGCGGGCGATGTCTTTCTTCACAGCGTTGATGCGCATGGGGTTATCCAGCTGGTTGATCGCAAGCTGAAAACGCAGGTTGAAAAGCTCGGCCTTGAGGTCCTTCAGCTTTGCAGCCAGCTCTTCGTGATTCATCTCTCTGATCTCTGCGGCCTTCATTACTCTTCACACCCCGTTTCCTTCTTGACAAACTTGCACTTGATGGGCAGCTTGTTGGCAGCCAGACGCATTGCCTCACGGGCAGTTGCCTCCGGAACATCAGCAATTTCGAACATAATGCGGCCGGGCTTTACCACGGCCACCCAGTACTCGGGAGAACCTTTACCGGAACCCATGCGGGTTTCAGCGGGCTTCTCGGTGATGGGCTTATCGGGGAAGATCTTGATCCAGACCTTACCAAAACGCTTGCAGTAACGGGTCATGGCGATACGGGCAGCCTCGATCTGGTTGGAAGTGATCCAGGAGGGCTCCAGAGCCTGAAGACCATACTCACCGTAGGTCACGGTGTTGCCGCGATATGCCTTACCGGTCAGACGACCGCGATGCACTCTGCGGTATTTCACTCTCTTAGGCAGCAACATTATTGTTTGCCTCCTTCCTTGCGGGGCTTGCGGTTGTCGTGGAGGACCTCACCGCGGTACAGCCAAACCTTCACACCGATGCGGCCATAAGTGGTGGCAGCCTCGGCAAAACCATAGTCGATGTCAGCGCGCAGGGTCTGCAGCGGGATGGTGCCGTCATGATACTGCTCGGTACGAGCGATTTCGGCGCCGCCCAGACGGCCGGAAACCTGGGTTTTGATACCCTTGGCGCCCAGCTTCATGCTGCGGCCGATGCACAGCTTCATAGCGCGGCGGAAAGAAACTCTCTTTTCCAGCTGCTGTGCAATATTCTCAGCAACCAGCTGTGCGTTGAGGTCGGGCTGACGAACTTCTACCACGTTGATGACAACGGGCTTCTTCAGCATAGCCTCGCACTGAGTGCGGAGCTTCTCGATCTCGCTGCCCTTCTGGCCGATGACCATGCCGGGCTTTGCGCAGTGGATGTGAATGCGAACCTTAGAGGCATCGCGCTCAATTTCGATCTTCGGAACACCCGCGGCAGCAAGCTGCTTCTTCAGCACCTTGCGGAGGTTGTAGTCCTCAACCAGCGTATCGCCGAAAACATCTTTTCTGGCGAACCAGCGGGAATCCCAGTCTTTGATGACGCCCACACGGAGACCGTGGGGATTTACTTTCTGACCCATAATGTAACCTCCTCTTCCGCTTATTCCTTTTCCTTCAGCACCAGGGTGATGTGCGAGGTTCTCTTCAGGATTCTGAATGCACGACCCTGTGCTCTCGGACGGATGCGCTTCAGAATCGGTCCGGGGGCAACGGAGCACTCGGCAACATACAGCTTCGTGACATCCATGTTGTGATTATTTTCAGCATTTGCCATTGCAGACTTCAGCAGCTTCTCCAGATCTTCGCATGC